>JADMKA010000114.1 GCA_018780145.1 Vitreoscilla sp. | reverse complement strand
GGTTGCGCTCCAGGAAGACGTAGGCGTAGTCGGCCGCGATCACGTCGCGGTACTGGCCGATCAGGCTGTCGGCCAGGCCGGAGCCGGGGATCGTCGCGCCGATCGACAGCATCTTGTAGACCGGCTCGGTGGTCTGGTTGACAAACCCGACCTCGGCCGAGTTGTTCGGGATCGCGGTGCGGGAGGCGATCTTGTCGGCGATGGAACGCATCATGGTCTCGACCCGCGCGGTGAACGGCGTGTGCGTGTAGCCGGTGTTCAGCGTGACGACGTCGCAGTTCGTGTAGTCGTTGCAGCGCAGCAGGTGCTGGATCACGTTGGTGCCCGCACCGGCGGCCTGGCCGTAGAGCAACTGGCTGATCGAGCTGATGGTGGGCGCGATCGGTTCCGGGTCGCGGTTGGCATCCTCGGCGTAGAAGATCATGGTGCCGACGATGCTCATGATCAGCTCGCGCTCGGCATCGTCCAGGTAGCTGCCGGTGTACTGCAGCGCCTTCCAGGTCAGGTTGCCGACGAAGGGTGCCTTGTTGCGCACGTTGGCATCGCCCGACGATCGTGCCGAGGCCAGGATGCTCGGCCGGTCGGTGGCGCAACGGCGTCGCGCGGCGTCGCGGTCGCTCTCCAAGCCCATCTCGATGGCCAGGTCGGCGCAGGTCTCTTGCGAGCTGTAGCCGGCGGACTCGGCCGCGGTGCTGACGATGGCCTTGGCGGTTTCGCAGGAATTGATGCGTGCGTTGTTGATCCAGGTCTCCAGGCCCTTGGCCCACTTGGTCAACCCGCCCAGCAGCGGCGAGACCGCCTCCAGTGCGAGCTGAAAGGCGATGCCGGGCAGCGCCGCCGTGATGTTGCGCAGCATGTTCTTGAACTCCTCGGCGGAGATGTGCGAGAAGGAGCCACCGAACACGTCGATGCCGCCGCAGCCGGCCTTGGCGCTCGGGAACTGGATGGCCGCGAGCTGGTACACCTTGTTCGGTGAGCGCATGAAGAAGCTGCCGCCGGTGTAGGTGTTGAAGGTCTGCCCCTTGAACGCTCCCGGCGCCGTGTAGTTGCCGATCGCGCCCAGGTTGTTGAACATGGTGTTCACCTCGGCGTTCAGGTCGCCGGCGCGCAGCGACAGCGGCTGCAGGATCAGGGCGGCGGCAGCGATGGCGACGCTGGTGCGGCGCCAAGCATGGAACCGAGAGGACGGCGGCAAAGGCGTGGGCATGGGGAACTCTCCTGAATCGAGGGGCAGTCAAGGCCGGGCAAGCTGGCGCACGGCGCTCGGCAACATGGCCTCGTAGCCGGGGGCCGAGACGGCGGCGATGCGTTCGAGCAACTGGGCTTCGGACAGCACGCCGAAGCCGATGGGGGTGATCTTTCCGGTGAAGGGCTGGGCGAGGTAGACGGCGGGCACCTGCGTCACCCTCAATGCCGTGGCGATGCCGTTGTCGCGACGGGCATCGGCAAAGCCCGGCATGGCGCCGCCATCGACGCTGACCGCTTCCACCCGAATGCCATGGCGGGCCTGGAAGGCTTCCAGCGTCGGTGCGAAGGCGTGGCAGTAGGGACAATCGCCACGGAAGAAGAAGATCAGCACGTGATCGCGCCCCAGGTCGCCGATGGTGCGTGAGCGCTCGGCAAGCTGCTGCTGCTCGAACACCTCCAGCGCCTTGGCATTGACCGGCCGGCCCTGCACCGTGGGGTCGAGCTCCGGTGTGGACCAGGCGACGCGCTGCGCCACATCCGCAAAGGTCGAGGCGCGCGCCACCACCTGCGATTCCAGCTCCATGTAGCGGCGCACGTTGGCCTCGCTCGGCCGCATGATCGCGACGTTGCGCACCTCCTCGAGCGTCTTCTGCAGGCGTTCGAACTCCAGCAGCTCGGGTGGCCTGGTCGGTGTCGACGGCGGCGTCTTGGACGCCGCGGAAGGGCCCTTGGGTGGCGCTGGCGGCGCGGGGGGGAGCAGACGCCGCTCGGCCTCGACTTCCGGTTCCTCGTAAAAGTGCCAGCCGCGCCAGGCGTCGCCCCAGAAGCGGGTCGGCGCTTCCTGGGCCGAGGCGAGTGCCGACAGGAGGCAGAGCACAGCCGCGAGCAGAGAGCGCGCTGTCATGGCCGTTCCTCCTGCAACGACTTTGGCGGCAGGCCGTCGCGGCAGTAGTTGATGCCGAAGTCCACGGTCTGCCGCCGCGGCGCGGCCAGGCCGGGCAGTTGCACGCCGTCCTGCCAGAAGCGCGCCTGCAGCCGGCGGCAGCCGGCCTGGGCGTACCGACGTTCGGTGGTGACGTCGATGTAGATCGGCGTCGTGGCCTTGAAGCGCTGCGTGATCGCGTCGGCAATCTGTCCGGACAACACACCGTGGGCCTGGCCGTCGGGTGCGTCGATTGCCGCGACCAGCAGCGAGCGGGCGTCGGCCACCGAAACACGCGTGAGGCGCTGCTCGGCGAACCCGCTGCCGGGCAGCCAAGGCAGCGTGGCCAGCAACAGGCAAAGCACGGTTCTCACGGTTCTCATTGGCACCTCCCCTGGCCGTAGTAGCAGGTGGGCACGCGGCCGGCGCTGTTGGTCTGCAGCGCGCCGACGTTCGGCAGCACCGGGACCAGCGAGGCATAGAACTCCGACAGGTCCATGCGCGCGAAGTCCAGCGTCTGCAACTGCGCCACCGTGAAGCCGGAGCAATCCGGGCTCTCGGCGCCACCCCAGCCCTTGCCGACCTGCGCGCGCCCCTGTTCGTTGACGATGCGCGCCAGCATCGAGTTGAAGCAGCACTTGGACGTGGTGTGCTCGACGCAGGAGACGCACACGCCCAGGACCCGGAAACACGACGAGCACCAGGTGCCTATCGTGTGGCAGAGCCGGGCACCTTCCTTCATGGCCAGCTTGCCCTCGTCCTCGTTGCAGGACATCATGGACATGATGATGTAGATGATCACGGCGATGACCAGTGTCCAGGGGTCGAAGGCGACGACCAGGGTCTCGCTGGAGTACACGGCCACCGATCCCGCCGGTAGCGCTGCGCCGTTGACCGCGACCGTCACGCCGTAGCTCGTGAAACTACCGCTGAAGCCGCCGCCCATCAGCAGCGCCGACATGCCCTGGTAGATGAACTGCTGGTTCTCCGAGTTCATCAGCACGTCGTAGACCAGGCGCGAGCCGGTGCCGAACAGGCTCTGGTTGGTCATGCCAGCACCCGCGCCATCGCTGTAGCAGCAGTTCTTCAGCAGCCGGTTGCGGCAGCGGTTCGGCTCGCCCTTGAAGATCTGCATGCGGTCGGTGTCGAGGTAGATGCCGGCTTCGCGCGCCGCCTCCAGCATCGACATGCTGCGGCCGAAGTCGGCGTCGTTCGTGTAGCTGATGTCGAAGCAGCTGCCTTGGAAGCAGAAGACGTTGGAAGGGCAGTTGCTGGCGCTGGTGACGGTCTGTGCCGCGACCGGGCAGCTGTAGCCATCCTCATAGACCTCGCAAGCGCCGGTGGTGGTGTTCGTGCGGCGGCAGGTCGAGCCGGTGGCGGTGCAGCCTTGTGCCACCAGCGGCGCGCATTGGTCGGCCGGCGCACCGCTGCTGCAGCTCATGCTGCTCTCGTACTGCCAGCAGTCCCGGGAGATCGCGACGCCGTCGATCACCTTGGTCGCCGGGCCATCGACGCAAACGGCGGTCGAGTTGACCGTGCAGCGGCCACCATCCGCCAAGGCCGGGCACTGATCGTCCCAGCGGTCGGATTCGGCGATGGTGGTCTGCGGCTTGGTGTAGCTGAGCCGCATCGTCGGGATCGGTCCATAGGCCGGGTTCGGGTCCCAGCCGACGACTGCGCGGTTGCCGTCGAGGTTCCAGTAGTAGGCCGAGTAGGTGCCGGTCAGGTCGTAGCCGACGTAAGGCGTTGGGCCGCCGGCAGGCGCGTAGCACTTGGCACCGTCCAGCAAGCTGGTCGTGCAGCCGTTGTCGCCCTGGCAGACGCTGTCCTGGATGTTGTCGCCGCTCAGGGTGCCGGGGCGGCAGGCGGCGTAGCGCTTCAGGAACGGCTCGACTGTGGTGCAGGTGTAGCCCGAGTCGGCATTGCCGGTGCAGGTCTCCTGCCGGTCTGCCGCGATCATCGCGGTCAGGCTGCAGGTGCTGCCCGCGCAGGACTTGTCGGCCACCCAGACGCCGGTGGTGATCGGCTGACCGTCCACCGAATAGCCTGTCGACAGCACGGCGACCATTTGCGGAAACACCACGGGCGTGGTCATGTCCACATTGAAGAAGGCCAGCGGCGAACCATCCTGGGTCACGCGGAAGTGCTGCGCGGTTTCCGGGCGGTCGGGTGTGCACTGCGCGTCCAGGCCGGTGCGGCCGGACTCGGCGTGGGCGAACCAGTCGCCCGGCGTGCAGTTCGTCGTGCGCTCGACGCCGACCGACAAGGTGCGCATGCAGCGGTAGTTACCCACGCCTTCATAGCGCAGGCAACTGCGCACCTGCGTGCCAGCCGGCACCGCTGTCGTGGCCGTGGTGCAGCCGCTGTAGTACGAGGCCAGGCTGTCGAGCGCCAACGACGGGCTGCGCATGATGTCGTGTGCGGACACCACGGCAGGGTCGTTGGCGGTCACCGCGGCGCGCGGCGTATTCGCCGAGGTCGTGGCACCGCGCTGCGCTTGACACACCGGGTCGTTGGGCATCGTCGCGCACAGGGTCAGCCGTGCGTTGCCCTGGGTCGCGAGGTTGGGCTGCCTGTAGTAGGCCGATTCGGACGGCGTGGTCGTGTAGCCGGGAACCACGGCTGTGGCGCCGGGCGTCGTGACGCTGCCGCGTGCGACGGGGTTGGCGGCCTGGCCGGCCGCGACACCTTCTTCGTGCGGACCGGCGACGGCGGCGGTCTGCGTGGTCACGAAGCAGACCAGCGTGACCCAGGTGACGAGCTTGCGGAAGATGGACATCGCGCCTCCTCAACGGTGCAGCCGCTTCAGGAAGCCGCCGGCGTCCTTTGAGAAGCCCGGCGCGGACCGCTGGATGTGGGTCAGCGCGTAATCCAGGCTGACGTCGCCGGCCGTCCGCGCGAAGCGGTCGCCCGGCACGCACAGTCCGGTGGCGCAGGGCTGCGGCAAGGTGCCGTCGCGCACCAGCACGAAAGTCGGTGTCTGGGTGACCGCATAGCGGTCGAAGGCCTGCGGGTCGATCTGCACGGCCACCTTGCGGCTGCCGATCAACTGCTGCACGCGCGCGACCGTGCGCACCAGCGAGCCCTCGGCCAGTCCGCGCAGCACCAGCGAGGCTTGCGCGCGCGCCGCCTGGTCGACGAGCCGGGTCAGCGTGGCGTCGGGCATCGCGAAGCTGATGAACACCAACAGGGTCGGGCCTGGGTTCGGGTGCAAGGCCGGCTGCCCGGCGGTCGCGTCGAAGCCGCGCGCCAGCGCGTCCAGGTCCACCGGTGCCCGGGTCACAGGCTGCGGCAGGGCGTCGATGCGTGGGGTGGAGGGCGTTGGGGCCTGGCGCAGCTCGGCGTCGCTGGGCATGCGGTTTCGTTCACGCGCGCGCTGGATGTCCTGCTCGGTGACGGTTGGCTGCGAGCGCCTGGCGCGCTCGATGTCGGCGTCGGTGACGGCCGGCGTGGCCTGCGCGACCGCAGCGGCGGCAGCCAACGCCAATGCGGCGGCGAACCCCAGATGATGAAGCTCAGTACCCCACACAGCAGTTCCTTTTGCGAAACAACATGAACGCGAAGTCCTCGCCGCGCACCGGGTACTCCTTGCCCGCGCCCCAGACGATGGTCGAGCGCCCGAAGGGCTGGCAGCAGCGGCCGCCGTCCTTCGCGGTGTTGGCAATGGGGTAGGTGAGTTGGGTCTTGTAGGCCGTCTTGTCCATCGCCGGCAGGAAGTAGGGCCCGCACAAGCCTGCCTGGCCGTGCCAGCCCCAGGCCAGCAACTCGCGGTGCATCTTGGCCGTCAAGCGCTGGGCCAGCAGGGCGGCGGTGCGCACGCCACCCATGTGGTACGGCACATGGCCGTCCAGCGGGTACATCCCGCCCTGGCAGCCGGCGCACCAGAACATCTCGGCGATGCCGAAGCCGGCCGTCGCGGCCACGCAGTCGGCGGCGCAGGCGGCGACCGCAACCGGGTTGGCGAACAGCACCGCCTCGGGGTTGAGGATCAGCGTCATCTCATCGTCGTTCCACAGTGGATCGACTTCGGTCATGTAGGCCAGGTCGAAAGAGCCGCGCTCGAGACACGGGAAGTCGGTCACGACTTCGAGCCAGTACAAGACGGGGTTGATGTAGAAGTGAGCCTGGTAAAAACTGCCGCCGTCGCCATCGCCTTCGGGCCGCGTGAATCGCGCGGCCGATGGCGCGCGAATGCCCGGGTCGAGGTCGATGCCGCCGAGCGAGGCCAGGCAGAAGGGCTTCCTCACCGCCTCGACGTGACGGGCGGGTTCCCAGAAGCCGATCGACAGGCCGATGGTCGGGTTGACGCCGCAACTGCACACAGGGCTGGCCGGATTCGGGATGTCCTCCTGGCCGTCGAAGTTGGCGATGGTCGCGCTGCCGATGCTGATCGGCAGGATGCAACTCCAGCAGATGTCGGTGATCGGGTTCGGGAACTTGCCGGTGCAGGTCAGGCTGTCGGAGGCCGCGGCCCAACCTGACACGGAGAACAGAGCGAGCGCAGCCAGCCAACGGGCGATGCGAAGCAGGTGGTGGAGAGCTGTTTTCATCGCGTCACCAACTCATCCACGCGCAGGCGCAAGCCTTCCTGCGACACCAGGGCGGGAACCTGCCGGATGCCCAGGCGACGCGTCAGTGCGCCCTGCTGGTCGTAGTAGACCGGTCGGCGCCAGGCCCTCATCAGGTCCAGGTAGGAGCCACCTGTCAGGATGGGCTTGACGCGCGCTTCGCCGGCCATCAGCCCGCGGGCCTGGGTCACCTGGCGCTGGTCGCGCGCATCAAAGAACAACAGCCGCGTGGACAGCGACACCACCTCCAGCGGGTTCTTGCGCGTGCCGGCGGCGAAGAGCAGGCGGCCGCTGGCATCGGTAACGTTTCGGTCCAACGTGAAGCTCGGGTCGACGTAGAAGGTCCGAGCCGCTTCGGTGGCATGCAGTCCCTGGACTGGCGCGGGCTGGCGCACCGCGTCGATGCCGCGTGCCCGCGCTTCGTCCATCAGGCGTTGCAGCTCGCCGCTGCGCTCCTTCTCGCGCAGGCGCTTCTCGATGTCGGCGAGCAGGTGCGGCTCAGCGATGCCGTGGGTGGGGCCGAGCGTGCCGAGGTCCACGGCGCGAGCCACGCCCGTGGCCAGCAGCGCGAGCGCGGCCAGGCCCATCAGGGCGAGGGCTCTCATCGACGGCCTCCACAATCGACACGCTGGGCCAAGGCACTGAGTGCCTTGGCGTCGCGCAGCTGGCTCGCCCGGATCATCTCCATCAGGACCGGATCGCCGCTGCCGTTGGACATGACCCGGCGCAAGGCCGCCGTCGTGAGGGCGCGGCGGCAGCGCTGCTCGTACGCCTGTGCATAGGCCTGTGCACCTTCGCGCGCGGCCGGGGCGATCTGTTCGAGCAGCCCCAGGTAGTCGGCCATGGGCATCTCGCCGGTTGTGGGTGCCGCGGCCGAGGTTGATGCCGGCTGGGCCTGCGCGGCGGTCGCAAGCAGCAAGGCCAGCATGGGGACGAAGGTGCGGATCATCACAATGCCTCAGAACAGCGGCAGCACCGTGCCCAGTACCTGGTCCGCGCGCACCAGGCCGCTGGCGTGGTAGCGCGAGTCGAAGGAATCGGGCCCTGTGCCCTGCACGTAGTAGTGCCCGGGTGGAATCACCGTCGAGGCGATCGGCTCCAGCGGCCGCCGGTCGAAGGCATGGGTCTTGGCCATGCCGACCAGCTCGCCGTTGATCGAGACCAGGCGGCCGGTCACCGTCACGGTGTCGCCGGGCAACCCGCGCACGCGCTTGAAGAAGGGTTGCCCGTACAGCCCTGGGTAGGCCGCGCGCGCCTCGCCTCCGAACGCGAACACGACGTAGTCGCCGCGTTGCAGCGCATGTGGTCCGTACTGCAGCCACGCGACGCGGTACGGCAGACTCGGCGTCCAGTTGAACAACAGCGGCACGCGCGGCGTCGGGTCCACGAAAAGCCGCAGGTACGCGAATCCCCAGATTGCGAAGACCGGCAGGTACAGGTACCAGCGCTTGCGCAGGTCGTGCAGGAAGCGGCCGAAGCTGGTCAGCCAACGCTCGATCTGCGCGTTCATGGCGCCTCTACCTTGCGCTTCAGGTGCGCCGTCAGGTCCAGCGTGCGCGGCGTCGGCCCGGCCACGGCGCTCTTGAGCACCACCAGACAGCCACACTCGCGTGGCAGTTCCTCCAGCGCGACCGGCAGGCGTTGCGCGAAGGCACGCGCCATCACCATCGCCTTCTGCCGTTCGTCGTCGGAGCCGGCCTTGGTCAGGATCAGCGTGAACTCCGCTTCCTTCTGGCGATAGACCTCGCCGACGTCCACGACGCCGACGATCTGGGCCGGCCGAATCACGAAGTGGTCGTAGGCCGCGAGCGCTGCCGCGACGACCAACAGCGCCACCGGCACCTGGAGCAGTGCGGTCCTCATACGACGTGTCCCCGGCGCCGCAGCAATTCGGCGATGGCTTCGTCGATCGTGAGACCCTGCGCGCGCAACTCGTCGATGGGCGCGTTGTCCTCGAGCTTGTTGGAAAACAGCAAGTGCGTGGCCGGATCGAGGATGTTGCGCGCCACGCCTTCACCGACCGGCGAGGAGATGTACAGCTCGGAGAACACGCCGGGTTCGGTGCGCAGTGAGTTCAGCAGCCGCTTCTTCGGCTCGTCCATCGACAGCCGGCCCTTGCGGTCCAGCATCTCGATGGACTCGGGCTTCTGCCGCAGCAGGAACACCCAGTCCGAGCAGTTGAAGGCCGCTTCCATTTGCGCCGAACCGTAGTAGTCGTCCGCGCTCTGGGTGGCGGTACCGAGCGAGCCGCCGTACTTGCGCGCGCGCCGGGCAGCTTCCTCGACCACCGCGGCCTTCACCGGATCGTCTGCGCCGATGTCGCCGAGCTGCTGTTTCAGCTCGTCGATGAAGAGCACCTTGCGCCGATTGCGCGTCAGGTACATCTCGCCGGTGATCTGGTGCAGCAGCAGGATGTTGACCACCGCGTGCAGGTCTGGCCGGCGTTTCAGTTCCTCGTTCTCGATGACGACGAAGTCGTTCGTGAAGTCGACGTTGTTGCGTCCCTCGAAGAAGCGCTCGTACTGCCCGCCGCGGGCGTACGGGTTGAGCATGATCGCGAGGTCCTTGATGCGCGCGTCCTCGCGCACACCGAGTTCCTCGATCGTCCCGGTCTTGAAGGCATCGCGCAGCGCGGTGACGGTCAGCCCGTTGCCGTACGCGCGAAAGAGCTTGAGCACCATCGCCGAGATCGCCTTGTACTGGACCTCGTCCAGCGGCCGCGACATTGAGGCCATCTTGGAGATGGCCGGCACCAGCATGTCGATGTCCTCGTTGATGTCGACGATGTGGCTGAAGGGGTTCAGGCAGATGTCGACCTCGGGCTTGAACTCGATGTAGGTGCCCTTGGCCTTGCGGCACAGCTTCTCGAAGGAGCGGCCGAGGTCCAGCATCCAGACCTTGGCGTCGATGGCGCGGTAGGACCAGGCCATCTCGTTCATCAGCACCGACTTGCCGGAGCCGGGGGCGCCGATGATCGCGAAGTTGTAGTTGCCCAGGTCGTTGTCGAAGATGTCCAGCGTCATCAGCTGGCCGCGCCGGCCGCCGAAGACCAGCGCGGGCGTGCGCGTGCCTCGCCACTCGGCGATCAGCGGCGCCAGGTGGATCGCGTTGGCCACCGTCTTGCGCGAGACCCGACGCATCTTGGACAGGTCCTTGTGGAAGCGCTCGGACAGCGTCATCGGCAGGCTGGCCAGCAGCGCCTGGCGGTGCATGTACACGTCGGCGTTGAGCTGGAAGCCGCGGCCGCGCCAGATCGCGTTGGCGGTCTCTTGGGCTGCGACTGCCTTGCCCGGTACCGTGAAGATCGCCAGCTGGTGGTACAGGCTCACCAGGCTGCCGCCGGTGTCGATGGCGTCCGCCGCGGCCGTCCAGTCGTCCAGCTTCTTGCGCACGTCGGGCATGACGTCGGCCATCTTGGCCTTGGCGTTCTGCGTGGCCCGCACGTGGTTGGCGGTGACGACCGACTTGGTGACGTTGGGGTCCAGCACGTGCACGCCCATCGTTAGCAGGAAGGGTGCGCTGTACTGCAGCGCCGGTTGCATCAGGTCGCCGACCAGCGAGCCCATCTGCCACAGCGCGAAGCGCTCGGGGAAGGACTTGATCGAATAGAAGCGTGCCTCGAGGATGTCGCCGCTGCTTTCCTTCCACAGCGTCAGGCCGCCGGGATGCGGGTCCTGGATGGTGTCGAAGTCGACGATCTGATCGCGGATCTCGCGGCCATCGTCGTAGTGCAGGTTTGGGGTGTCGCCGGCCGTGGCGGCGGCCGAGATGCGATCGGGGTTGGTGAAGAGCGCGCACCAGTTGATCAGGTCCGCGGCGTCGCACACGCGGTTGGGCAGCGAGGCCGAGCGCAGCGTCGAGGCCATGGACTCGCGCAGCGCCATGATCTCGTCACGCCGGGTCAGAACCTCGGCGTCGGCGGTGACCGCGACGCTCATCATCAGCCGGAAGTCGCGCAGCGTGTAGTGGAAGCCGCTGGTCAGCGACTGCTGCGCGCCGCCCAGCAGGTGGCCCACTCGCTGGCGCGCCAGCTTGCGGAACAGGTTGTCGTTGCGCGCTGGCCGGCCCCAATGCTTGGCCTTGTCGATCTGGTCGGCATCTTCGACGCGCAGGTTGGCGTAGCGGCGCAACGGCTCGCGGATGTGCGGCGAGGCGAACAGGTGGAACTGGATGCCGGTGCCGGGCGGGCAGGTCGAGTACAGCGAGATCAGCACCTCGGCCATGCGTTCGTCGGCGCCCGACTGCGGCATCACCTCGAGCATGAAACCCAGGCTGTCGCGGTTCACGAAGAGCTTTTCGTCGGCGAGGTAGGCGGAGTAGGGCAGCCAGGCCGCGAACTGCTCGGCGGGGGTGTCCGCCGCTTGGCCAAAGCCGAACAGTGGCGGGCGAGCGGTGGGCCGGGCGGCTGCGCCTGCCGGCGCTTCAGCATCAGGCGAGTACATGGCGCTCCTTCAATCGGAGGTGTCGGGGCGGGCGGGCGAAGGCACGAGGCCCGGGAACGGGTTGTCCCCCGAAGGCGGTTTCGGTGCGCTCTTGAGGTTGGGAAGCAGCGGTGTGGGGGTGGCGGCATCCTTGTCGGCACCTCCTGAAGCCGATGCCTTGGGCGGCGGGCGCAGCGGGGCGTAGGCTTCGCGGATCTGGCGCCGTGCGTGCTCGATCAGCCACTCGCCGCTGTTGATCTGCACGTAGACGTAGCCCTGGTCGTAGAGGTCGCGGTCTGCGTCTTCCCAGGGCTTGAACCACAGGCGCAGGATGCGGGCGGAGGAGCGCAGCGGCGTGGGCGTGGCGGACGCCGACGTGCTTGGCTGGGGTGGTGGCGCACTCGGTGGGCTGCCCGAAGCCGGTGCGGCGGCCACAGATCGCGATCGCTGGCTCGGCAGGTTGTTGTGGACCGCGTTCGCGTAGGTGCCGGACACCGAATCGCAGGTCACGCCTTCGGGCGCCTTGCAGGCGTAGCTGGAACTGCCGCTCAAGCCGGACATGCTCGTGCAGGCGCCGAGCATCGATGTCGCGACAGCCAGCGCGCCGATGAGCGATGGGCGAGCGCGCCTCATGGCCGTGCCTCCTTCGGCTGCGATGCCTGGGCCAGCCTGGCCTCCAGCACAGCGTGATCGACATAGCCATCGGTGCGCGAGCCGTCGGACCAAATCAGCGTCGGGGTGCCTTGCACGCCGAGGCGGTGGGCCAGCGCGACGTTGCGATCGACGGGGTGGTCGCAGGTGCCGCCGGTGTTGAGCAGCGAGGAGTCGCCTTGCACCATCAGGCGCTGCCAGGCCTGCTCGCGGTCGGCAGCGCACCACACTGCGATGGGCTTGGCCGGGCCTTGGAAGGGCACGAGGAAGGTGTAGACAGTGACGTCGGTCAGGTTGGCCAGCTCGGGTTCGAGCCGCTGGCAGAAGCCGCAGGCCGGGTCGCTGAACACCGCCACCTTGCGCTGACCGTTGCCGCGCACGGTCTTGATCGCATCGGCCAGCGGCAACTGGTCGAAGGACACGGGCGCGGGTGCAGGCGCATGTGCGGATGACGATTCAGGTGTGGCCTGCCCCGTACCCGAAACCTGGGCTGCCATCGCCAGCTTCGGACCGGTCAGGTCCTTCATCGTCTGGGTGTCGAACACGCGGCCGAAGATGAAGTAGCGTGGGCTCCTGGCCGAGACGAAGGCGACATTGCCGTTCATCCAGACCTCGTAGACGTCGTTCACGGGCGAGCGCACGACACGGCTGAATTGCGTGCCGGGGTGCGCCTTCTTCAGCGCCGCCAGCAGCCGCGATTCGTCGGGCGTCGCAGCCGCACCCGGAAGGGCTGTCGCGGCCATCAGAGCCGCGAGGCCAGGGAGCAGGGCGAAGTTCGCCCACCGGCGCACGCGCCGGCGATCAGTAGTTGCCATCATCGGAAGCCTCCAGGTAGCGTTCGCTGGGCGCCACGTCGGCGCGCGCGTTGCGGTCGGTGCTGGCGGTCATCGGCACGTCGATGCGCACGCCCTTGGTGATCACGACGTCGATCTCGCGGCCGGCGTCGACCTCGATCACTGGAAAGGTGTTCTCGGCCAGCTTGATGTAGTAGCTGGCCAAGCGGTCCAGCGCCTTGCCGACGCCGCTGCCGATGCCGGCGCGGTAGGCGTCCGCGCCCGAGGCGCTGGCGATCGTGCCGAGTGCCGAGGTGCTGTACGTGGTCGATGCGGTGGAGACGCCCTGGCCGATGCCGCTGACGATGCCGGCCAGCAGCGCGTTGGCGAGCATCTGGCCTTGTTTGGTGACCAGGCGGCCGCGCATACCGACCTTGCCGTCTTCGCCGTAGACACTGCCCTGGATCTTGACCTCCAGCGTGGCGCCGTCGGCGCGTACGCAGGACAGGTTCTCGGTGCGCAGATAGGCGCGCTCCGAGCTGATGTCGCCGTAGCCGGCCGCGACCACGAAGCAGTCGCGGTACTCACCTCGGAAGCGGTTCGGCAAGACCGAGTTGTCCGACAGGCGGATCAGCACCGGGTGCGGGTTCGACTGCGACTGGCCACCGGTCGGCGCGTCAAGACCGCCCAGCAGCGTGCCGCGTGTGAAACTGACCGGCAGGAAGGTGGAGACGGTACGGGCCTCGCTGTTGCTGGCGGTGATCTGGTTCGATGCCGCAGCCGCTGCAACGCTTGTCGCGCTTCGGTCGACCAGCGTGATGCGTGTCAGAACGGGCGCGCCCGGTGTTGGCGCGACCATCGGTGCCGCCAGCGGGCCACCGGGCACACCCGGCGGCATCGCGTTGGCCGCTGACGAACGCGGCACCGCCATCGGCGGCGGAGGTGGCGGCAAGCTGGAGGCCGGTGGCATCGCGGTCGGCGCCGCGGGCGCGGGTGCTGCGGGTGCTGCGGGTGCGGCCGCTGCCTGGGTGGCATTCGCGGCCGAGGTCAACCGCTGCTCCAGGTCCGCAAAGCGCTGCATCGTGCGCGCCTCGAATGCCTGCCGGTCCTTGTTGAGCCGGTTCTGCTCTTCGCGCTCGCTCTCGTACTGCGCGAGCTTGCTGCCCGCCGTGCCGACCCACTGGTCCACCGGGTTGACCTGCTGGCCGGGCGGCATCACGCCGATGTTGGTGACGGTGCTTGGCGGGCCGCCGGCGGGCTTGGTGTCCTTGCCGTTCTTGCCATGGGAGCCGCTGTCGGTGGACGCGAAGATCAGCCACAGCAGGCCGATGCCGCCGGCCAGGATGGTGCCGAGCATCGCGAACTGCCGCTGCCTGGGCGACAGGCGTTCGAGCGTTCGGTTCAGCGTGCCGCGCAGCGCGGCAGCGGGGTTGCCGAGGCGGGGACTCATCGTTCACCTCCGCGACGAATCACGAACACGTTGGTGCTCTCGCCAGGGCGCAGGTTGTGGTTCTCGACTGCGACGCCGAGGACCTGGCCGCCGGGCTTGCTGTCGGGGCGGTCGAACTCCTGCTCGGCCAGCACCATCACCGCGTTGCCGAGGTTCTGCAGCAGGTATTTCTCGCCGACCAGGCTGCGGCCTTCATAGCGTCGCATCAGCGAGAACTTGGCTTCGGCCCAGAGCTGGACCGGCTGGCCGACCTCGTCGACACGGATGTCCGCCGGCAAGCGGTCCGACGCCATAGCCACCAGCATCGCCTTCATCGCACGCACGTGGTTGGCGGACATGGACGTTGGTGCGTCGCGGGTGGTGCCGGCTGGGTTGCGGCGCGCCGCCGGATCGCGGATAACGATGGTGTCGGCCGGCGTGTCCGAGCGGCGCAGCACGAGGGTGTAGGTGGCCTGCGCTGAGGAGATGAAGAGGTTGACCGGCTTGCCTCCGCCGTCGGGTGTCTGGCTGACCGGGCGGACGTAGATCTCGCCCTTGTCGCGATCGCACTCGAGCACGATCTCGCCGCCGGGGTTGATGGCAGGGGCGGTGAGGCCAGCGCTTTGACCGGCGAGCGCAGGAGGCGCGGCTGGCGCGGCACCACAACTGCTCGAGTAGATGTTGCCGAACACGTCGGTGATCGGCGCGCCCTCGATGCGGATGCGGGTGGGCTCCTTGATCGACAGGATCGCCTCGATCGCGACGCCGTCGCGCGCGTCGAGCACCTGCAGCGCCTGCGCGGGTGGCGCCGAGACGGCGCTCAGGAAGGCCGAGGCCAGGGCCAGCCCCAGGCGGCGGCGCCGAGGCAGCCATCGCCGGTACCGCAGGACGTGCCGTGCATCCAGGCTACTTCGCCGCATGGGGGATCTCCTTGAAGGTCTTCAGGTGCATGCGAGCGCCGCCGTAGCTGAACTCGACCAGGTAGGCCTTGAGCTCGTTGGCGGTCTCTAGGTTGTTGACCAGGGTGCGCAGCCGCCCGCTGATGACGACGGTCTGCGCGTCTTCGCTGGGCACCAGTTGCTGGGGCGTGAAGTACGTGGCGGCGTTGATGCGCTTCAGGCGCGCCGCTTCCAGCTCCTGCAGGGTCTTCAGTTCGCCGTGCTGCTCGGGCTCGACGTAGCCGAGCAGGATGTCTTTCTTCCAGTCGATGGAGGCCGGCGTGACGTCGAGCACCAGCCAGGCGACGAAGCTGCCCATCTGCTCGAGGTACTCGCTGCTGGCCATGTCGCGCTCGACCCAGAAGCTCTTGTTGATCGACGGCGGCACGACCACCGTGCGCACGCTGCCGAGCAGGTTGAGGATCACGATCAGCGCCAGGATGTGGCCGCCGGCCAGCATGCCCACGGCGAGGCCCAGACCCCGGTTGCGCCGGCGCATCTCCTTGATGTCGCTGTTGAGCCGTTCGAAGTCCATCACGTGCTCCGTTCAGCCCACCATGCGGCGGATGTGCGAGGGCGGCGTGGCGCGCATCGCGGTGACCGGCGTCGTTGGCAGGTGCCAGTACAGCCAGTGCACCGCGAAGGCGGCGTGCTTGTCGGCCTTGATGCGGGCGATCCAGCGCGAGGTGAAGATGCCCGCGGCCACGCACAGCGCGAAGGACAGCTTCGAGCCGGACATGTAGCCCATGAACAGCCCGAACAAGAACGGCGCAGCGACGTCGACGTCCCAGAAGCCGATCTTCCACTGGTCGTCCAGGCGACGCGGGATGTAGGTGTCGGCTTGCATGCAGCCTCCCGGGGCATCGACACCGACCTCAGACGACCGCGCCCATGATCGCGCCGGCGATCACCAGGCCCACGGCGGCGAAGATGGCCAGGCCCACGTAGAACAGCACGGGGCCGAAGTTGCGCAGCGCGGACAGCGAGATCAGCGCGACGACGAAGCCGACGAAGCCCACCAGGGCCTTGATGCCCGGGCCCAGCGCTGCGATTTGCGTCAGGGCCGAGACCATCGGGCCGGTGATGCCGGTGAAGGCCACCAGGTCGAGCGCGTAGCCAGGCATCGCGATGCACAGGCCGAGGGTGAGCAGCGCCAGCAGCGCGATCGCGGCCAGCGGTTTGCGGTTGAGGACAGGGGGACGAAAGACGGCAGTGCTCATGAACGGACTCCAAAGGGATGGATATCGAGAACGAGAGGTAGGTGGCGTTGGGGTTGCCGCCCGCCGGCGGCGCACGAGCCGACGCTGGCGAGCGCCAGCGCGGTCGCGGCGGAGCGACTTCGTCGAGGTACAGGCGGGGCGTCATGGCGTGCCCTCCGCGCGCGGCGTGAAGCTGATCTCGACGCGGCGGTTCTGCGCCCGGCCGACTGCGGTCTGATTGCTTGCGGCGTAACAGCAGCGCCCCTTGGCATCAATGGCGATCCGGGCTGGCAGGTCGGGCGCAAGGTCCAGCAGGTGGTCGCGTATCGCCAGTGCGCGGGCGAACGCCAGCGACTGGTTCAGCGACTCACTGCCCAGATCGTCGGTGCGGCCGGCGATGAGGATGCGGTCCGTGCGCTGCAGGTCATCGAGCGAATCGCGCAGCAACGCCTTGTGGGCCCGGGTCAGAACTGCACTTTGGGTCGCGAAGTGCAGGATCAGCGTGTGTGGCGCCGGCGGTGGGGCCGGGGGCGGTTGCGCGATGGACGTCGTGGGCAGGGCAGCCGCCGCGCTCGCGGCATTTGGGGGGAGGTCGGTGGCTCGCAGTGGCTCTTTGGCGACTGGTGCACTCAGCGCCGCGAGGGTCTTTGTCGTGGCCTTTGGGCAGGCGGGCTCCAGGCAGGAGGCGTATCGGGCGTTCCGGCCGAAGTCGAGCTGGGCGATCCGATGGATCGTTGGTGCAGAGCCCCTGTCGGCGGCTTGCGGCGCTGGGCTTGGGGAGCCGAAGACTCCGCAAGCGGAGAGCCAGGCCATGCAGCTCAACGTGGCGGCCGTGCCGAGTGCCCATGCCGCGCGGTTCACGGCGTCACCCGTGCGGAAAGGACCGGCCGTTCGGTCGTGGTCGCGGCAGGATCGTGTCGGGACGCAGTGCCGTCGACGTCGGGCAGGCGGCGATACACCAACCAGGCGTAGCGGCTACGGGCCGTGCGACAAGTCGCGCCCTTCAACTGCGTGCAGGCGGCGTTGTAGGCACCGACCCCTTCCCAGCTGATGCCGTGCTGCGCGAAGGACTGCGCCAGCAGCCAGGCCCCGACGTGGATGTTGGTGCAGGGCTCGTACAGGTCCTGTTCGCCAATGCCGTGGCGCTTGAGTGCCGGCAGGTTCGAGCTGTTGATCTGCATCAGCCCGATGTCGTAGCTGCCGGTGCGCTGTTGATGCGTGAGATTGACCGCGTGCGGTTTGAGGCCCGACTCGACGCGGGCGATGGCGTACAGCAGCTGCGGTGAGACGCCGTAGCGCTGGCCGGCTTCGGCCCAGCAGGCGACGGCCCAGCCAGGCAGGGCGAACAGCAAGGCCGCAGCAGCGGCGACGCGCACAAGTCGCATGACTCACCTCGAAAGCCTTGGGGCCGGACCACTCCGCTGGAGGGCGGAGACCAGGGTCAGGACCGGACGGGCCGGCCAGGGTCTTGGGCGGGTGGGTCCGTGCGCTGAAGGCACGGGCGAGGTGGGTCAGGTCGGTGGCCGAAGGCATCGCGCGGAGCGAGGCGCCTCAAGGCCGATCGAGCGCGGGTCTGGAGCGGGTAGGGTGCGAAGAGAAACGTCAGCGAGGCGGTGTGCTCATGCGGACATGAGCACTTGAGCGATGGCGGAACGGCGCGCGATGTTGATGCGCGCGTGTCGCAGCGTGCAAGCTCCCGAGGCGTCGTCAGCGCGCGCCAGCGCAACGCAGGCCGTGGTGATCTGGTCGAGCTGGAACTGCGGGTTCGGATAGCGGTTGGCAGCGGAGAGCTGCAGCGCGTGCAGCTGCTGATACTGGGGCCGCCACATGGCCTCGCGCCGACGCACCGTGCCGGGTGCGCGCAGGATCAGTTCGGCACCCAGGTAGCGAAAGAGCCTGTCGCTGCCCTGATCCCTGGCGAACAGCTGCGACACGCTGGCGCTGATCAGATCCGGCACCCGAAACTTCGGCGACACGTTCAACTCGCTCTTGAGCAAGGCGTAGAGCCAGTCGTGTTCTTCGATCCACACGAGGGTCTCGATGGTGTCCTGAGTGTCGGTGTCCCGTGCGCGGGAGAGAAGTTCCCTCTGGGGTGTCGCTGTGGCGATGAGCATGGCCTTGACCTCTCCGTTCGTCGTGCTTCGCGCCCTGGTGAGCACGTGACTGAAGGGTATGGGGTGGGCGGCGGGGCGTCTGCTGAGAATGAATGCTTTGTGCGGGGGGTTTCGAGATCGGGCGTGCGGTGGCGAAGCGCTGAAGCGATGCGGCGCTACGCGAGGCCTTCGCGCATCAGCCGAGGAGGTCCAGCATCCACGGATAGATCGATTGCCCGCGGCGATCCTGCTTGCGTTCGATCACCGCAATGGACAGCGAGTCGTCGATGGCAGCCACGAGCCGGTCCTGTCGATCGATGATGGCCCCGCGTGCCGAGAACTCGTGTTCCCAGCACAGCGCTTCCTGGCAGGCGGTGATCGCGGCGCGTTCGGCGAGAACCCGGGAGTGATTGAAGAGCCAGCGCACAAAGGCCGGGAAGTCCGGGCGGCGCATCCACAGGGAGCCATACAAGCCCAGGTAGTCTCGTGCGGTCTCCGGTTCGGCCAGGTTGCTGCCGTGCCAGATGGCGAGTGGCTTCGGGTCAGGCCAACCGCTCAGAGCCTCAGCGATGTACCGGTTGACGCAGAAGCCACGACGCAAGGCGGTCGCTGCGGGTACCCAGCGACCTGCCTGCAGGTGCGCCAGGGCCACTTCGTAGTGGTACGGCGGGTAGCTCGCGCACTCCGCCTCGAAGACAGTCTGCGCTCGCGCGGCGTCGCCCGCGCGCAGCAGTTCCGAGCCCAGCAGATAGCGCACCCCCTGGTTGTCGTTGGGGTTGTAGGCCAGCATGCACTCGATCAGGCCGGCGGCCTCCTTGTGGCGGCGCAGACGTCCGTAGGCAAGCACGGCACCGTGCATCGCGCGCAGATAGGGCCGGTTGTCGAGGTGACCCCACTCGATGTGGCCCGCGAAGCCCTCTGGAACGAGACGGTTGGCCAAGGTCAGCCCGGCGAGGCTCGCATCCAAGGCCTTCTTGGGTTTGCCCTGTTCTATCCACAGGTAGGCGAGATGCGCGTGGGCGTCGATGAAGTCGGGATGCTCGGCGATGATGCGTTCAAGGAGGGCCGCGTAGGCCTTGTCAGTCAACTGGCCTTGGCTGCGCTGCTCGAGCGCGGAGTCCAACACCTCCAGTGCAGGGTCGAACTCGCTGTCGGGGTAGGCAAAGACGCCGGTGCTCGAGTCCGGGACGTGAAACTGCAGGGGCATGAGGTCGTCCTCGCTGATAGATCGGGAAGGTGTCTGGTCAAACGTATGGCGCGATCAGGCTTGTGGGGCGGAGCCTGCTGCACTTCTGGGAATTGATCGCATTGTCGATCTCGATGAAGGCGGTCGGCCCGTGTCGGGCATCTGCGCGCGGTCACGGCGCGCTGCGCTGCGATCTCGGCGTCGGGCGCCGACAGTCAGAAGCGGTCATCCCGACAGGGGGGACGATGAGAGTCTGAAGCGCAACCGGGCGAGCATCGTTGCGGAAGACTACCCTCGCCGATGAAAATTCCCCAGCGCCCCCGCCGCGAACACCGCCATCACGACAGGCACTCCCGGCAGCAACAAGACCGGCAGCGTCACCGGCAACACCAGCGCAACCACCGTTCCGCACGCAAGCACGATGACCGCGCAGGCGTACAGCGCGAACATCTCCGGATCGTGGTGCGTGAACTGCTTGGCCTTGATCACCCTCACCACCGCCCCATCGAACAACGCGGCCACGCCGAAAGCCAGCAGCCAGGGCAACCACGCCAGCAGTGTGAAGAGGCGAAAGGTGGCCAGCAGCAGCTGCGCGTCGATGGATCGGAAGTAAGGGTTGTTGAACAGCCGTGCGTTGACTGCCGACATCTCGAGCGCCACTGCTGAATCGACGCGACTCGGGTCCGGCGCCTGCCGCAGGGTCGGGATCGGATTGAACTGCGTGGTCGATTCCTGGGCGTCGAGCGTGCGCGTCAGTATGCGCTCGGCGCGTTTGGCACTCCAGAACTCGGCGGTCTGTTCGTGTTCAATTCGCAGTTGCGCGACGAAGCGTTCCGGCGGGTGCGCCGAGGGCAGGTAGAGCACGAGGATCAGCAACGCCATCAGCGACACGATGGCAACGACGCGGATCATGGCCGGCTCCCCGTTGCCGTTGCAGCCGGTCGGTCGAAATCCGGGTTCAGAATCGGGAACCGCCCCTTGATGATCCGCCCACCCGACACCGAGGCGAAGTACTGCAGATTGGGCAGCTTGCCCAGTACGTCAGCGGGCACCATCTCCTCGAAGCTCTCGGTGAGCTGGGTCGAGTAGCTGGCCGAGAAGTCGCCCAGGTGGGTATCACCGCCGCTGCTCAGGCCGACGCGCAGCGAGTGGATGGC
>JADMKA010000243.1 GCA_018780145.1 Vitreoscilla sp. | reverse complement strand
TGGCCGCCACCATCCTCGATCGCCTGATGCACCGCGCCGCCATGCTCGAGTTCGAAGGCAAGAGCTACCGCCTCAAGGAGGCCGCCTCACGCATCGCGCTCAACGCGGCCGTCGACCCATAATCGGCCGTCCTGCCCGGGGGAGTTTGACTGGCCACAGGTGGGGGAATTTGAAGTGGCCATCAGGGTCCTCAAGCTGGCGCAGCCGTCGCAGCTCCGACGGGCCTACGCCGCCGTACTTCTTGCGCCAGACGTAAAAGGTCGCCTCGCTGATGCCCGTCTTGCGGCAGACCTCCTCGACGCTGATGCCCAGCTCCGCCTGCTTGAGCGCAAAGGCGATCTGCTCCTCAGTGAACTTGCTTCTCTTCACGACATGCTCCTGGCCCCTCCGCGGGGCCTAAATCATGCCGGTCGTCTCTGTAACCGAACGGTTCGAAATCCTGGGACAGGGTCAAGACAATGATCAAGGCCTTGCTGGGTACGACGATTCTGGGCTGTCCGACCTGCCCGGAAGAATCCTCCACCGCGGTGCTGTTCCTGGCGTCCGAGAGGGCCACGATCATGGACGGCCCAGAGATGGTTGCGGACGGTGGCTACGCAATGGGGCAAGCGCTACGTCGAGGACGGTTCACTACAGCATCGACAACAACGTGCAGGAGAACGCCATCTCGCTACGGATCAGTCTGCCACGAGCTGCACCAGGGTCGGTCCGTTGGATACGTCAGGCGTGCGCGGTGGGAGCCAGGTGGCGCCTTCGGCGGTCGCCCAGCCCTCCAGGCGACCGTCAGCCAGGGCGCTCGAGATGACCGCATCGATGGCATTGCGCAATGATTCATTCGAGGCCAGGGTCACGAAGCCGAGGTTGACGTCAATTGGCTTGCGCCAGCCTGCCAGCGTCAGCGACGGCCGCGCATGCGCCAGGCGCCAACCATCGAACTGCGCGATGGGTACCAGCGCCACGTCCAGCCTTCCAGCAGCGAGCGCGTCCAATGCGCTCTCGCCATGACTCAACGAGACCAACTGCGACCGAAGCGCGCCGTGGCGCCACATCAGCGCCACGGTCCCAGCCATCGTGCCGCTGACCGCACCGACCCGCCAATGCGGTCGCTCGCTCAGTGCCGTCAAGCTGGACCATGAGTCGGCTGGCGCGCGCATCGCCGCACCGATGGCGACGCCTTGGTAAGCGCGAGTGGGCGACAGTGGCTTCAGCGGTACGAAGGGCCGCTCTCGCTTGCGGGGCGCACCCGGATAGTCCGCTGTCCTTGACGATGCCCGGCTTGGCGGGCCCAGGTCGCCGGCAAGCAACGGGAATCCGCTCGTCGCCTCGCACACCCCCGACGAAAGCAGCGCATTCACCTCGTGCGCGAGGGATGACTCCTTCTCGTACGTTGTGTCGAAGGGTACGACGACCAGCTCTCGCCGCAACACCGCCGCCACCTCTCGTGCGATCCGCAAGTCCAGCCCCGTCATGGTTCCATTGGCGAGGCGGCTCAGCGGCGGGTTTTCCTCCGCCATGCACACCCGCAGAGGTTCGCTTGCAGCCGAGGCATTGCATTGCAGCGCCATCATGATCGTCACGACTGCATGTGCCAACAGTCTCGGCGCGCCACGCGCGCCGAGATCTGCCCGCGGTGCCCCGGAGGACCTAGAGGCCCTTGCCGCCACGCGACGCAACATACGCCCAAAGCACATTGATTTGATCACGCGTGAGCGCGTCCTTGAACGATGGCATGTTGCCCTTGCCGCTCGATACGCTGGCAACGAAGCGCTCCGGCTGGTCCGCTGGGAACTTTCGCAAGTCGAAGATCGTGGTTCCGCTGTTGACCATGTTGCGTCCGTGGCATTGCGCACAGGTACGGTTGTACTGCGCGCGACCAGCCTCGACCTGCTCCACCGGGAACCCGTCAGCGGGTTGGGCGGACACCGGCATGCCGATCAAGCCCGCGCACAGTGCCGCCGCGCCCGTCAGCAGTTTCCTCATCACTTCAGACCGAAGGTCCACACCGACCCTCCTGCCGGCGTCTGAGCCATGCGCTCATCGCCCAGAATGCCCCAGACGCCGCCCGCTCCGGACAAGACGGTCACGTACTGCCTGCCCTTGTGTTCCCACGTGACGGGCAAGCCGATGATTCCGCTGCCCGTATTGAACTCATAGTGCTTCTTTCCGTTGGCGGCGTCCACCACCATGAACTCACCCGTTGCAGCCCCGGTTAATACCAGACCGCCGGCGGTGGACAGCGTGCCGGCCATGCTCGGCTGGCCCGGCCAGGGCATCTGCCACTTGCTCTTGCCGGTCAGCGGATCGATCGCGCTCAGGTAGCCATGCGGCTCTCCCTTGGGCATCACCACGCCGCGGAAGTTGACGCCCAGGTACCACTCGCCCTTCTTGTACTCGGGCTTGACGAGCTGGTACGGCCAGGCCATGTTCAGCGTATTGGCATAGGCCAGCCCGGTGGCGGGATTCCATGACATCGGTGTCCAGTTCTTGCCGCCGACCACCGACGGCCACACCATCTCGTCGCCACCCGCACGGATGCGCTTGGTCACCTCGCTTTCCACCGGACGGCCCGAAGCGATGTCGATGCGATCGGCCCAGTTGACCTTCACGTAGGGGTTGGCCGCCAGCAGCTTGCCGTTGGCACGGTCGAGCACGTAGAAGAAGCCGTTGCGGTTGGCCTGCGCCAGCACCTTGCGCTTCTTGCCGTCGACCTTCAGATCGAGCAGCATTCCGACTTCGGTGGCGTCGTAATCGTAGAGGTCGTTGGGGCTGAACTGGTAGTGCCACACCAGCTCGCCTGTCTTCGGCCGCAGCGCCAGCACCGAGTTGATGTAGAGGTTGTCGCCCTTGCGCGCCTCCGCGTTCCACGGGCCGCCGTTGCCGGTGCCCCAATAGACGAGGTCCAGCTCCGGGTCGTATGCGCCGGTCAGCCAGGTGGGCGCGCCGCCCTTCGCGTGCGTGTCGGCAGGCCAGGTGTCACCGCCCTTTTCACCCGGCGCGGCGGTGGTGAAGAACTTCCACAGGTGCTTGCCGGTGGCAGGATCCCAGCCGTCGATGAAGCCGCGCGTGCCGTACTCGCCGCCGGCGATGCCGGTGATCACCACGCCGCCGGCGATCAGCGGCGCGCTGGTCATCGCGTGGCCGTCCTTGTAGTCGGCCGCCTTGCTCTTCCAGACTTGCTTGCCGGTCTTGGCGTCCAGCGCCACGACTTGCGAGTCCAGCGTGGTGCGGTAGATCTTCCCGTCGTAGATCGCTGCGCCCCGATTGAGGATGCCGCAGCAAGCGTACTTGAACACGTCTTGCGGAAGCTCGATGTCCTGTTTCCAGATCTGCTTGCCGGACAAGGGGTCCAGCGCGATCGTCGCGTTGAAGGTGGTGACATACATCACCCCGTCATGCACGATGGGTTGCGACTCCTGACCCTGCGGGTTGTTCAGGCTGTAGGCCCAGAGCGGCTGCAGCTTCGACGCATTCTTGGCGTTGATCTGCTTGAGCGGACTGTAGCGCTGGTTGTTGTAGCCCATGCCGTACGTGAGCACGTCGCCGGGCGTAGCCGCGTCTGCCTTCAGCGCGTCCAAACTCTGGGCTTGAACAGTGCAGGTAAAGGCCGCGACCGCCGCAAGCAGCCATTTCGAGAATGTGAGGTCACTTGCCATGTCATTGCTCTCCTATGCGTGTGGACTGGCGCAGCCGCCGTCTCGGTTGAGTTGAGTGAATGGGATTTTGAGCGCGCCGGGGCCGCGCTGCGCGCATGCTGGTGGAATCCCTCAGTCCGGTCGAGCAAACTGAGCTCGTTTCCCGAGTCGAGGACCTTCGCCGCTAGAACCATGTCGCAACTTGCGACATCTCGACTGAATTTCATCGGTCGGTTCTCCTTCGAAGCGCCATCTGCTGCGCCGGCGTCAATGCACATGGTCGTCCGGCGGCGGCCGCAGGCGCGGTTCGCGCCGCAGCAGCTCGATCTGCTGCACGAGCAGGCGCTCGTCGTCCCAGCCCGGTGCTGCGGCGTTTGGCTCGGGAATCCAGCGTGCGCGCGCGTAGCCGAAGCGGTCGAGCAGGAACTCCATGTGCTCGGGGGCTTCGCCCGCGATCGTTCGTCCGGGGTTGGACAGGGTTCGCCTGAACAACAGGTACGCAGCGGCCGCGTCTTCGGCGCCGTCGGCGGCCTGCCGGTAAGGGAGCGGCGCCCGAGGCTGCCCACGCGATGCCGGCAGGGGAACGGCCACCAGTTCGGCCCCCGCGGCGCGCAGACGCTCGTGCCACTGCGCCAGTTGCGAAAGCCTCTGCTGCGACGCCGGCAGCGTGTAGAACACCAGCAGCACGGTGCGGCCGCGCAGACCCGACAACGATCCCGGACGATCGTCGACACCGACGAAGTCGATGTCGGGCAGCCCCAGCCAGGGCTGGCCCGGCACGACCCTGGACGTGAGCAGCCGCGCCTGGTATCCGGCCGAGAACGCGCGCAGGAAGTTGATGACGTCCCATCGCTGCTCTTCGTTCATGACCCCGGCGAATCCCGGCATCGGCGAGTTCGGCTTGCCGTGCGTGAGCCAGGAAAAGATGTCGCCTGCGGTGTGCAAGGCCGTGTGCGGTTCGGCGAGGTCCGGCGGGCGAGGTTGCATCGTCGCGGCCAGCGGCCCGTCGCCGTGACCGGCGGCGCCATGGCAGGCCACGCACTGCTGCCCGTACAGCCCCATGCCCCGCGCCACCGACACGGCGTCGTAGGCCACGGTGCTTCGGCGATAGGTGTCAGGGTAGGCGGGTACCGCCAGTGCCCACATGACGATGCCCGCCCCCGCCAACGCCGCGACCAGCCCCGCCGCGCGCCGCCCAGCGGCGGCCCATATGGGGACCGCCACGATCAGACACGCACCCGCGGACACCCACACCGGCACGCCCGGCAGCAGCCAGGAGGCATCGATCGACAGCCGAAACGGCAAAGGCCAGCGCATGGCATCGTGTGCGGCAGGCACGGTGGTGGCCAGTTGCGCCGCCAAGAGCAGGACGACGAGCACGAGGGCCGCTTCGGCCTTCACCGAACGTGATGCAGCCACCCACGATTCATCGCCCTGCGCCAGTCGCGGCATCCAGCGCCAGCGCACGCGGGCGGCCAGGCCGAGCACCGCCGCGAACAATGCGATCTTGGCCAGCAGCAAGACACCGAAGTGCGTCGAGAGCAACGGTGCGACGAAGCGCTCGAGCGCGGTGAAGAGGCCGAGCCGCCACTCGTCCACGCGCGCCGGCCACTCGGTCGGCGCGCCCGAGAACAAGTAGGCGGCGACCAGCCCGGAAAGCACAAGCACCGCCACGCAAGCCGCGGCCAGCACCGAGAAACGCCGCAGCAGGCGCGCGATCCAGTCGCGCAGATCGCCGTCGCGATGGCGCGCGGCCAGCGCCAGGCCCAGGGCCATGGCCGGCAGGCCACCGCCCCAGAGCCCGGCCGCGAGCATGTGCGTCGCCATCGCGGCAGTGGCCAGCCCGCTGGGCTCCACCGCAGCCCCATGCCCCGCCCACGCTGCCGCGCCGGCGATTGCCGCCGCCAGCGCCAGTGCGATGGCCGCGATGGCACGCTTGCCGACGCGCGCGGCCAGCGGTCGCCTGCCCAGCAGCACCATGAGTAGCGCCACGCCAAGCGCTTGACGCCATGCCCACACCGTGCCGAATCGCGTCTGCTCGAGCACGCCACGCCAGTGCTGCCACTGCCAGGCGGCGTCGGTTCGGCCGGTGACGGAAACCGCCTGTGCAGCCAGCAGCCAGCACATCAGCAACAGCGAAGCGCCGGCAAACCAGGGCATCGCGGCCATGACGATGCGCCGCCAGCGTGCGCCATGCGCTCCGCCGCCGCTGCCGCCCAGCAGCAGCGCTGCGCTGCTGCCCATGACGCAGAGCACGCTCGCGACCTGCAGCCAGCGCAAGACGTCCGGCCACTGCATCGCCCTACTTGGTGCCCCCGGGCGGCGCGATGCTGAAGGTGTAGCCGTAGTCGACCGTGTGCCCGTCGACCGAGAGCACGCGGTAGCGCACGGTGTACTCGCCGGGCTCGAGGGGCGGCAGGTCGAGCACGAGCAGCTTCGGATCGCCGGGGTCCAAGCGCGCCTTGTTGGTCGCCACGGGTTGCGTATCGCCCCGGTTGAGCACGATGGTCGCGTACGCCGGCTCGAGCCGTTCGTTGAACCACAGGCGCACCTGCCCGGGCGCCTTGCGCAGGACAGCGCGTCGCGCCGGTTCGGACTTCACCAGCGCGGCATGCGCGCGCGCCACCGCGTGCAGGCCCACCGCGCCTGCGCCCGCCAGCAGACCCATGACCAGCCGGCGCCGCCGCAGATGAACCCCGGTCACCGCTTCCCCCCGGCCGCGTCATCGACAACCGTCACCGTGACCTGTTGAACCGTCGATTCGATCGTCTTGTGCGCGGCGTCGGACCAGTAGACCTTGATCACCCGCGTTCCGGGACCGGCCGGAAGGTCGAAGGTGTAGCGGTACCGGTTGGCACCCAGGGGCTTCAGATCCGACTGCGCCGGCATCAGCGACAGGCCGTCGAGATCGACGTGAAGGTGCGCGCCGATCTCCTTGGCGCCCATCGTCATCTTCGACAAGTCGGCCTTGGTCTCGAACTCGACGCTGAGGGTGCGGCCGATCCGCGCTCCCTGCTTCGGCGAGAGGATGCGCAGCGGCGGCAGTTCCTTCGGCTGCGCCGGCTTGGCGGCTGGCGCATGGCTCTCCGCGGCATGGCCGTCGTGTCCTTTGGCGTGGTCCGCTCCGCCAGCCCACGCAGTGGCGCAGGCCAGGCACAGCCCTGCAGCGATCGTGCGCATCCTGCGCGCGTTCTGTTCGCGATGACTCAAGTCGCTCCTCCTGGATCAATGTCGATGACAGTCACCTTGCTCTCCGCGAAAGCCGGGTGCCGATAGGGGCCTTGGATGCTCTCAGGCGGCAGTAGCCGGACTGATGATCGCGGCCACAGGGGTGATGGTGTTGGCCGGAAACCCGGATTCTTTCGCATGCGCGCGAATCAACTCTTCGCTAGGGGCCTCGTAGACACAGAATATCTTGTCTCCCGTCACATAGCTGTGGTCCCAACGAATATCGGGACCAAGCTTCTGAATCACGCTGTTGGAGTGCTGCGCGGCGCCGCGAAGCTCTTCTGCGGACATCTTGCCCGCACCTGGAATTTCGCGCTCGATAATGAATTTTGGCATGGTATTTTCCTTCCCTTGGTGGGCAGACTACTAAAGTAGCGATCAGGGACCGGTAGTCGGCGGACCCTTGTTTGACGGACCTTGGTCCAATCGAAATGTCACCCCTTCCGTTGCGGCCACCCCGGCAAGACCATGGGCGTTTTGCTGCGCCACTGAGCATAGCTATCACCCAGGTGCCTCAGCAGGGCGCGTTCCTCAAAATGAATGCCAATGAAGACGTAGATCGACAAGCCCGCAGAGAGCAGCAGATGCGACATCGTCATCACCGGGTTCGCCCACATCGCGATCAGCATGCCCGACATCATGGGGTGGCGCATCATCTTGTAGAGAAACACCGTCTTGAATTCGACGTGCGTGTAGCTCTTTCCCACCATGTTCAGGTAAACCTGGCGCAGGCCAAACAAATCGAAATGATCGGTCAGAAAGGTCGCCACGAAGATCAGCGCCCAGCCAAAGAAGAACAGCCCCCAGAGCAGGTACTTCGCAAACGTTGACTCGAACTGCCAGACCATGCCGTCGATGGGTTGCCACTGCCACATCAGCAAGGCCAATGCGAGGCTGGAGACCAGCACATAGGTGCTGCGCTCGATGTGTGGCGCAACCGCACGTTGAATGAACGTCTTGAAACCGGAGCGGGCCATGATGCTGTGCTGAAGCCCGAACAGCAGCATCAACAAGGTGTTCAGGACAATGGCACCGCCTGCCCCTGTCGAAGCACCGTGACTCACTGTCTTGGGTATCAGACCAGACACCGGAATGTCGGCGACAAAGGCGACCAGGTAAACAAATACCGCAAGAAAGAAGAGATAACAGCTGGCCCCGTAGATGAACGCAATCAGCCTCGACATCATGAGTGGCTCCAATTGATGCACCTTGCCATCTGCGCGTGTGCGATTCCGCCGAGCGCCCAACGCGGACGGGCGCAAGCGCCCTCCGAGCCGACTCCTATAACGACACTGCTTTCGAACTGCATGAGTTTTCTCCCAAGTCAATGAAGACGGCGCCCGAGCATGCCGTGCCGCCGTGCCGCCTCGTACAAGGCATCGCGGTCGTCCGGGTGCGCCAGCGCGATCAGCGCGCGCGCACGTTCGGACACGCTCAGGCCCTTGAGGTTGGCGATTCCGTATTCGGTGACGACATACATCGCGTCGGTGCGCGGCGTCGTCACCACCGTGCCGCTGGCCAGGCCGGGCACGATGCGCGAAGCGAAGCGGCCCTGCTTGTCGCGGTGGCGCGAGGACAGGCACATGAAGGACTTGCCGCCCTCGGACATGAAGGCGCCGCGCACGAACTGCAACTGCCCGCCGGTGCCCGAGACGTGCCGGTGGCCCGAGCTCTCGGAGGCGACCTGGCCGCTCAGGTCGATCTGCATGCAGTTGTTGATCGATACCACGTTGCGGTTCTCGGCCACCCGGTGCGGCAGGTTGGTCAGGTCTACCGGCAGCGACAGGCATTGCTCGTTGCCGTGCAGGAAGTCGTAGCTGCGCCGGCTGCCCACGGCGAAGGTGAAGACGATCTTGCCTGGGTGCGATTGCTTGTGGCGCCCGCTGACCTTGCCCGCCTCGACCAGATCGACCATGCCGTCGACGAACATCTCGGTGTGGATGCCGAGGTCGCGCAGGCCCGAATTGGCAATCGCCGAGCACACCGCATTGGGCATCGCACCGATGCCGATCTGCAGGCACGCGCCGTCGCCGATTTCGCGCAGGATGAAGTCGGCCACCTGGCGGTCGATGTCGCCGATCGGTGCGGCAGGCAGCTCGGGCAGCGGATCGTCGGCGCCCTCGATCACGGCGGCGACCTCGCTGATGTGCACCGCGTTCTCGACGCCGTGGCATACCGGCATCGCCTCGCAGGTCTCGACGACGATGCGCTCGGCCACGTCGCAGATAGCGCGCGTGTAGGCGTTGCTGGCGCCGAAGTTGAAGTGGCCGTGGCGGTCCATGGGCGCGGTCTTGATCACCACCAGGTCCACCTTGCGATGGCGGCGGTAGATCGCCGGGCCTTCGCCGAAGTTGAACGGCACATAGCTGACCAGCCCGGCCTCGCACTGCTTGCGGTCGTAGCCCGAGAAATGCCAGTTCTCGCAGATGAAATGCGCTTGCTCGGGGTCGTCCTCGATCACGCGCCGCGGGCGCAGGCTCAACGCACTGCGCACGACCACGTCACGCAGGCCCTCGCGCCGCGCCGCCAGCGCGGCATCGAACAGGTCGGGCTGGGCCAGCGCGAAGCCGTAGTCCACGCGGTCGCCGCTGCGCACGTCGGCGGCCACGTCGTCGGGGCGCCGGAGTTTCGACTTCAACTGCCCGAGGTATTCCATGAAATCTCCAGTGCCATGCCTTTCGGCTGTGGCGCAATCGCGAACTCGACACCTGCCGAAGACCGGGCCGCCCCAGGTTGCCTTGCCCCCCCGCGGGAGGCGGGCCGGGCGCAGCCCGGCCCTGGGGGCCTAGACCGCCATGAAGACCGACTTGGTCTCCAGGTACGAGTCGAGCGCAGCCTTGCCCAGATCGCGCCCGATGCCCGATTGGCGGTAGCCGCCGAACGGCATCGCCGGGTCGAGCATGCTGTGGCAGTTCACCCACACGGTGCCGGCCTTGATCTTCGGAATCAGCCGATGCACCTTGGACAGGTTGTTCGACCAGATGCTCGCGCCCAGCCCGAAGCTCGTGTCGTTGGCCCACGCAGCGACCTGGTCCAGGTCGTCGTACGGCATCGCGGTCAGCACCGGACCGAAGATCTCCTCCTGCACCACGCGCATCTGCTGGTTGACGTTGGTCAGCACGGTCGGCTGCACGTAGTAACCCTTGTCTTTCGCGCGCGCGCCGCCGGTGACGACGGTCGCCCCTTGCGTGCGGCCGATGTCGATGTAGTTGCAGACGCGTTCCATCTGCTCCCGCGACACCAGCGGCCCCATCTGCGCGGCCGGATCGAGGCCGTGGCCCAAGGGCATGGACGAGGCGATCTGCGCCACATCGGCCACGACCCGGTCGAACATCTTCTTTTGCACGAACAGGCGCGATCCGGCGCAGCAGACCTGCCCGTGGTTGAAAAAGATGGCCTGCGCGGCGCCGGCGGCAGCGGTGGCCGGATCGCAGTCGTCGAGCACGATCACGGGCGACTTTCCGCCCAGCTCGAGCGTGAAGCGGGTCATGTTCTCGACCGCCGCCTTGCCGATCAGCTTGCCGACCTCGGTCGAACCGGTGAAGCTCACCTTGTCGATCAGCGGATGCGCCACCAGCGGTGCGCCGCACGAGGGTCCGTCGCCGACGATGATGTTGACCACGCCGGGCGGGAAACCGGCCTCGGCGATCAGCTCGCCGAGCATCAGCGCCGTCAGCGGGGTCTGTTCGGCGGGCTTGAGCACCACGGTGCATCCAGCCGCCAGCGCCGGCGCCAGCTTCCAGACCGCCAGCAACAGCGGGAAGTTCCAGGCCACGACGGCGGCGACCACGCCCACGGCCTCGCGCCGCGTGTAGGTGACGAATTGCATCTGCGGGGCGAACGGAACCGACACCTCGTTGGTGGCCCCTTCGATCTTGGTGGCCCAGCCCGCCATGTAGCGCAGCGTATCCACCGCAACCGCGATGTCGACCGCGCGCGCGATACCCACCGACTTGCCGTTGTCCAGAGACTCGACTTCGGCCAGCGCCTGGGCGTTGGCCTCGACCAGGTCCGCCAGCTTGAGCAGCAGGCGTTGACGTTCCGCCGGCCGCATCGTGGCCCACGGCCCCTCGTCGAACGCACGCCGCGCCGCTTTCACGGCCCTGTCGACGTCGGTCGCGCCCGCCGAGGCGACCTTGCCGAGCACGGCCTCCGTGGCGGGGTTGATCACATCCAGCGTCTCACCGCTGTCCGCCGGCAACCACTGGCCGTCGATCAGCAGCTTGTGGGTGTAGCGTTCCAGGAAGGTCGCTGCCCGCTCGGTGATCAGATGTTTGACTTCGGAGATGTCGATGATGACTCCTGGTGGAGATGCATGTAGCTGACATGCGCAGAGTGATAGGTCGCCAGCCCTGACGACTAGTCTGCGGACCCTCGAGCCGCCGCCCGGCGGCGACCGGCCCGCACCGTGTACAGAAAAAGCAGGGCCGCGCCGGCGACGAATGCCGCCACGCTCAGCCAGGTCCGCCATGGGCCCTTGCTCGTGCCGACGCTGAAGGGAAACCGCGCGACGTGTTCTCCCCGCTGGCCACCGATGACGTAGCCGACGAATTTGCCCGGCTTGTCGAAGACGTGCTCGAACGACACGCTGCCGCCCGGATACAGCTTTGGCGGCAGGTGGATGACGGGCGGTGCGTCACGGTCACGCCCATCCCCCGTGTCAGGGACGATGCGAACCTCAATGGGCATCTCGCGCAACTCGCCGTCGATCGCGTCCATGACCACCGTTGTCGGTCCGGTCGCCGGGATGTCCTCGCAGAACTCCTTGGCTCCCGTGAGCCCGGGCTGATAGCCGACAAAGTGCATGTAGTACTTGCCGACTCGCAGCTTGCAGAAGTCCTCGTCGGCGCTCAAACCGCCATGCGCTTGCACGTGCGTCGCCGCCAACAGCCCCAGTCCTGCGGCGAGCAGCGGGAGCGTCCATCGTTCGATCATGTTCATGGCTTTCGTGGTTAGCACGCGCGTCAGTCTGGCTTGCGCAAGACGAAGATCTGGTAAGTGCCGAGACCCTCGACGAGCACCCGTTCCTGAGCCTCGCAAGCCTTGGCGAATTGCCGCGCGCCCTCCACGCTGGCAAAGCCCAGTGGCGCCAACAGCGGCCGCAGGCCCGGCACGGCGGCCAGTTGCGCCAGCGGTCGCAGCAGCAGACGGCCGATGCGCCCGATGCGGACGGCCGATGCCAATACCTGATGCGTTGCGTCTTCGACGCCTTCCACCACAAAACCGACCTCTGTCGCATCGGTGACGGCCTGCTGAACCGACACCGGCATCGGCATCGTCCAGCCGTCGAGCACGTCCTGGATCCAATCCCGCTGCCCTGGCTGCGGTGCCTTGCTGCTGTAACCGTCGGCCACGACCAGTCGCCCTCCCGGACACAGCAGACGGTACATCTCTGCCATGAGCTGCGGCCGTTGGCCGGCCGGTGTGTAGCAGAGTGACTCGATGGCATAGATGCCGTGAAACTCGCCGTCGCTCCAGGGCGCTGCCAGATAGCTGCCGTGCTCGAACGCGGCGTTCTGCACCCCGGCACGCGCTGCACGCTCGCGGGCGATCTGCGCTTGCCGCCGCACGCGCGTGATCCCGTGCAATTGCCAAGCTGGCCGCTCGGCTGCGATCTGGCAGGTGGCGCCCCCGATGCCGCAGCCTGCGTCGAGTACCTTCACGGCGTGTTGCCGGTGAAGCCCGAGCCTTTCGACGGCCTCGGTGGTCGTACGCCTGATCGCTGCGTCCAGAGACTCGGCAGCTGCCAGGTCCCACGCGTAGTGCAGTTGCGCCGGATGCGCTGCACTGCGCCAGCCCTTGCACACGGCGTCGAATGCTGAAGCCGGACTGGCCCAGAACTTGTAGAGCCCCGCTCCGACGTCGTAGTGGCGATCGAGCAGTTCGGATGGAACCGTACCGTCCCACTGCTGGCAGCGCTGCAATGGATTCACTGGCGAGCCTCGTTCCGGTTCCTGCCGTCTGAAAGGAGGAAGTCGGTCATGCGGTCCTGCAGTCCGGGCCATTGAGTGTGTTTCATCGGCACCTCGCAATAGACGACAGGAGCGCCTGCGGCACATCCGTTGTACGCTGCGCAGCCGTCTGCGTCGGCCGTCCCGCGCTCGCCGGTGCATCGGTTGCACTGCGCCCACCAAGCGGCCATTTCGGCCCCCCAGCCGGGAAAGTGCGTGTCTCCCGAGCCGTGCATCAGCCACACGGGCAATGGCTGAGGGCAGCCGAATTGCCCGGCGTCGCTGGGCCTCATGCCGGCCGCGCTGACGGCAATGGCCCGCGCCGTGCCCCGCGTTTCGTGCATCAGAGCCAGCGCGGTGGACACCGTACCGCCGTCGGAGTGGCCGGCGAAGTAAATTCGCTGCGCGTCGATACACCACTTCCTGGCCACCCCACCGGCCACCGCGGCGAGCGCCTTGACCGACCGCGGATTCACAGGCCGATGGTCGACGTAGGCAACGACGAATCCGCGGCGAGTGGCGGGCGCGGTGAGCCGGGTGTAGCGCTCGGTATCCATTGCACTCGCGCCGGCGGGCGCGTAGACGACAAGCAGAGGGTGCAATCGTGTCGGATCGTAGTTCTCAGGCGCCTTGACCGTGAATGCCAGGACGCCTTCGACGACACGCCAAGCACCGTGTTTGTCGCGCCCCCCCGGCATCGGCGAATCGCAGGCGCGTTCTCCTGCAAGCGCGTAGGCGAATGGCATCGGGCGCCTGCGGTCTTCGCCCGCGTCGCCGCAGGCAGCAACGATGAACGACAGCATCCACGTTGCCGCCATGCGCCCGATTCGCACCGGTCTCGACCCATTCTCACAAGCGAACACCCTTGAACACCGGAAGGATTGGGCCGAACACCTCGCCAATCGAGCGCTTCCCGCTGTCGTCGTAGAAAAACACCAGGCCGCCGGTCCGCGCGTCGACGTTGGTCAGGAAACTCACCAGCCGCTCCACTTCCCACGCTGCGTCGGAGGCGTCGATTGTCACCACGCGCTTTTCACCCGGCTGCAGCGGCGCGTCCTTGTCGACACGCAGTCCATTGGCCGGCACGAGTTCCTTGGGGAACTTCGGGTCGACGGCGGCGACGGCGGCCGGCAGGTTCTTGTTCACGAAACGCAACCCCGCCGTCGTGAACTCCCCGATGCGCTGCGGCTTGTCGGACTTGTTTGTGAACTCTGCAGTCACTCGCATTGTTCTCCCGGGAACGTCGTACTCCGCACGTTTGAACTTGATCGCGACAGCCGTTGGTTGCTCGGGCAGGGGAGGTGTATACCCAACGCCTGCCTGCAAGGGCACCAATTGTGGGTAATCCTTCTGCGTCTGGGTGAATCCGACGATGACCACCGCGAGCACCAGCACCAGAAGTCCCACCGCAACCTTGTCGTCCTTGGTCGTGACGAGCAGATCTTCGCGACCTCGTTCGAGCGCGCGCCACCGCGGAATGATCAGCGGCCGACGCAGCCACCACAGCAACCAGGCCACCGCGATCAGTGCGTAGCCCGCCTGCCAAGCCTGCGCCCGCGCCACGCCGTAGTTCTGGAGGTCGTCGATCTTCGTTCCGTGCAAGGTCGTCACGGACTCCCGGAAATCCGCCGCGTTCCCGGCGACTTCGACCCAACTGCCGGGCCCGATCACCGGCCCCGCGCCCGATATGTTCAACATCGGGTGAAGATGCCACTTGCCGGGAACCCGACCGCGCATGACCAGCTTGAACGAGTAGTCGCGCCCGAGTTCCAGGTTCTTGATCGACTGGCGTGCCGGCAACTCGTTGATGTAGCTCTCGTTGCGCACCAACATGGCCGACGGTGCTCCGGATGCCAAGAAGACCAAGTCCGGCTTGGACACCGCGTCCGGCCAATCGCTGAAGACCCGGAACTTCCCTTCGACGATGACGCTTTCGTTCACCTTGACCTTGTCGGCGGACCAGGTCACGTCGTACCAGTGCAGACTTCGGGTACGGATGTAGGGCTCTGTTGAACGCTCGCCGTGGGCCAGGGCGGGAACCGGAATGCAACCGACAGCCACGCAAATCCACAGCAAGGCTCGGAGCACCATGTCTTTGATGGCACTCATTGCGAAACCCCCTTCGCCTCAACGTCATTGCCGGCGAACATTGCCTTGAATCGCTGACCGACCGGGATCGACGTTGTGCGGCACGCGAGCACCCCTACTTGCCAGAATATCCAGTACATGAAGATGCAGATGAATCCGGCGAAGAAACTCGACACCCAAACGGCAGCATTCTCGAAGGTGCGCAAGTTGCCGCGCTCGATGATCCGGATGTACTCGGGCGTCGCCGTGCGCGGGAAGGTGTAGCCGATCAGATCCGCCAGCGGCGCCACCGAACCCATGTGTTCCACCGGCAGGAAGTACGGCGCCAGATAAGGCCAATTGCTCGGGTAGAACAACATCGCGAACAGCACCCCACCGAAGGCCCCCGTCAGCACCCAGCTGCGTGTAATGACCAGCAGTGCGTCCAGCGCCAGCGCTCCCATCAGGCATGTTCCCGGCACGACCAGGCTCAAGGGGAATCCTGCCCAGCCTTCCCAAGCGTGGTATCGAACGATCCAGACACTCAGCAGCAGCAACAGCATGCTGGCGGTAGCCCCGATCGGCAACCGGAACAGATGCCAGAAGATGGCCTGGAAAGCGGCCGCCGTGACGATGACGCTGATCGGGTAGATCAGCACCCAGTATTGACGGTCTTTCCAGTCGATGAAGAAGTCCCAGTCGCCCGCGAAGAGCAGGAAGTTGATGTGCGAAACAGCCCAGACCAGAAACGCAGCAATAACCACGATCAGCAGGTCGAATGTTCTGGACCATCTTTCGCTTTGTGGCGACAAGCCCGACAAGTCGAGCACCGCCCTATCGTTTGTACCCATACGGGACTCCTTCTATCGTTTAGCTCTTCTTTGGCTGAGCGGGGTCGCAGTTGGACGCCCGCTCCGCCACGCCCGCTCCGCTTTTCGAAACGGGTTTGCTCAGGCTGTCGCTTTCGCCGGCTCCGAAGTGCCGTCGATCTCACGGAACAACTCGTACATCCGCGTCAGCGCCTGCAATAGCACACCGCCGAGCGCGAAACCGGTCCAACCGAGAATCGGGAAGCCCCAGTGCAGCGGGTGACTGAAGATCTCCTCGGTCAGCCAGAACGCATGCCCCCACTCGTTGTATCCGAGGTTCGGCAGGATCAGCGCCGGCCCGAGCACGGCCATGATCAGGGGCACCGAGTAGCCTTTCGCGAAGCGCGGGAGCCGGGTTGTTGCGTAGAGCAGGCTCGAAACCCCGAACACGATGTACATCGGAACGCACGCGTAAAACACCACGATGTGGCTCGGCGTGAACGACGTGTCGCGAACGACGGTCTGGTGCCAGACTGCGTCTCCCTCGCCGAAGAAGCTGGCGATCCAGAGGAAGGAGAACGTGTACAGAAGAAACCAAGCCACCAGCGAAAAGTATCGCCGCAGTTCCTCCTTCGGCTGCAGACTGTCCATGTTTTTGTCGCGCGTGAACCAGAGGTAGAGCCAGACGGCAAAGCCTGTGCCGAAAATCAGTGGCACCTCGATCTGAAACAGACGCATCCAGTGCGACTCGAATTCGGGCGTTGTAGAGTCCAAACCCACGCTGAACCCGAATTCCTGCTGGAAGACCCGAAGCCCCAGGTAAATGGCTGCCATCAGCCCCCAAACGATGGCCACCGGCCCGAACTTGAACATCTTCTGCTCGGTTACCGCCGCCTGACTTGGCGTCTGCGACCGACCTGATCCGATAACTGCCGACATGTCGTTTCCTTTCCTTCGCTGATCCAGGGCAAGTTCTTCCGGACAGGCGCCCTGTTCCCTGTCCGCTCCGACTCAGAATGCGAAGTGCAAGCCAGCGCCGATGGTCCAGATCGACGCTTCACCCTTGAATGTGGTTACCGGGGCCCCCAGCGTCGCCGCCGCGTTCGGGTCCGAGCGTTCGACACTGCCCTTGAACGCCTTGGCGCCGTAGACATCCAGTCGCATCGACTTGTCGATCTGGTAGCCGAAGCCGGCGCTAAGGGTGTGCTTCATGACAACGGGCACCAGCGTCGTCTGCACGACACGGACCACGTCGCGGGCGACCTCGCCGAGGCCCGCTGCCTCGGCCGCACTGCCCAGGGGCACCGTGCCCAGCCCCACCAGACCACCAAGCGTGTTGTTGGGTGTCTTGCGCATGATGTCGCTCGAATAGTGGTAGCCCGCCCGAAGCTTCCACGGTCCGATCGAATACTGGCCGCCGAGCGCGAGCAGCCACTGGTCTTTCCACACGTCCTGGTAGGTCTTTGCCCTCGACCAGTTCTTCCACACCAGGTCGGCTTCCAACAACCAAGGTCCCTGCGCACCCGCTGCCAAACCCAACACCACCTCGCCGGGTTGCTCGAGGGTGAGATCCTGATACCCCGCCGAGGCAACACTCGTGTGCACGACCTCCTTCAACTTGTAGCGCACCGGCGACTTGTAAGCGGCACCGACCTTCAACTCAGGCGTCGCTTCGTATGTGGCCCCGATCGACACGCCGCCGCCGAAGGCGTGCACGCTGCTCGTGGTGCCGCCGAAGTCTCCGAGCGCGGGCGGAAGCCCGCTCGTTGGGCCGGCCGTGCCGAGTTGCGCCAGGGCAAAGCCCACCGTCAGCGCGGCGCCGACACTCAGTTGCGGGGTGATCTTCTGCGCATAGCCGGCGTTGGCGTTGAACGAGATCAACTCCACCACCAGCGGCAACGAGGCCGCTCCGTTCACGCCGACCAGCGAAATCGGCGCGTTTCGATAGTCGGCCCCCAAGCCGGCATCGGCTTCGAGCCCGAGACCGACAGCGCCCCCATTGGCGAGGTCGAACTTCACCGCAACGTCTGGAAGGATGTAGTCTTTCGCACGCGAGCGGCTGCGGTTCGTTCCAGCGACGCTGGACTGAGTGTTCTCGGCCGTGACGCCAAGGTATGAAGCGCCGAAGTTGAAGTTCGTGCCTTTGAGCGAGGTCAATGTCGCCGGGTTGCCGAACAATGCCGACGAGGCCTCTTGCGGTGCCGTGTAGGCCGCCCCGCCCATGGCGCCGGCCGCCGGCTTGTAGCCGAGGTTGGCGTCGGTGCCGACGTTGGTGGCGTGCGCGATGCCACCCGACGCCACAAGGCCACCGCCAACGACAAGAATCGAAGTGATCCGCTTGAGGTCCATTCTGTCTCCTGAGCCGACCGAAGTCGACTTGCGTGTTGTTTGACTGACGGGATCGGCCGGTCAAGCCGCCGCAAGAGAATTGTCAAGGGTCGCGGCGGAGCGGCAGCGCCAATCAGTGAAAACACGTAGAGCCTGTACGCCGGCTCAACTGCGCGCCGCCAAGGCTGCGGCGGCCCGAGCCGCGTCGTTGCGCCAGCTACATCGTGGGAACTACCGAGACATGCCGAGCTCCCGCAGCGCTATCCTGCACATGGAAGAGTTGCCGTTCTGGCCCCGGCTTGGTGTCGCAGACTGCACCGGTCCTAGGGTTCACCCCAGTTCGGGTTCGACCCGAGTTGGTGCCCTGGTTTGCTGAGGAGGCCCGATGGAGGCAAGCAAATGACAGACCTCTCGAACCCTATTCAACGAGCCTGGAGTCGCTGCGTTGCGGCAGGCATGCGTCCAGAAGACCCGGTTCAGTTCGAACTCGTGTCACGCGGTGCGCTGGACGAAATCGATGAAAGGCACCACGAACTCATCGCTTGCGCGCAGCCTCACCTGCAGTTGCTGAGCCGAGGCCTGGCCGGAGCCACCGACTGCATTCTCTTGTTGCTCGATCGGCGCGGTACGGTGATCCGGCGCTACGGCAGGATCGACGCGTGTGCGCAAGATCTCTCGGTGAGCACACGCGTTGGCATCACGCTGGACGAACGCTGCGTCGGTGCCACGGCACCTTCGATCGCCCTGGCAGAGGGTGCGCCGTCTATTGTGTTCGGCGAGCAACACTTCAGCAGCCGTCTGAACAAGTTCCACTGTGTTGCGGTGCCGATCGAAGGCCGGCACCAGCACGTGACGGGTGCGTTGAACATCACGGTCTTTGGCAGAGCGCCAGCATTCGACGCTCTGGCTTTGGCGGTGGATACGGCCAGGTCGATCGAGTCGGCCATTCTCCGCCCGGCCGGCGACGTTTGGCGGTTCGACTTCCACGTCCATCCGGACTGGGTAGGGTCGCCGAGCGGGTGCATTCTGCTCGTCGGTGGGGATGGGGCCATTGTGGCCGCCAACCGCCCGGCGCGGTCGATGCTCAGGGCAGAAGCCCTGGATCTCGTCGGCTGCCGGTTCGACGACACTTTCGGCATCGACATGAACCGCGTCTTCGGCCGGCTCCACGGTTCGCGATCGGGATTGAGCGAGTGGCAAACTACAGGCGGGCTGCGAGTCTTCGGGCGCATCGAGCTGGGCGAGGAGCACGGAGTGCGGCCAGGATCATCAATGGAAACAATGGAAGACGCGGGCACGTCAGGCGAATCGGTCGAGCCGCCGCGCCAAGCCAGGGGTGACGGCCCGAGTCTTCAGCGTCTGTCCGACATCGAGATGCAATGCATCGAGGCCGCGCTGGCGCGTGTGAACGGCAACGTGACGTCTGCAGCCCACCTACTGGGTATCAGCCGCCACACGATCTATCGGCGCCTGAAGGGCGCACGCTCCTGAGCCCGTGAGTCGCGCTGCGCGCAGCCCACGGCCGAGAAGATCGATGAGTCCTCTGCGTTGTCGCTGCGATCAGGCCGGCGCGAACACCGGCAGCGGCGGGCCGCCGTCGCTCGGCTGGAAGTGCACCACGACACGCTGGCCAATGCGGATGCCGTCGGCCTCGGTGTCGACGATGTTGGTCATCATCGTCGGCCCCTCCTCGAGCGTCACGTAGGCCACCACATACGGCACCTCGGCCCTGCGCATCACGCTGAAGCTGTAGATCGTGCCCTGCCCGCTCGCCTGCCGCCACTGCGTGCGCTCGCTGCCGCAGAACGGGCAGGCCGCGCGCGGGTAGTAGTGGTGCTCGCCACAGTCGTCGCAGCGCTTGACGAGCAGCCGGCCTTCGGCGGCGGCTTCCCAGAACGGCCGCGTTTCCGGGGTCACAGCGGGCGCGGGCATCTCGCGCCGTCCGATGGTGATGCTCATTCGCGCTCCATGATCAATGTGCCGCTGCCGTGCCGGGTACCCAGCGAGCCGCCGGTGCCGTGCGCCAGTGCCAGCCTGCAGTTCGGAATCTGCACCTTGGGGTGCGCCTCTGCACGCAGCTGGCGCACTGCCTCGATCACCTTGGTCATGCCGCCCCGGTTGCCTGGATGGTTGTTGCACAGGCCGCCGCCGTCGGTGTTGAAGGGCAGCTTGCCGGAGCCGGAGATCAGGTTGCCGTCGGACACGAAGCGACCGCCCTCGCCCTTCTTGCAGAAGCCCAGGTCTTCCAGCGTCAGCAGCACGGTGATCGTGAAGCTGTCGTAGATCGACGCGTACTGGATGTCGGCGGGCTTCACGCCGGCCTCGGCGAATGCCGCCGGTCCGGTCCAGGCCGCGCCGGTGGTCAGCAAGTCGACCTTGCCGCCGATCTGCGCACGCATGAACTCGCCCGTGCCGATGACCTTGACCAGCGGGCGCTTGAGCTGGCGTGCGATCTCCGGCCGCACCACGACGAGCGCGCCGCCGCCGTCGCTGATGACGCAGCAGTCGAGCCGGTGCAGCGGGTCGGCGATCATCGGCGAGCCGACCACGTCCTGCACCGTCACCACGTCGCGCACCATCGCGT
>JADMKA010000080.1 GCA_018780145.1 Vitreoscilla sp. | reverse complement strand
GCGAGATCCTGCTGACCAGCATGGACCGCGACGGCACCAAGATCGGCTTCGACCTGGAACTCACCCGCGCCGTGAGCGACGCGGTGCCGGTGCCGGTGATCGCCTCGGGGGGTGTCGGTGCACTGGAACACCTGGTCGAAGGCATCCAGGTCGGTGGCGCCGATGCGGTGCTGGCCGCCAGCATCTTCCACTACGGCGAGTTCACGGTCGGCCAGGCCAAGGCGGTGCTGGCCCGCGCCGGCGTGCCGGTCCGGCTGTGAGCGCCGACGGGCCGATCCCCCTCGGGGGGACCGGCGCTCAGCGCCGTAGGGGGTTCACATGAAACGTGCCGGCGCGCCGCGCCACGAGGTGCGCATCGTCGGCGGCCAGTGGCGGCGCAGCCTGTTGCCGGTGGCCGACAAGCCCGGCCTGCGGCCGACCCCCGACCGTGTCCGCGAGACGCTGTTCAACTGGCTGGGCCAGGATCTGAGCGGCTGGCGCGTGCTGGATGCCTTTGCCGGCTCGGGCGCGCTGGGCTTCGAGGCAGCCTCGCGTGGCGCCGCCGCCGTGCTGCTGCTGGAGCAGGATGCCCAGCTCGTGGCGTCTCTGAATGCCTCGCGTGAGCGGCTCAAGGCCAGCGCGGTGCGCGTGCAGCGTGGCGACGCGATGAGCCTGCTGGCCAGTGCCGCGCCGGCCAGCTTCGACCTGGTGTTCCTCGACCCGCCGTTCGATTCGGGCTGGGCCCATCCGGCACTGGCCCGGGCGGCGCGCCTGCTGGCGCCCGGCGGCTGGGTCTACCTGGAGTCGGGCGAGCCGCCGCCGGCCGAACCACCCGCCGGCCTCGTCCTTTACCGGGCGGGTCGCGCTGGGGCGGTGCATTTCGCCCTGTTCCAGGCTGCCTGACGCCCTACACTTCGACCGCCGTTACCCGTGAACGAGGCCGCGCCGATGACCACCGCCCAGCCCCTGACCGCCGTCTACCCGGGCACCTTCGACCCGATGACGCTTGGCCATGAAGACCTGATGCGGCGCGCCAGCCGCCTGTTCGACCGCTTGATCCTGGCCGTCGCGGCCGGCCACCACAAGCGCACCATGTTCACCATCGCCGAGCGTCTGGACATCGCCAGCGAGCTGGCCCGGCCCTACGGCAACGTGGAGGTGATCGCTTTCCGCGGCCTGCTGAGCGATTTCGTGCTCGACAACGGTGGCCGGGTCGTGGTGCGCGGGCTGCGCGCGGTGAGTGACTTCGAGTACGAGTTCCAGATGGCCGGCATGAACCGCCAACTGATGCCCGAGGTCGAGACCCTGTTCCTGACGCCCAGCGATCAGTACCAGTTCGTCAGCGGCACCTTCGTGCGCGAAATTGCCACTCTGGGCGGTGATGTTTCCAAGTTCGTGGCACCCTCGGTGCTTGCCCGTTTGAAGGAACGCGTGGCCCAGCCGCGCGAGTAGGAACCCGCCCGATGGCCTTGATGATCACGGACCAGTGCATCAATTGCGATGTCTGCGAACCCGAGTGCCCCAACGATGCGATCTCGATGGGCGAGGAGTTCTACGTCATCGACCCGAAGCGCTGCACCGAGTGTGTCGGCCACTTTCCCGAGCCACAGTGCGTCCAGGTCTGCCCGGTGGAGTGCATCCCGCTGAACCCGGACGTGGTCGAGACCCGAGAGCAGCTCCAGCGCAAGTACGACGCGCTGATGGCGGCCACACGCGCCTGAACCCGGGCTACTTGCTGCTTGCCGTCGGCGGCGCCACATAACGTGGCAGGTCGGTGTCGGGTTTGGCCTTGCGCTGGCCCTTCTTGCCGGGCTTGGGTTTGGACGTGCCGGCGGCCGAAGCGCTGGCGGGCTCGTCGGGCTGCTTGATCAGGATGCCCATGGGCTCGCGCTGCGGCGTTGCGGCCTTCTCTCGTTCACGCCGTTCGGCGGCCAGCTCCTTGGCTTGCCGGCGATCGGCCTCGGCTGCCTCCCTGGCACCTTTTCGCTGGTCGGCACTCCGCGGGTCTGCCACCTCCACCGCCGAGGCGCCTGCGCAGGGCACCTGCTGGTAGGTCTGGCCGCACCGGTAGACGGTGGCCGCACCGGCCGGCGCCATGCAAGCCAGGATCAGGGCGGCGGCAAGCGGTGCTTTCATTCCGGTTCTGGCGAGGTGGGTGGTGGTGAAGCATCGCCGGCCGGCCGCGGTGGCTTGGGCCGGGGTGGCTTGGCGTGCAACTTCATCGTCGCACGCTCCATCTCGCCCGCCATCAACAAATCGATGACTTTCAGGGAGTCCTCGACACAGCGTTCGATCGCTTCGCGTTCGTCGGCAGGCGGCTTGCGCAGCACATAGTTCACCACCTCGGCACGCACGCCCGGGTGGCCGATGCCCAGGCGCAGGCGCCAGAAGTCGGCCGAGCCCAGTTGGGCCTGGATGTCTTTCAAGCCGTTGTGGCCGCCGTTGCCGCCTCCCTGCTTGAGTTTCATCTGGCCGGGCGCGACATCCAGCTCGTCGTGCACCACCAGGATCTCGGCCGGCGCGATCTTGAAGAAGCGCGCCAGCGGCGCCACCGCCTTGCCGGAGAGGTTCATGTAGGTCATCGGCTCCAGCAGCCACAGCGGTTCGCCGCCGGGCCGGTTCACCCGGGCGACGAGGCCGTGGTACGACCGGTCGGGCTGCAGGCTGGCCTTGAGCAGGCGCGCGGCCCCGTCCACCCACCAGAAGCCGGCGTTGTGGCGCGTGCCCTCGTACTCGGTGCCCGGGTTGCCCAGGCCGACGATCATGCGAATCATGTCGGCAATTATCGGGGGGGTGCTTCGCCCAGCGCCGCGCGGGCACCGGCGATGATGGCCTGGCCGATCTGTTCCATCAGCCCGGTGTGGGCCGGCGGCGGCTGCCGCGCCGAACCGGTCGACACCGGGCGTGGCTCGTCCAGGCTCAGCTTCCATTGGTGCCAATGCAGCGCCACGTCGATGGTCACCTCGGGCATCAGCGGCACCAACGCACCCGATGCGATGTGGGCACGCGCCAACAACTCCGGCAACACCGCCACGCCCCAGCCCATGGCCGCGGCGCGGGCGCCGGCCTCGCTGCTGGGCACGAAGCGTTCCTTCAATCGCGGCGCGCGGACACCGAAGGCCTGCGCCACCCACTGCGCCTGCATATCGTCTTTCCGGTTGAAGACGATGAAGGGCAGCTGTGGGAAGTTCATCGGTGTCAGGCCGTTCGGCATCGCCCGCTCGATGAAGGCCGGGCTGGCCACCGCCAGGTAGCGCATGCGCCCGAGGGGTTGGCAGGCACAGCCGCGCAGGGCTTGCGACACGGTGCTGACGCAGCCCAGCACCTCGCCCTGGCGCAGCCAGTCGTGGGTGAAGTCCTGGTCGTCGACGATCAGCTCCAGGCCATAGCCCTCGCGCTGGCCGGCGCGCACCAGCGGGTCCAGCGCCGGCAGCACCCAGGTGGCCAGGCTGTCGGCGTTCACCGCGATCGGCAACCGCTCGTCGCGCGACAGGGTGGTGCCCAGTTCCCGTGCGGCGTCGGCGCGAAGGGCCTGCATCTGGCGTGCGTAGCGCAGCAGCACCTTGCCGGGCTCGGTCAGCCGCAACGGCCGGGCACGCACCACCAGCAGATGGCCGGCGCTGGCTTCCAGCGAGCGCAGGCGCTGCGACACGGCGGACTGGGTGATGCTCAGCAGTTGCGCGGCGCGCTCGAAGCTGCCGGCCTCGGCCAATGCAGCCAGGCAATCCAGGCCGGCGGGATCCAGTGCGTTCATCTAATGAATTCCATCAGGTCGGCTAATGTAACCGCTGAGTTTCCGATGCCGCTTCCCTGTTCCGTCGGGCGGTCACACCATCCGCGCACGCGGGCCGTGGTGCTCGCCTTCAACAAGATGATCGGAGACCCACCATGCGCATCGGCCTGCCCAAGGAAATCAAGAACCACGAGTACCGTGTCGGCCTGACACCAGCCAGCGTGCGCGAGTTCACTTCGCGCGGCCACGAGGTCTTCGTGCAGACCGGCGCCGGTGCCGCCATCGGCCTGGCCGACGAGCACTACGCAGCCAGCGGTGCGATCCTGGTCAAGGACGCGGCCGAGGTCTTCGCCAAGGCCGAGATGATCGTCAAGGTCAAGGAGCCGCAAGCGCAGGAAATCGCGATGCTGCGCGAAGGCCAGATCCTCTACACCTACCTGCACCTGGCACCGGACCCGGAGCAGACCGCAGCGCTGGTGAAGTCCGGGGCCGTCTGCGTGGCCTACGAGACCATCACCGGCCCGCACGGCGGCCTGCCGCTGCTGGCTCCGATGAGCGAGGTGGCTGGGCGCATGAGTATCCAGGCCGGCGCGGCCCATCTGGAGAAGAGCAAGGGCGGCATGGGCGTGCTGCTCGGCGGGGTGCCCGGTGTCGAGCCGGCGCATGTGTTGATCCTGGGCGCCGGCGTGGTCGGCACGCACGCGATGCAGATGGCCATCGGCATGGGCGCACGGGTCACGGTGCTGGACAAGAACGTGGACCGCCTGCGCCAGATCGACATGGTGTTCGGCAACCGCGTCAAGACGCTCTACTCGAACGCCCAGACGCTGGAAGAGAAGGTGCTGGAGTCCGACCTGGTGATCGGCGGCGTGCTGGTCCCCGGCGCGGCAGCACCCAAGCTGGTGACCCGGCCGATGGTGCGTTGCATGAAGAAGGGCGCCGTGCTGGTCGACGTGGCCATCGACCAGGGCGGTTGCTTCGAGACCTCGCGTGCCACCACCCACGCCGAACCCACCTACCTGGTCGACGACGTGGTGCACTACTGCGTGGCCAACATGCCCGGCGCGGTGGCACGCACCTCGACCTTCGCGCTCAACAACGCCACGCTGGCCCATGGCCTGGCGCTGGCCGACAAGGGCTGGAAGCGCGCCATGCGCGACAACCCGCACCTGGAAGCCGGCCTCAACGTGGCCGCCGGCAAGGTGACCTACGAGGCCGTGGCCCGCGATCTGGGCTACGAGTACGTGCCAGCCGACCTGATGCTGCGCTGAGCTTCAGGCCGGCGGCAGGGCCCCGTCAGGGCGCCGGCACGGTGCCGGTCACCGTGTACTGGCCCAGGCTGCCGTAGTCGGTGTAGCCGGTCTCCAGCGGCTTGCCGAGACCGGTGCCGTCGATCACCACGTAGTAGGTGCCGGCGGCGGGCAGCGTGCCGCTGAGCGCCGCGGCGAGCGTGGCCTTCGGCTTGGCCTTGGCCACGACCGCGCCGGCGGCGTCCAGCAGCTTGACCGACACATCGAGGTTGGCCGAGCGGGCATCGGGCGCCACCGCCAGGTCGACCGGCCCGGCACCTGCGGTGAACGAGAAGTAGTCCTTGTCCGTGCGGCGCTCGATCACGCCGGCCGCCGAGACGGCCAGGTTCGGGCCGGCCGGCGTGGCGGTCATCGGCGTGGCGGTGGCGCCGGAGTCGCCGTGGTCGTCGACTCGCAGCGGGCCGCCGTTCTGGCCGATCACCACGAAGTCGTCCTGCTTGTTGTTGGCCGTGACGTATTCGCCCTGGCTCCATTGCACCAGCGATTGGTAGTAGCCCACCCCCATGATGGGCGCCCAGCCAGTCTCCCCCTCGCCGTGGCCCGGGTAGTAGCCGCCACCGGCGTAGCCGTCGTGCGACAGGCCGACGTTGTGCCCGGCCTCGTGCGAGATCGCTTCGGCCACGTACTTCTCGTTGCCCGAGCCGAGCATGTCCCAGAACACCAGGGCCGGCTTGTAGAAGTCGCCCACGTTGTCGAATACACCCACATAGGCCACGCCACCGCAACTGCAGTCGTAGACGCCGTTGTGGTTGGTGATCAGCACGTTGGTGCCGTAGACCTGGTCCGCGGCGTCCTTGCGGGTGAGTGCCTTGCCCGGCGGCTGTTCGGTGGTCACGTCGATGTCGAACGGCGCGTAATCCTCCGCGACACGCTGCCAGATGTACTGGATGCGCTCCAGTTCGGCGTCCGAGAAGGCGTTGGGGTTGCCGTCGAAGTCGTACGCGATCGCGGTGATCGTGTTGCCACCGCTGTTCCAGGCCGTTCCTTCCAGCGTGGCCCCGTTGAAGTCGAGGTAAATGGTGCGCTGCGCGCCGGGCCGGCTGTGCAGCAGGAAGGTCTGGTCCAGCGGGGCCAGTGCGGTCTTGGGCCCGTCGGCCTGCGCGCCCTGGTCGGGCGCCGGTGGCAAGGGTTTGTCCAAGGTGTCGACCACGAACAGCCGGCCCTGGCGATCCAGACGCATCAGCGGGTCGCGCAACAGCATGGCGCGGAACTCCTGCGGGCTCTGGCGGTACCAGGCCGCCACGGCGTCCAGGCGAGGGCCCAGCAACTCGATGGCACGCTGGCCGGAGGCGCCCATCTCGGGCAGCGCCATCTGCGGAAATGTGCCGCGTTCGGCAGCGGCGAAGGACGCCAGGCTGGCGAGGCCAATGGCCACGGCGGCCCCTGTGGCGCGAAGAACATGGAACGGCATGTCGGCTCCTTGAATGGGAAGCCTGGATGCTAGCGATGCGGGGTGCTGTCCGGCAGCGTGATCGACCCCCTAGCCTCGAAGGGAACCTTCGCGGCGCCGACCGGCCATGAAAAAGCCCCGCCAGGGCGGGGCTTTCGGATCGGCGTCGAGCCCAGGGCTTACTTCTTGCCCTTGCCCTTGGCCTTCTTGTCGTCGGCGGCAGCGACCGGAGCGGCCACCACTTCTTCCTCGACCTTGGCTTCGGTCACGGCCACGACCACCGGGTTCTGGGTGCCGTGCTTGACCGCCTTGATGCCTTCCGGCAGCGACAGGTCGGACACGTGCAGGCTCTTGCCCTTGACCAGGCCGGACAGGTCCACCGCCACGAACTCGGGCAGCTGGGTGGCCAGGCACTCGATCTCGATGTCGGTGGCGACGTGGCTGACCAGGCACTTGTCGGTCTTCACGGCGACCGAGTTCTCTTCGCCAGAGAAGTGCAGCGGCACCTTCTTGCGCAGGCGGGTGGTTTCATCCACGCGCTGGAAATCGACGTGCAGGACCTGCTGCTTCCAGGGGTGCATCTGGAAATCGCGCAGGAGGACCTTCTGGGTCTTGCCGGCCAGTTCCATCTCGAGGATGGAGGAGTGGAAGGCTTCCTTCTTCAGTGCGAAGTACAGGGCGTTGTGATCGAGCTCGACCATCGCGGGCTCGCCCGCGCCGAACACGATGCCGGGCACCTTGCCCGAATGGCGCAGGCGGCGGCTCGCTCCGGTCCCCTGCTGGGTGCGCTCAAAGGCGACGAATTGCATGACACTCTCCAGTGGTGAAGTGCGGGCGTCCGCGACCAGACAGCCCGATGAAACCGGCTCGCCAGGATCGGCGCGCCGGGAAATGCGGATCAGAAGTTGCTGTTCTGCTCCGCAAAAAGGGACGTGACGGACTCGCCGTCGGAAATGCGGCGGATCGTCTCGGCGAACAGGAAGGCCACCGACAGCTGCCGGATCTTGGTGCAGGCCTTGCCCGAGTCGCTGAGGGGAATGGTGTTGGTGATGACCACCTCGTCGAGGTGCGAGCCCTTGATGCGCTCGATGGCCGGGCCCGAGAACACGGCGTGGGTGCAGTAGGCGTAGACGCTCTTGGCCCCGCGCTCCTTCAGCACCTCGGCCGCCTTCACCAGGGTGCCGGCGGTGTCGATCATGTCGTCCATGATCACGCAGTTGCGGCCGTCGATCTCGCCGATGACGTGCATCACCTCGGAGACATTGGCCTTCGGGCGGCGCTTGTCGATGATGGCCAGGTCGCAGCCCAACTGCTTGGCCAGCGCGCGGGCGCGCACCACGCCGCCGACGTCGGGGCTGACAACCACCAGGTCCTGGTAGTTCTTGGCCTTCAGGTCGGTCAGCAGAACCGGCGAGGCGTAGATGTTGTCGACCGGGATGTCGAAGAAGCCCTGGATCTGGTCGGCGTGCAGGTCCATGGTCAGCAGGCGCTCGACGCCCACCGTTTCCAGCAGGTTGGCGCAGACCTTGGCGCTGATCGGCACGCGGGTGGAGCGCGGGCGGCGGTCCTGGCGGGCATAGCCGAAATAGGGGATCACGGCGGTGATGCGGCGCGCGCTGGCGCGCTTCAACGCATCGACCATGATCAGCAGCTCCATCAGGTTTTCGTTCGTCGGGGCGCAGGTGGGCTGGACGACGAAGACGTCGCGGGCACGGACGTTCTGCTGGATCTCGACGGTCACCTCGCCATCGGAGAAGCGGCCGACCATGGCCTTGCCGAGCTCGGCGCCGAGGTGGGTGGCGATCTCCTGGGCCAGCACCGGGTTGGCGTTGCCAGTGAACAGGACGGTGTTGAACAGCACGTCGATGACTCCGGGTGGGCGGGCAGGTATTTCAGTTTCAGCACCGCTTCAGACGACAACGGCGCATTTGCAGCGCCGTCGTGAAGCAAAAACTTTGGCAGGGGAGGAAGGACTCGAACCCTCGCATGTCGGAATCAAAATCCGATGCCTTGACCAACTTGGCGACTCCCCTACACAGGATGCGGCCGACGGCCCCACCCTTCAAACCTGTTCAGCCCAGCCACCCAGCCAAGGGGTGCACATCCAGGCTCCGGCACATTCGCCCGACCCAGCCTTCAGGCCAATCGCCTTCCAGCATGGTCGCCACAGGCCGTTCGCCTGCGCCGGCTCTCGCATACACCGCACTGCCCGAGCCCGTCATCCGGCTGTTGCCGAACCGGGCCTGAAGCCACCGCCCCACCTCGGCCACCTCCGGGCACAGGCCCTCGGCGGCTCGTTGCAGGTCATTGTGGCCGGCGAACCCGCGCACGGTTCCTGCTGTCGCATTCACCGCGCCTTGTTCGCTTTCGGCCAAAGCTTTGGCGTCTGCAAGAAAGCCCGCGACTATAACAGGATCGGTGTTTCTTGTCAGCAGCGGGCTGGAAAATATGGCCGCCGTGGCCAGCGGCTGAGGCGGCTTGAGCACCGCGAGAAATTGCGGCGCCAGAGCCACCGGCGTCAGCCGCTCGCCGATGCCCTCGACGAAGGCGTTCTGGCTGCCGATGAAGAAGGGCACGTCGGCGCCCAGGCGAGCCCCCAGCGCCAGAAGCCGCTCGCGCGGCCAGTTCAGCGCCCAGAGGCGGTTCAGGCCGATCAGCACCGTGGCCGCATCGGAGCTGCCGCCACCCAGGCCGGCGCCCCACGGCACCTGCTTGTCGATCGAGATGTCAGCACCGTGCGGGCAACCGCTTTCGGTTTGCAGCAGGCGAGCGGCCTTCAGGCACAGGTCGTCAGCGGGCAACGCGGGGCCCAGATCGTGGCGAATCAACTGCCCATCCTCGCGCCGCTCCAGGTGCAGGGTGTCTGCCCAGTCGATCAGCGCGAAGACCGATTGCAGCAGGTGGTAGCCATCGTCGCGCCGGCCGATCACGTGCAGGAACAGGTTCAGCTTGGCCGGGGCGGGCAGGTCGTAGAGCGCGGTCAGGGGCATGGCGCGGGGTGGTGGGGTCAGACGGCGCTGTCGAGCTTGGCGCGCAGCAGCACGGCAGGGGGGGCCGCGCGGCGGGCCTCGATCAAGGCGTCTGCGGCGAAGCGGGACAGGTCCACCGTCCAGCCCAGCTGCGTGAAACCGTCGCCGGGCCCGTTCACCGAGGGCGCGCCGGGCCAGGGGCGGGCGGCGAGCCAGTCGGGCAAGGCGCCCAGCGGCACGGCCTCGCCGAGGGCCTCGAAGGCCAGGGCGTCCAGATCGTCGAAGCGGCGTGTGCCCGAGGCGTCGACCAGTTCGGCTCCGGCGGGGCTCCAGCGGGCGAGTGCCACCTGGGTGCCCAGCGGGCTCAACAAGCGCAGCTGGCCTTGCTCTGCGCTGCCGCGCAGCTCGAAGGCACCGCTGTGCTGTTGTGCTGGCGCGCCGTCGCGCGCCTCCACGCGGACAAGGAGGCGGCCGGTGCGCGGCGGTGCCTCGCCCACGGCGGGCGGAGGCAGGCTGGCGCACGCGGACAGTGCCGCGGCGGTCGCCAGCAGCAAGGCCGGAAGGGCAAGGGTCACAGGCCGACCTTCAACCGTGCCAGGGTTTCCGTCAGCACGTCGTTGCCTGCCTCGCGGCTCCGACCGTCGCGCCAGATGCGGCGGGCTTCGTCCTGCTGGCCCATCGCCCACAGCACCTCGCCCAGGTGCGCGGCGACCTCGACATGCGGGCGCGCCAGGTGCGCTCGGCGCAGCAGCTTGAGCGCCTCTTCGCGCTGGCCCAGCCGGTACGCCACCCAGCCCTGGCTGTCGATGATGAACGGGTCGTGCGGGGCCAGTTCGGCGGCGCGCCGCACCAGGCTGCGGGCCTCTTCGAGGCGGAGGTTTCGATCGGCCAGCGAGTAGCCCAGCGCGTTGTGCGCCTGGTGGTCGTCGGGCTTCAGGGCGATGACACGGCGCAGCAGCGCCTCCATGTCGTCGAAGCGGGCCAGGCGGTCGGCCACCATGGCCATTTCGTACATCAGCACCGTGTCGTCCGGGGCCAGGCGCAGCGCGCCCAGCAGCAGGTCGTAGGCGGCTTGCCACTGGCGCGCGTCGCGCAGCACCTGGGCCTCGGCCAGCAGGCGGGTGCGAGCTTCGGGTTCCTCTCGCAAAGGGGTGTCGCGAACCAGCGCACGGGCCTGCTCGACACGCCCGGCCTGCACCAGCAGGCTGGCGCGGCGAGCCAGGGCGGACATGTCCAGGCGGTTGGGTTCGATGCGGTCCAGCCAGGACGCCGCCGCGGCCAGATCGCCGCGCTGGTCTTGCGCCTGGGCCAGCAGCAGGTAGGCCAGCTCGGTCATGCCGCGCTCGTTGCCGCGTTCCCCGGCATGGCCTGGATCGGCCTTGCTCGCCGCCGCGGCATCGAGGCGCAAGAAGCGCTCCAGCGAGGCGATCGCCTCGTCGTTCTCGCGCAGGTCGACGAGGTAGGCGCCCAGGCTCAGCCAGGCCCCGGCCTGCTCCGGCTCTTTCGTCAACGCCTGCCGGATCTGCGTGGCCGCCTCGCCAATGCGCTGCAGCTGGTCCAAAGCGCGCGCATAGGCCAGGCGCACCGGGGGCAGGGCGTCCTTGCCGGCCAGGTAGCCCTGGACCAGCGCCTCGGCGCCCTCCAGCTTGGGCATCAGGTCCAGCGCCAGCAAGGCGGGGCCGGGGGCGGCCGGTTCATCGGCCAGTGCCTTGCGGGCCTGCGACAACGCCGCCTCGGGCTGATCGGCCGCCAGGGCCAGGCGGCCCAACGCCGTGCGCACGGCGGTGCGCGTGGCATCGGCTTTGGCGAACGGTGCCAGGGCCTGCTCGGCCACCGCCAGGGCGCGCGCCTTGTCGGCCATCGAGGCCAGGAAGCGCGGCACCGAGACGATGGTGGCGGAGCGCTCGCTCGGTGTCTGGCGCTGGATCAGCGCGCGCAGCGGCTCGCTCAACTCGGCCGGCTTGTCCAGCGCCACCAGCAGCTGCACCTGGGTGCGCAGGGCCAACGGAGAGTCGGGCATCGCGGTGCGCCAGGTCTTGGTGGCCGCCAGCGCCTTGTCGCCGTCACGGGCCTGGATGGCCAGCTCGACCGCCCGCTCGAACAGGCCCTCGTCGCGCGATCGGTTCGCCGCGTCGAGGATCAGGCTGTGCGCGCTGCCCAACCGGCCTTCCTGGGCTTCGAGCTCGCCCACCAACAACAGCAGGAACAGGTTCTTGTCCATCGCCGAGTTGGCGGCCGGCACCGCCTCGGCAGCCGGGGGGGGCTCGGCGGCGATGGCCGGGCTGGCCAGCCACAGGGCCACGGCGGCGGCCAGTGTGCGCAGGGCGGGCCGGTGGGCGGGGCGGCCCGGGGCGGGGCGGCCCGGGGCGGGGCGGGCAGGGCGAAGGGGCATCGGATCTCCGGGGGCTGGATGGATTCTAGGAGTCCACCAAGACCAGATAATTCCCTCATGCCCGAATTGCCCGAGGTCGAAGTCACGCGCCGCAGCATTGCCGGCATCTGCGGGGCCCGCGTGCTGGCGCTGAGGCTTGGCAAGCCGCTGCGCTGGCCGCTGGGAGGAGACCCGGGCCACCTGGTCGGGCAGTTCGTCGGCGAGGTCGGCCGCCGGGGCAAGTACCTCTGGCTGCCCTTGCTCGACGATGCCGCCGCGCCCGCAGGCGGCCTGCTGCTGCACCTGGGCATGTCCGGCTCGTTGGCCTTCGGCATGGGCATGCCGCCGCCCGGCAAGCACGACCATGCCGATCTGGTGACCGACCGCGGCACCCTGCGCCTGACCGACCCGCGCCGCTTCGGCGCGCTGGTCTGGTCCCCCGCGCTGGATTCGGCGCCGGCCGCCAGGCTGCTGGCCAGCCTGGGCCCGGAGCCGTTCGACCCGGGCTGGACACCCGGGCATCTGCACGCCGCGCTGAAAGGCCGGCGCACGCCGGTCAAGCCAGCGCTGCTGGCAGGAGAGCTCGTGGTGGGCGCCGGCAACATCTACGCCAGCGACGCCTTGTTCGAGGCCGGGATCGACCCGCGCACCCCTTGCTCGCGCATCGGCCCCGTGCGCGCGGCCCGCCTGCATGCGGCGGTACAGCGGGTGCTGGGCGAGGCCATTGCCGCGGGCGGCTCGACGCTGCGCGACTTCCGCGACGCGCACGGCGAGGTGGGCCAGTACCAGGGCCAGGCCCGTGTCTACGGGCGGGCCGGTGAGCCGTGCCCGCGTTGCGCTGTCACCATTCGTCGCATTGTTCAGGGCCAGCGTGCGACATATTTCTGCCCAGGCTGCCAACGCCGTTGATTTCCGGCGGGGCCCGCCGATACCGCTGCTAGCATCGCCTTTCACTGTGACGCCCAACGCCTTCCACGCCCCTTCGGCCGAGCGCCAGCTCGCCATGCAAACCTCGTTGGTGCCGGGCCTGGACGCCCTGGCCGACTGGCGCCTGGCGCTGGAGCGCGAGCTGAACGCCCTCGAGCGCTTCCTGCTCGACAGCGATCTGCTCGATCCCTCTGCCGCAGCCAACTCGCGCGCGCTGCGCCAGCGCTTGTCCAGCGACAAGCTGGTGGTTGCCTTCGTTGCCGAGTTCTCTCGTGGCAAGAGCGAGCTGATCAACGCGATCTTCTTCGCCGACGCCGGCCGCCGCATCCTGCCGGCCACGCCCGGGCGCACCACGATGTGCCCGGTGGAGCTGTCGTGGGACGATCTCGAACTGCCCACGCTGGATCTGCTGCCCATCGAGACCCGGCGCGACGCTGCCACCCTGGCCGAGTGGCGTGCCCAGCGCGAGCGTTGGAAACGCGCCTCGCTGGACCCGGCTGACACCCCTGGCCTGGCCAAGGCGCTGCAGGAGGTCACCGCCACCCGCCTGGTCAGCGTGGACGAGGCGCGCGGCCTGGGCCTGTGGTCCGACGAGCACCCGGCCGACAACCCGCCCACCCAGGCCGACGGCCGCGTCGAGATCCCCGCCTGGCGCCACGCCATCATCAACTACCCCCACCCGTTGCTGCGGCGTGGCCTGGTGGTGGTGGACACGCCGGGCCTGAACGCCATCGGCACCGAGCCCGAGCTGACGCTCGGCCTGTTGCCCAGCGCCCATGCGGCCTTGTTCGTGCTGGGCGCCGACACCGGCGTGACCCGCTCCGATCTGGACATCTGGACGGATCACCTGGGCGGCAAGGGTCTGGCCAGCTTCGTGGTGCTGAACAAGGTCGATACGCTCGCCGACCCGCTGGCCACGCCGGCCGAACGCCTGCAGGCCATCGAGCGCCAGTGCGTCGAGACGGCGATCACGCTGCGCATCCCGCGCGAGCGCGTGTTCCCGGTGTCGGCCCGCCAGGCCCTGGCCGCCCGCATGAGTGGCGACCAGCTGGGCCTGCAGGAAAGCCGGTTGCCGCTGCTGGAGCAGGCCCTGAACGCCGAGCTGCTGCCGCAGCGCCAGCAGGTGCTGGCAACTGCCCTGATCAGCGGCGTGCAGTCGTTGCTGGAGCACGCCACCCGCCGCCTGCGCGACCAGCGCCGTGCCAACGCCGAGCAGATGCTCGAGCTGCGTGGCCTGCGTGGCAAGAGCGGCGGCCGCGTGGGCCAGATGCTGGCCCGCGTGCAGGCGGATGTGACCGAGTTCGAGCGCTGCGCTGCCCGCCTGGCTGCCTTGCGCGCAGTGCACCTGCGCATGCTGCGCGAGGCCGTGCGCGCGCTGGAGTCCGATCGCCTGCGAGAGGCCGTGGCCAGCCTGCAGGCCACGCTGGGCAGCAGCTGGTTCAACCTGCGTGCGCGCAGCGCCTTCGCCCACCTGTGCGACAGCCTGATCGGCCAGGTCGACAAGGCAGCGCACCAGTGCGCCGAGATCGACCAGATGCTGCAGGCGAGCTTCCGGCAACTGAACACCGAGTTCGGCTTCACGCTGGCGCTGACACCGGCGCCCGATCTGGCGCCGTTCCGCGAGGAACTCAAGCTGATCGAGCGTGGCTACGGGCGCTACTTCAGCGTGACCCGCGCGATCCGCATGAACGGCCCGGCCTTCTCCGAGCAGTTCCAGCGCATGCTGATGTCCAAGTTGCGGGTGATCTTCGAGAACGCCAGCGCCGAGGTCGAGGCCTGGAACCATGCGGCCTCGCAGCAGATCGATGGCCAGTTCCGTGACCGCAAGCGCGGCCTGCGCCGCCGGCGCGAGACGCTGGAGCGCATCCAGCAGGCCACGGGCGAGCTGGAGCACCGGCTCGCCGAGGTCGAGAGCCAGGACACCCGGCTGATGGAGATCATCGACCGCGCCCACCACCAGGCCATGGCGTTGCGCGCCCACGCCGCGCACGGCCCGCAGGCCGCCGACGAGACGGCGCCCGATACCGGCGAGCTGGTGCGAAGCGACGGCGTCAGCCCGGCCCGCGCGGGCCGGGCGTGAGCAGGGCCGTTGCAGGCGATCTCGCCGCCCGCGTGATCGCCTGGCAGCGGCACCACGGCCGGCACACCCTGCCCTGGCAACAGGCGCGCGAGCCCTACCGCGTGTGGCTCTCGGAGATCATGCTGCAGCAGACCCAGGTCACCACGGTGCTGGGCTACTACGAGCGCTTCCTGCAACGCTTCCCCACCGTGCAGGCCCTGGCCGCCGCCCCACTGGACGAGGTGCTGGCGCTCTGGGCGGGCCTGGGCTACTACAGCCGGGCGCGCAACCTGCACCGCTGCGCGCAGGCAGTGGTGGCCGACCATGGTGGCCGCTTCCCCACGGCGGCCAGTGCCCTGGCCACGCTGCCCGGCATTGGCCGCTCGACGGCTGCGGCCATCGCCGCGTTCTGCTTCGGCGAGCGCGTCGCCATCCTCGACGGCAACGTCAAGCGCGTGCTGACCCGGGCGCTGGGGTTCGGCGACGACCTCGCGGTGGCCCGCCATGAGCGGGCGCTCTGGGCGCTGGCGCAGGATCTGCTGCCCGACCGCCCCGGCATGGTCGCCTACACCCAGGGCCTGATGGACCTGGGGGCCACCCTGTGCAGCCAACGCCAACCCCGCTGTGGCGCCTGCCCGCTGGCGGACGGCTGCGTGGCGCGGGCCGAGGGCCACCCCGAGGCCTACCCGGTGAAGACGCGCAAGCTCAGGCGCAGTCAACGCACCCATGCGCTGCTCTGGCTGACCCAGGGCGATGCGGTGTGGTTGCAGCGCCGGCCGGATGCGGGTGTCTGGGCCGGGCTGTGGTCGCTGCCCGAGTTCGAGTCGGCCGACGCCTTGCAGGCCGCTGTCGACGGCTGGCCCGGCACCTGCGAGGCGTTGCCTGCCTTCACCCATGTGCTGACCCACCTGGACCTGCAGCTCACGCCGGTGCGTTTGCGGCTCAGCGAGCGGGCGCGGCACGATGCCGAGTTGATGTCGATGTGGCCGAGCGGCCGCTGGGTGGCTCGGGCCGATTTGCCCGGCTTCGGCCTGCCGGCGCCGGTGGCCAGGTTGCTGGTGTCAGATCAACCGGTTCTTGCGCAGGAAATCGTCGACCAGCGCCAGGCGCTGTAGCGGATCCGGCAAGGCCATCAGCTGCTGGCGCGCCGCCAGCGTCACCGGCAGCAACTCGGCCCAGCGGTTGGCCACCCAGCCGGCGTTGTCGTAGTGGCGCTCGACCGGCAGCGCCACGCCCTCGCGCTGCGCCAGCGATTCGTAGGCCCGGCGCAGCGCCTCGGCCGCCGCTGTGTAGCGCTCGCTGGTCGGGGCCGGCGGGTCGTCCGGCAGCGGCCGCACGCCCTTGGCCTGCCACAGGCCATCCGCGGTTTCGCTGGCCGAGGCCCATTCGAAGCGGGCGCCGCCCAGGCACGTCACCTTCAGGATCCCGGGCGACTCGGCGTCCACATCGGCCAGGTGCGCCAGCACCCCCAGGGGTTCGAAGCGCAGCGGAACGCCGGCCTGGCGCACCTCGCCCCCCTGCCGCAGGCAGACCACGCCGAACGGCGTGCGCTGGCGCAGGCATTGGCTCACCAGGTCGAGGTAGCGCGCCTCGAAGATCCTCAGTGGCAGCCGGCCACCGGGGAACAGCACCGTGCGCAGCGGGAACAGCGGCAGCGGGTCGGGCGTCAGCTTCAACGCGATGCGTCCAGCTCGCGGTGGCGGCGCAGCGTGGCCACCGTGCCGGCGAAACGCTCGGCCAGCGCTTCGACGAAGTAGACCGAGCGGTGCTGCCCACCGGTGCAGCCGATGGCCACGGTGAGGTAGCTGCGCTGGTCGTCCTCGAACGAGGGCAGCCAGCGGCGCAGGAAGGTCTCGATCTGCGACAGCATCTCGCCCACCTCGGGCTGCTGGCGCAGGTAGTCGGCCACCGGGCGGTCGCGGCCGGTCAGCGGGCGCAGCTCGCGGATGTAGAAGGGGTTGGGCAACACGCGCACGTCGAACACCATGTCCGCGTCCATCGGCACGCCGTGCTTGAAGGCGAACGATTCGAAGACCAGATTCAACCGGCTGCCGGTGGCGCTCACGAGATCGCGTATCCACATGCGCAGTTGGGCGGGGCGCAGCTGCGAGGTGTCCAGCACGGTGGAGCGCTCACGCAGATCGGCCAGCAGCTTGCGCTCCAGCTCGATGGCCTCGACCAGCGCACGGTGCGGGTCACCGGCGGCAGCGGGGCTGCTCAGCGGGTGCGGGCGGCGTGTCTCCGAGAAGCGCTTGACCAGCGATTCGGTGGTGGCGTTGAGGAACAGGCTGCGCACGCTGACGCCGTCCATGCGCAGGCTGTCGAGCACCGGCACCAGGTGCGGCAACGAGCCGGCGGTGCGCACATCCACCGCGATGGCCATGCGCTGCACGCCGTGGCCGTTCTCGACGCGGATGAAGTCGCGCAGCAGCTCGGGCGGCAGGTTGTCCACGCAGAAGTAGCCGGCGTCCTCCAGCGCATGCAGCGCCACCGATTTGCCAGAGCCTGAAATCCCGGTGACCAGCACCACCTCACGAGGATCCGTCGCCGGTGTCGCCGCCTTGATCATGACGACCTCGGCTCCGCCACGGCACTCTGGATCAGCTCCTGCGCGTGGGCCAGGCTGGTGCCGGATTGCCTGTCGCCGCCCAGCATGCGCGCCACCTCGGCCACGCGGGCCTCGCCGTGCACCGGCGCGATCTGGCTCAGCGTCTGGCCGCGCTGGGTGGCCTTGGCGACCACGAAGTGCTGGTCGGCGCAGGCGGCCACCTGCGGCAGGTGGGTCACGGCCAGCACCTGGGCGCTGCGGCCCAGCTGCTTCATCAACCGGCCCACGGCATCGGCCACCGTGCCGCCGACGCCGGAATCGATTTCGTCGAAGATCAGCGTGGCCGGCGCCGTGCTGGCCCCTGGGGCCGCACGGAGCGACTGCGCGGTGGTCACCGCGATCGCCAGCGCCAGGCGCGACAGCTCGCCGCCCGAGGCCACCTTGGCCAGCGGGCGCGGCGCGCTGCCGGCGTGGCCGGCCACCAGCAGCTCGACAGTCTCCAGGCCGAAGGACTGCGGCTCGCCCTGCTTGACCAGGGCCACCTCGAAGCGGCCGCCGGCCATGCCCAGCTGCTGCATCGCCTCGGTGACGCGCTGGGCCAGCGGCTTGGCAGCCTTGGCGCGGGCCGCGCTCACGCGCTGGGCCTCGGTGCGCCAGGTGGCCAGGGCCGCGGCCACGCGCTGCTCCAGAGCACCCAGATCGGCCGCCTCGTCCAGCGCCTGCAGCGCGGCACGCCACTCGGCCAGCAGCGCGGGCAGATCCTCCGGCGAGCGGCGGAAGCGCCGGGCCAGGCCGACCCAGGCCGACAGCCGCGCGTCCAGCTCGGCCAGGCGGGCCGGGTCGAGCTCGGTGCGGGTCAGGTAGCCGTGGAGCGTGTGCGCGGCGTCTTCCAGCTGGGCCTGGGCGCCTTGCAGCACCTCCAGCACCGGGGCCAGTGTGGCGTCGAACTCGGCCACGTCTTCCAGCGCGCCGATCGCCCGGGCCACGAACTGCGACGCGCTGGCCTCGTCGTCGCCGGAGACCCAGCGCGCGGCCTGGCCGGCGCCATCCATCAGCGCCTGGCCGTGCGCCAGGCGCTGGTGCTCGGCGTTCAGCTCGGGCCACTCGTCGGCGCCCGGGGCCAGGCGGCCCAGCTCGCCGATCTGCCATTGCAGGCGCTCGCGCTCGCTCGCCAGCTCGCCCTGGCGGGTCTTGGCGGTGGCCAGGGCCTCGCTGGCGCGGCGCCAGGCGTCGAAAGCCTCGGCCAACGCTCGGGTGTCCAGGCCGGCCTGCTCGTCCAGCAGCGCGCGCACGGCGGCCGGCCGGGTGAGGCCCTGCCAGGCATGCTGGCCGTGGATGTCGATCAGGTGATCGGCCACCTCGCGCAGCTGCGCCGCGGTGGCGGCACTGCCGTTGATGAAGCCGCGGCTCTTGCCCTGCGCGTCGACGATGCGGCGCAGCAGCAGGGTGTCGTCGCTGTCGAACCCGGCTTCCTCCAGCCAGGGCTGCAGCGTGGCCGGCGTGTCGAAGGCGGCGGTGATTTCGGCACGCGTGGCGCCTTCGCGCACCACATGGCTTTCGGCGCGGGCGCCCAGCGCCAGCTGCAGCGCATCGATCAGGATGGATTTGCCAGCGCCCGTCTCGCCGGTGAGCACCGAGAAGCCGGCGTCGAACTCGACGTCCAGCGCACTGACGATGACGAAATCCTTGAGGGTGAGGCTCTTGAGCATGTTCGTGAACGGGGCGGGGTCAGACGACGCCTTCGTACCAGCGCAGCTTGCGCCGCAGCGTGGCGTAGTAGCTCCAGCCGCGCGGGTGCAGGAAGCGCACCGTCATGGCCGACCGGCGCACGCGCACCTCGTCGCCCAGCAGCAGGCTGGCCAGCCGGTGCATGTCGAAGTTGGCGCTGCTGTCGCGGCCAGCGACGATGGTGATGGTGACGTCCTGCCCGTCGGGCAGCACGATGGGCCGGTTGGACAAGGTGTGCGAGGCGATCGGCAGCAGCACCCAGCCGGCGATGGAGGGGTGCAGGATCGGCCCGCCGGCCGACAGGGCGTAGGCGGTGGAGCCGGTGGGCGAGGCGATGATCAGGCCGTCGGCCCGCAGGTTGGCGACGAACTCGTCGCCCACGTCGACCCGCAGCTCCACCATGCTGGACGAGGGGCCGCGGCTGACCACCACGTCGTTCAGCGACAGGCCTTCGAAGATCACCTCGCCATCGCGGCGCACCTCGCCCTCGATCATGGCGCGGCGTTCTTCTTCATAGTCGCCCTGGACCATCGAGGCCAGGGCCTCGCCCCAGTCGGCGGCGCGGATGTCGGTGATGAAGCCCAGGCGGCCCTGGTTGATGCCCACCAGCGGCAGGTTGAACGGCGCCATCTCGCGGGCGATGCCCAGCATGGTGCCGTCGCCACCCACCACCACGCCGAAATCGCACTGCGCGCCCATCTCGGCGGGCGTGAGGGCGCCGTGGTCCATCCAGTCGATGTTCATCGCCGTCTCGCGCTCCAGCGAGACCTCCAGGCCCTGGCGCAGCAGGAACTGGGCGATGCTCTCCAGCATCGGCCGGATGCCCTGGGCCTGGTATTTGCCGATCAGCGCGGCATGGCGAAAGCGGGTCGGCATGGTGGAGGGAATGTAGGCGAAGAATTACACCACAGGGGCTTTCACCGAACGGGTGCCCGCCAGCCTTGTCCGTACAATGAAAAAATGCTCGACGAGCGCTCCCGGTCCCTGCTGAAAACCCTGGTCGAACGCTACATCGCGGACGGCCAGCCGGTGGGCTCCCGCACGCTCTCCAAGGCCTCGGGCCTGGAGCTCTCGCCCGCCACCATCCGCAACGTGATGGCCGATCTGGAGGATCTGGGGCTCATCGTCAGCCCGCACACCTCCGCCGGCCGCATCCCCACCGCGCGCGGCTACCGGCTGTTCGTCGACACCATGCTGACCGCGCGGCCGTTCGACCCGGCCAGCGAATCCCCCGACCTCACCGCCGCCCGCGGCCAGCTCCACCCTGATCAGCCCCAGCGCGTGATCGCCCAGGCCGCGCAACTGCTGTCCAGCCTGTCCAGCTTCGTGGGCGTGATCACCGCGCCCAAGAAGCCCAGCGTGTTCCGCCACATCGAGTTCCTGCGCCTGGGCGAGAAGCGGGTGCTGGTGATCCTGGTGGCGCCGGATGGCGACGTGCAGAACCGCGTCATCTTCACCGCGCATGACCCCAGCCAGAGCGAGCTGGTGGAGGCCAGCAACTACCTGAATGCCCACTACGCCGGCCTGGCGATCGAGGAGGTGCGCGAGCGCCTGAAGAGCGAGATCGATGTCCTGCGCGGCGAGATTGCCGGCCTGATGCAGACCGCGGTGCAGCTGGGCACCGAGGCCATGGCGGAGAGCCAGGACCAGGTCATCGTCAGCGGCGAACGCAACCTGCTGGGCGTGCAGGACTTCGGCCACGACCTGGGATCCCTGCGCAAGATGTTCGACCTGTTCGAGCAGAAGACCCAGCTGATGCGCCTGCTGGACACCTCCA
>JADMKA010000048.1 GCA_018780145.1 Vitreoscilla sp. | reverse complement strand
GGCGTGCCGGTGTAGATCAGGTCGCCGGGTTGCAGCTCGAAGAAGCTGGAGAGGTTGGCGATCACCTCCGGCACCGACCAGATCAGCTTGGCGATGTCGCTGCGCTGCTTGTCTGCGCCGTCGACCTGCACCCACACTGCGCCGGCGCTCGGGTGGCCGATGGCCGTCACCGGCACGATGGGCGCGATGGGGGCCGATTCGTCGAAGGCCTTGCCCAGCTCCCAGGGGCGGCCCTTGTCGCGGGCCCGCAGCTGCAGATCGCGCCGGGTCATGTCCAGGCCGACGGCGTAGCCGAAGACGTGCTCGTTGGCCTGCTCGACCGGGATGTCGCGCCCGCCGCTGCCAATGGCCACCACAAGCTCGATCTCGTGCTGGAAGTCGGTGGTCTGGAGCGGGTAGGCGATCTCGACAGTCTGGCCGGGCGGCACCACGACGATGCTGTTGTCGGGCTTGCAGAAGAAGAACGGCGGCTCGCGGTCGGGGTCGAAGCCCATCTCGCGGGCATGCGCCGCGTAGTTGCGGCCGACGCAGTAGATGCGGCGCACGGGGAACAGGGCGTCGCTGCCGGCCACCGGCACGGCGACCTGGGCTTCGGGTTCGAAGACGTAGTGCATGTTGGGTCCTTGGTTTCGTGAGGGGTGTTCAGTCAGCAAGACAGTTGTCGACGCGCCAGCCGTACAACCACTCCAGCGCGTCGTAGAAGCGCTCCGGGCTGCGGCCCTTCCACAGATCGTTGCGCACCAGGCGCTCGACGCCCTTGGCGTGGAAGATGCGGCCCATCTCGCGCGCCGAGAGCACGATGCGCGCGGTGCGGGCAATGCGCGAGCGCTGGTAGTGTGCGAAGGCCGGCTCGAAGGCATTGCCGTGCACGCGCAGCGCCTCGCCCAGCGTCACCGCATCTTCCAGCGCCATGCAGGCGCCCTGGGCCAGGTACTGCAGGGTGGGGTGGGCGGCGTCGCCCAGCAGCGTGGCGCGGCCGAAGGTCCACTGGCCGATCGGCTCGCGGTCGGCAGTGGCCCAGCGCTTCCAGCTCTTGGGCAGATCGATCAACTGACGGGCGCGCGGGCAGATGCCGTCGAAGTAGCTCTGCACCTCCTCGCGGCTGCCCTCGGTGACGCTCCACTGCTCGGCCTGCCGGCTGTGGAAGGTGACCACCACGTTGTACTGCTCGCCGCCGCGCAGCGGGTAGTGCACCAGGTGGCAGTTCGGGCCGACCCAGATGCTGGCCGCGTTCCACTGCAGGTCGGCCGGGAAGTCTTGTTTGTCGACCACCGCGCGGTAGACCACGTGGCCCGAGACGCGCGCCGGGTCGTTGACATATTGGGCACGCACAGCGGATTTGACGCCGTCGGCACCGATCAGCGCGGCGCCGCGGTGGCGGCCGCCGTTCGCATCGATCACCGTCACGCCTGCGTCGTCCTGCTCCACGTGGGCCACGGCGGTGGAGGTGCGCACCTCGATGCGGCCGCTCTCCTGGGCACCCTCCAGCAGCGACAGGTGCACGTCGGCCCGGTGGATCACCGCATACGGGTTGCCGAAACGCTGGCGAAACGCCTCGCCCACGGGGATGCGGCCGACCAGGCTCTCGTCCAGTGCGTCGTGCATCACCATCTCGTCGGTGTAGACGGCGCGGCCACGGGCCTTGGGGCCGATGCCCAACGCGTCGAAGGCAGCGAAGGCATTGGGCCCCAGCTGGATGCCGGCCCCGATCTCGCCGAGCTCCGCCGCCTGTTCCAGCACGGTGACCTTCAGGCCCTGGCGGGTCAGCGCCAGCGCGGCCGCCAGGCCACCGATGCCTCCGCCGGCCACCAGCACGGGAAGGGAGTCTGTCTGTTCATTCATTGCGCCACCTCAAAGTCACTTCACTGATGTTCAGTACACTGACGATAAGTGTAGTGATAACATGCAGCCGAGTTCTACGTGTTAACCCTTGGTGTGCAGAAGAATATGGTCCGCAAGAACAGCCCGCCGCCGATCGACCTCGACGACCTGCCGGGCCACTACATCCGCCGACTGCAGCAGATTGCCGTCGCCTTGTTCCTGCAGGAAACCGAGGCGCACGGCGTGACGCCGGTGCAGTTCGCCGCGCTGCAGACGGTGAGCAGCCAGCCGGGCGTGGACCAGCGCCGGCTGGCGCGCGCCATCGGCCTGGACACCTCGACGATCGCCAGCGTGGTGGACCGCCTGGAGGCGCGCGGCCTGCTGGCGCGCAGCCTCTCACTGGAGGACCGGCGGGTGCGCCTGCTGAACCTGACGCCCGAGGGCAGCCAGCTGCTCGCCGCCGTGTTGCCCGACATGCTGCGCGCCCAGCAGCGCATCCTGGCCCCGTTGCCGGCAGCCGAGCAGGCCGAGTTCATGCGCATGCTGCGCACGCTGGTGTCGGCCAACAACGAGGTCAGCCGCGCGCCGAGCGACGCCTGAGGTGGATCCGGAATCGCTCGTCCTGTTTGAACGCCGATTGGCTGAATTCGGTCCTGAGCGGCAGTTCGTGAGTCTGGGTTCGGCGCGTCGCGGCAGGGGGTACCCGGCAGGGGCTCACGGTTCCGCGGTCGGCGCTG
>JADMKA010000140.1 GCA_018780145.1 Vitreoscilla sp. | reverse complement strand
AAGACCACCAGGCCATGCAGAGCATGTACCACTTCAAGATCAAGGTGGACCCGGCCTTCGCCTGGGGCGTGCCCGAGCTGATCCGCGAGATCAAGCCCGAGGAGATGGCGGTCCCGATCCGCAACAAGCGCTGACCCTCCAGCGGCACCGCACCCGCCTGCCATGAAGCACGCACGCATCGCCCGTGCGGTCGCGGCGTTCGCCACGATCGCCACCTCGCCCGGCTGGGCCGCCACGCCGCTGCCGCAGCTGAACATCGACAAGACCCAGACCACGGTGTCCGGCCTGTCGTCCGGCGGGTTCATGGCCAACCAGCTGGGCTATGCCTACTCGGGCACCTTCAATGGGGTGGGTGTGTTCGCCGGCGGGCCCTACATGTGCGCGGGCCACAGCCACTACACGGCCTGCATGTACAACGCGAGCATCAGCGCCGGCAAGCTCGGCACCATGCAGTCGGATCTGAACAACTGGTCCGGCTCGCTGATCGACCCGCTGTCCCACGTGGCCGGCCAGAAGGTCTTCCTGTTCGTCGGCAGCAGCGACACCACCGTCGGCCCGAACCCGATGAACGCGGTGAAGACGCAGTACACCAACAACGGCGTACCGGCCAGCAGCCTGAGCCATGTGCAGCGCGCCAGCACGGCGCACGTCTTTCCCACCGATTTCAACAGCAGCGGCAACAACGCCTGCAACAGCAGCACCTCGCCGTACATCAGCAACTGCGGCTATGACGGGGTCAAGGCCGCGTTGACGCAGTTCTACGGCACGCTGAACGCGCGCAACAACGCGCCCTCAGCTTCCCACTACATCGAGTTCGACCAGGCGCCGTTCACCGCCGGCAACCCGGGCATGGCGGCCACCGGCTGGGCCTACGTGCCGGCCAGTTGCGCGGGCGGGGCCGTCTGCAGGCTGCACCTGGCCTTGCACGGCTGCCAGCAGAACCACGCGACCATCGGCGACAAGTTCGTCAAGAACACCGGCTACACCCGTTGGGCCGACACCAACCAGATCGTGGTGCTGTTCCCGCAGACCAAGGTGGACAACACCAGCCGGCAGACCACGGCCAGCGGCTCGCTGCCCAACCCCAACGGCTGCTGGGACTGGATCGGCTGGTACGGGAACCAGTTTGCGCAGAAGGGCGGCACCCAGGCCGCGGCGCTGAAGGCGATGGTGGACTGGGTCTCGTCCGGCGGTGGGGGTGGCGGCACGCTGCCCGCGCCCACCGGTGTGGCCACCTCCGGCGCCACGGACACCAGCATGGCCATCAGCTGGGGCAGCGTCGCCGGTGCGGCGGGCTACCACGTCTATCGCGGGGCCGTGAAGGTCACCGCCGCTGCGGTCACCGCCACCACCTTCACGGACACCGGCCTGGCCCCGGCCACGACCTACTCGTGGACCGTGGCCGCGGTGGATGGTGCTGGCGCCGAGGGCGCGCGCTCCGCCCCGGCCAGCGGCACCACCACCGGCAACGCCGCCACCTGCACCACGGCCAGCAACTATGCCCACACCACGGCGGGCCGTGCGCATGTGAGCGGCGGCTATGCGCTGGCCAACGGCTCCAACCAGAACATGGGGCTGTGGAACATCTTCGTCACGACGACGTTGAAGCAGACCGGCCCGGGCTACTACGTCATCGGCACCTGCCCCTGAATGCTGGAAACCAGAGACCTCACCATCCGCTTCGGCGGCCACGTGGCGGTGGACCACGTGTCCTGCGCGTTCGCCCCCGGCACGCTCACCGCCATCGTGGGGCCCAACGGCGCGGGCAAGACCACCTACTTCAACCTGATCTCCGGTCAGCTGCCGGCCAGCGAGGGCCAGGTGCTGCTGGATGGCATGGACATCACGCGCCTGCCGGCACCGCTGCGCACCCGGCGGGGCCTGGGCCGGGCGTTTCAACTCACCCAGCTGTTCCCGAAGCTGAGCGTGGAAGAGAACGTGCGCCTGGCCGTGCAGGCCCGCCATGGCGGCGGGTTGAACCTCTGGCAGGTCTGGCTGGACAGGAAAGACTGGCTGGAGGAGACCCGCGAGATCCTCGCCACCGTGCGCCTGCTGGACAAGCGCGCACAGCCGGCCGCCAGCCTGCCGCATGGTGACCAGCGCAAGCTGGAGGTGGCGCTGCTGATGGCGCTGGACCCGCGTGTGTACATGTTCGACGAACCCACCGCCGGCATGAGCGTGGACGAGGTGCCAGTGATCCTGGACCTCATCCGCGCGCTCAAGGCCCGCCGCGACCGCACCATCCTGCTCGTCGAGCACAAGATGGACGTGGTGCGCGAGCTGGCCGACAGGATCATCGTGCTGCACAACGGCGCCCTTGTGGCCGACGGCGACCCGGCCGCGGTGATCGCCAGCGACATCGTGCAGCAAGCCTACCTGGGCACCGCGCCGGTGGAGGAGGCGGCATGAGCCCAGTTCTCGAACTGAAGGGTGTGCACACCCACATCGGAGCGTACCACATCCTGCACGGCGTGGACCTCATCGTGCCCGAGGGCGAAGTGACCATGCTGCTGGGCCGCAACGGCGCCGGCAAGAGCACCACGCTGCGGACTATCATGGGCCTGTGGGCGGCCTCCAATGGCAGCGTGCACTTCAAGGGCCGGCCCATCGGTGGCCCCGGCGGCCAGGCCGAAACACCGGCCATCGCGCAACTCGGCATCGCCTACGTGCCCGAGAGCATGGGCATCTTCAGCGACCTGACGGTGCGCGACAACATGCTGCTCGCGGCCCGCGCCGCGCGCGATGTGGCCGCGCTGGACAAAGGCCGGCTCGACTGGATCTTCAGCCTCTTCCCGGCGCTGCACAAGTTCTGGCTCTACCCCGCCGGCAAGCTCAGCGGCGGGCAGAAGCAGATGCTGGCGGTGGCCCGCGCCATCGTCGAGCCGCGTGCGCTGATCCTGATCGACGAGCCCAGCAAGGGCCTGGCGCCGGCCATCATCCACAACCTGATCGCCGCCTTCCGCGAGCTGAAGCGCCAGCAGACCACCATCCTGCTCGTCGAGCAGAACTTCATGATGGCCAAGACCCTGGGCGACAGCGTGGCGGTGATGGACGACGGCCGCGTGGTGCACGCCGGCCGCATGGCCGAGCTGGCCGGCAACGAGGCCATGCAACAGCGGCTGCTCGGCCTGTCGCTGGGGGCGCACCAATGAGCGCGCCGACGAACACGCCAATGAGCACGCCCATGAGCGCCATCCCCAAGGCCCAGTTCGACTGGCGCCCGCTGGCGCTGCTGGCCGGCATCGCGGCCGCAGGCCTGCCGCTGATCGGCTCGCCCTCCACCTGGCTCACCCTCACCGTGGCCGGGCTGGCGATGGGCATGATCGTCTTCATCATCGCCTCCGGCCTGACGCTGGTCTTCGGCCTGATGGACGTGCTGAACTTCGGCCACGGCGTGTTCATCGCGCTGGGCGCCTTCGTCGCCACCAGCGTGATGGGCGGCATGGCGGACTGGACCGGCAGCGCCTCGTTGATGAGCAACCTGGTGGCGGTGTTCGCCGCGATGGCGGTCGCCATGGCCGTGGCCGGCGCGGTCGGCTTCGCCTTCGAGCGGGTGATCGTGCAGCCGGTCTATGGGCAGCACCTGAAGCAGATCCTCATCACCATGGGCGGCATGATCGTCGGCGAGGAGATCATCAAGGTGATCTGGGGCCCGCTGCAGATCCCGCTGCCGCTGCCCGAGGGCTTGCGCGGCGCGCTGCTGTTCGGCGACGCCGCGATCGAGAAGTACCGTGTCTTCGCGGTGGGGGTCGGCGCGGTGGTCTTCATCGCGCTGCTGTGGGTGCTCAACCGCACCAAGCTCGGCCTGCTGGTGCGCGCCGGTGTGCAGGACCGCGAGATGGTCGAGTCGCTGGGCTACCGCATCAAGCGCCTGTTTGTCGGCGTGTTCGTCGCCGGCTCCGGCCTGGCGGGGCTGGGCGGCGTGCTGTGGGGGCTGTACCAGCAGAGCGTGGTGCCGCAGATCGGCGCGCAAGTGAACACGCTGATCTTCATCGTCATCATCATCGGCGGCCTGGGCTCGACGCTTGGGTGCTTCGTCGGCGCGCTGCTGGTGGGCCTGGTGGCCAACTACGCCGGCTTCCTGGCGCCCAAGGTGGCGCTGTTCTCCAACATCGGGCTGATGGTGGCGGTGTTGTTGTGGCGGCCGCAGGGGCTCTACCCCGTGACGAACCGATGAGCACGAACATGCTCGACCGCCTCCTCTCCCACGACCGCCCGCACAGCCGCTGGCTCGCCGCCGCGCTGCTGCTGATCACCGCCGCGCTGCTGCTGGCACCCTTCGTCTTCCCTGGCGCCAAGTCGCTCAACGTGGCGGCCAAGATGCTGGTGTTCATCCTGCTGGTGGCCAGCTACGACCTGCTGCTGGGCTACACCGGCATCGTCAGCTTCGCCCACACCATGTTCTTCGGAATTGGGGCCTACGGCGTGGCGATCGCCTGCAACGCGGCCACCGGGGACGAGGGGGTGGGCTGGGGCGCCGTGGCGCTGGGCGTGGCCGGTGCGCTGGCCCTCTCCACCGTGCTGAGCACCGTGATCGGGCTGTTCTCGCTGCGGGTCAAGGCCATCTTCTACGCGATGATCACGCTCGCGGTGGCGGCGGCCTTCCAGACCCTGGCCTCGCAGCTGAGCGACGTGACGGGCGGCGAAGACGGCCTGAGCTTCAAGACACCGGCCTGGCTGTCGCCCTCGTTCGAGCCGTTCGACGAGCCGGTTTTCGGCTTGATGCTGGACGGCAAGGTCATCGCCTACTACGGCATCCTCGTCGCGGTGGGGGTGCTGTTCCTGGCGCTGCTGCGCATCGTCAACTCGCCCTTCGGCCGGGTGCTGCAGGCGATCCGCGAGAACGATTTCCGCGCCGAGGCCATCGGTTACCGCACGGTGATCTACCGCACGCTGAGCAACGTGCTCTCGGCCGGCTTTGCCACGCTGGCGGGTGCGCTGCTGGCCATCTGGCTGCGCTACACCGGCCCGGACACCACGCTCAGCTTCGAGATCATGCTGGACATCCTGCTGATCGTCGTCATCGGCGGCATGGGCACGATGTACGGCGCGGTCGTCGGATCGGTGATCTTCGTGTTCGCACAGAACTACCTGCAGGACCTGCTCAAGCTGGTCGGCGGCGAGGGCGGCTGGCTGGCCCAGGTGCCGGTGCTCGGCCCCTTCGTTTCGCCCGACCGCTGGCTGCTCTGGCTGGGGCTGGGCTTCGTGCTCTGCGTGTACCACTTTCCGAGCGGCGTGGTGGGCCGGCTGCGTGCTCGGGGCAAGACGGATCCGACGGCCTGACATTCCAACACCCTGGAGAGACATGATGACCCGTTCCCTCACCTGCGCGGCCACCGCCGCCCTCGTCGCCTGCGGCCCGCTGATCGCGCATGCCGCCCCGCCGAACGTCCGCCCCGCCGTGCTGCGAGGGCCGATCGCCGAAGCGGTCTACGACGGCGTGACCAATGATCTGCTCACCGCCGGGCTCGGCAAGAGCGGCCTGCTCGGTGCCACGCCGGCCTACGTGGATCCGTTCCACCCGACGCCGGCCGAGCTGCGACGCAACGCCATCTACGTGAACTACCGTGCGCTGATCGACCCCACGCTGGGCGGCGGCTTCACGGTGTTCTATGGCCCCAACATCGACGTGAACGGCAACGACACGCTGGGCGAAGGCAAGATCGCCGGCCGCGAGTACATCGTCTGGGCCGACAACGGCACGGCCCGGCAGAACGTGACGCTGATGGTGCAGGTGCCCGACAGCTTCAACCCCGAGGCGGCGTGCATCGTCACCGCCACCTCCTCCGGCTCGCGCGGCATCTACGGCGCCATCGGCAGCTCGGGCGACTGGGGCCTGAAGCGCGGCTGCGCGGTGGCCTACACCGACAAGGGCAGCGGCAACGGTATCCACGATCTGGTGAGCAACGCGGTGACCGCGCGCGACGGCACGCTGTTCGATGCCGCCACCGACCAGTACGAGCCCTTGTTCGTGGCCGACGTCGGCGACGACGAGCGCGCCGCCTTCAACGCCGCCACGCCGAACCGGGTGGCCTACAAGCACGCCCACTCGCAGCAGAACCCCGAGAAGGACTGGGGCCTCAACACGCTGGATGCCGTGCGCTTCGCCCTTTACGTGCTCAACGAGCGCTATGGCAAGCCAGACCCCAAGAACCCCGGCGGCCACCGCGCCACGCTGAACGCCAAGAACACCCTGGTCATCGCCAGCAGCGTCTCCAACGGGGGCGGCGCCGCGCTGGCCGCGGCCGAGCTGGACACCGAGGGCCTGATCGACGGCATCGCGGTGAGCGAGCCCAACGGGCAGGCCCGCGGCACCAACCAGCTGGTGGTCCAGCAGGGCAGCAACGCGGCGGTGAAGACCGGCCGCCCGCTGGTGGACTACTTCACCTTCGCCAATGTCTACCAGCCCTGCGCGATCCTGTCCTCGCAGGCCGGCCTGTCGGTGAACCCGGCGTTCTGGCCGGCGGCCTACACCACCTCGGCGCAGAACCGCTGCGCCGCGCTGGCCGCCAAGGGCCTGGTCAACGGCGCCACGCTGGAGCAGCAGGCCGACGATGCGCTGGCCCGCATGCTGGCCCATGGCTGGCAGGCGGAGAGCAACTTCCTGCAGCAGTCGCACTTCCGCTTCGCGACCAACTCGATCGCCTACACCTACGTCAACGCGGCCGGCCGCTTCAGCGTGCTGGACAACGTGTGCGGCTACAGCCTGGCCAACACCGACGCCACCGGTGCGGTGATCCCGCAGGTGGGCGTGGTGCAGGCGGGCATCTTCGCCAGCGGCAACGGCGTGCCGCCGACCAGCGGCGTGAACATCGTCTACAACCCCTCGGTGGGCGGAGCGCGGCTGGATTTCCTGGCCACCTCGCCCAGCACCGGCCTGGCCGATTTCGGGCTGGACGGCGCGCTTTGCCTGCGCTCGCTGGCCACCGGCCGCGACGCGGTGAGCAACCTGCCGCTGACCGGCACGATGAAGGCTCTGTCGGATCGCGTGAAGGCCGGGGTGGACGAGGTTCGCCTGAACGCCCGCGTGCACGGCAAGCCGACGCTGATCGTGGCCGGCCGCAACGACGCGCTGCTGCCCGTCAACCACACCGCACGCGCCTGGTTCGCCAAGAACCAGTCGCACGGCGGCAACGTGGGCAATACCCGCTATGTGGAGGTCACCAACGCCCAGCACTTCGACAGCTTCATCGGCTTCGGCGTGCTGCTGGGCTACGACACCCGGTACATCCCGCTGCACGTGTATTTCAACCGGGCGCTGGACGCGATGTGGGCGCACCTGAAGGACGGCACCGCGCTGCCGCCCAGCCAGGTGGTGCGCACCGTGCCACGCGGCGGCGTAAGCGGCGCTGCGCCGGCGCTGACGGCGGCCAACGTGCCGCCGATCCAGGCGGCCCCGGCTGGGGGTGACCTGATCGGCTTCAGCGGCAACACGCTGTCCATCCCCGACTGACCGGCGCAGGCCTGCGATGACGAGCTTCACCTCCCGCTACCTCACCTGCGAGGGCCGCGAACTGCACTTCACCGAGTGGGGCGCGGCACAGGGTGAAACCGTCATCGCCTGGCACGGCCTGGCGCGCACCGGGCGCGACATGGACGACATCGCCGGGCACCTGTCGGCACGTTACCGGGTGATCTGCCCGGACACGATCGGCCGGGGCCTCAGCCAGTGGAGCCCCGAGCCGGAACGCGAGTACTGCCTCAGCTTCTATGCCGCCTTGGCGACCTCGCTGGTGGACCAGTTGGGCCTCGCCAGCGTCCACTGGCTGGGCACCTCGATGGGCGGCGCCATCGGCCTGCGCGCGGCTGCTACCAGCCTGCGCGGCCGCATCCGGCGGCTGGTGCTCAACGACATCGGCCCGCGCCTGGCTCCGGCGGCGGTGCAGCGCATCCGCAGCTACGCCGGCCACCCGCCGGCCTTCGCCACCATGGGCGAGCTGGAGGCCTACTTCCGCACGGTCTACGCGCCGTATGGCTTCTTGACGGACGCACAGTGGCGCCGCCTCACCGAGACCTCCACCCGCCGCCTGCCCGACGGCCGGGTGACGCCGCACTACGACCCGGCAATGGTCCGGCAGTTCGAGGCCCACCCCACCGACTACGACCAGTGGGAGGCCTGGGACACGCTGGACATCCCGGTGCTGTGCCTGCGCGGCGAAAACTCGGATCTGCTCGAGCCCGAGGTCGCCGAAGAGATGCGCCGCCGCGGCCCGCGCGCCCAGCTCGTCACCATCGCCGGCTGCGGCCATGCGCCGGCGCTGAACGTGGCCGAGCACTTCGAATTGGTTGAGGGCTTCTTCGCCGCGTGATGGAGCACCCGGTGCCGGGGTACGGGCCCCAAGGGCTAGGATGCGCGCTTTCAACAGGCGGGCGAACCGCCGGGGGCCCGCCGCATGATCATCGCGCTCGACGATGTGCAACGCAGCTACGCGTTGGCTGGGGGCACGGCGCATCGCGCGCTGCGCGGTGTCACGCTGCGCGTCGAGGCCGGCGAGCAGGTGGCAGTGCTGGGCAAGTCGGGCAGCGGCAAATCCACCTTGCTCAATCTCGTGGCCGGGCTGGACCGAGCCGATGGAGGCCGCGTGCAGGTCGCCGGCACCGACCTCGGCAGCCTGAGCGAAGACGCGATGGCACGCTGGCGCGGGCGGCAGGTCGGCGTGGTGTTCCAGTTCTTCCAGCTGCTGCCCACCTTGACGGTGGCCGAAAACCTGCAGATCGCGATGGACCTGGTGGGCCAGGTGCCAAGGGCGGAACGGCCGCGCCGCGCGCTCGCGCTGCTGGACCGCGTTGATGTGGCCGACCAGGCGAGCAAGCTGCCGGCCATGCTCTCGGGCGGCCAGCAGCAGCGGGTGGCCATCGCCCGCGCGCTGGCCAACGACCCACCGCTGCTTTTGGCTGACGAGCCCACCGGCAATTTGGACACCGAGACCGCCGCGGCAGTCACCGAACTCTTCAGTTCGCTCGCCCGCGAGGGCAAGACCTTGCTGCTGGTGACGCACGACGACACGCTCGCGCGCGCCTCGCAGCGTGTGATCCGCCTGCGCGACGGCGAGATCGTGTCCGATGAGCGCGTGACGACGGCCGCCGCTGCATGACCAGCCTCTGGCGCAAGGCCTTTGCCGATCTGCGCGCCTACCGCACGCAGATCGGCCTCATCGCGCTGGTGCTGATGTTGGGCACGGCCGGCATGGTGGCCGCGCTGGACGCGCGCACGGTGCTGCAGCGTGAGATCGACGCCAGCTTCAGCGGCGCGAACGCGCCCGATCTGGTGCTGTGGTTCGACCAGGTCGACGATGCCTGGCTGGCCCGTGTCGCGGCCCAGCCCGGTGTGGCGGCGGTGGCGGCGCGCCGCGTGAGCTTCGTGCGCATCACCGGCAGCCAGGGGCGCGAGTTTCCACTGCACCTGAGCATCGTTCGCGACCCACTGGCCCAGGCCGTGGCGCGGGTCCATGGCCACGAGGCGCGCGCTGCCGAAGCCGATGCCGGGCTGTGGGTCGAGCGATCGGGCCAAGGCCTGCTCGGGGCACAGCCGGGCGCGCAACTGGCGCTGCGCAACTCGTCTGGCGCCGAGGTGAGCCTGCCGCTGGCCGGCTGGCTGCACGACCCGGGCGTGGCGCCGAGCACGCAAGAGCAGATGGTCTATGCCTGGGCCTCGCCGAGCGTGGCGGCGCGTCTGGTGCCGGCCGGCCGGCCCGACCAGTTGCTGGTCAAGCTGGCACGGCGCGGCAACTGGGGTGAGGCCACCGAGCAGGGCGAGCGCCTGGCCGCGTGGGCTGGCAGCGTCGGCCGGGCACCGCTGCGCGTCGAGACGGGGATGGCCCAACACCCGCATGCCCTGCTGATGACGGCGATGCTGCGCGTGCTGGGCGTGCTGTCGGCCATCGCCTTTCTCTGCAGCGCGGCCTGGAGCGCCTACATGGTGTCGCTGTGGATGCGGCGTGAGCTGCGGGTGGTCGGCATCCTGAAGTCGCTGGGCGCGCGGCGGGCGCAGATCGCGGCGCAGTACCTCGCCTTGGCAGGGCCGCTGGTGCTGGCCTGCGCGCTGGTGGCGGTGCCGCTTGGCGCGGCGCTGGGCCAGGCCCTGGTGGCCTACGAGGTGGCCGAGCTGAACATCGATCTGGCGTCTACGCAGGTGGCGCTGCCCTGGCGCGCACTGGCCTGGGCGCTGGCGCTGTTGTTGCCGCTGGGCTCGGTCGGCTGGCCGATCTGGCGCGCGGCGCGCATGACGCCGCAGCAGGCGATGTCCGACGCGGGGGTCGGCGTGCCGGGTGGCACCGGCCGGCGGCGCGCGCGCTGGCTGCGCCTGCCGGGCGACAGGCGCTGGACGCTGGCACTGCGCAACAGCTTCCGGCGGCCCTGGCGCCTGGCCTTGATGGTGGCGGCCCTGGCCAGCGGCGGCGCGCTGGTGCTGACGACGCACAGCAACCACGAGGCGGTGATGGCCGTGGTCGATGCCAGCCTGGCGAACCAGGGCCACGACATCGAGCTGGTGTTGCAGCGGCCGGCGCCAGCGGCCGTGCTGGAGGCGCTGGCGCGTGCTCTGCCCGAGGTGCAGGTGGCCGAGGCCTGGCGGCGCGCGGGGGTGTCGCTGGTGGATGCCGCGCCAACGTCGGCTGAAGGCGCCGACACGCGCATTGCGCTGGCCGGCTATCCGCCGCACTCGGCCCTGCAGCGCCGCCCGGTGGTCGAGGGCCGCCTGCCGCGCGACGACGCGACCGACGAGCTGTTGGCCACCCGCTACCTGCTGGCACAGCACCCGGCCTTCCGCCTGGACGCGCCGGTGCGCCTGCGCCACGGCGAGCGCGAGGCCACGGTGCGCGTCGTCGGTTTGGTCGAGGCCATTGGACAGGCCACGCTGATCGCACCGCAGGCCACCTTCGAAGCCGTCACCGGCATGGGCGATGCCGCATCGTCGCTGCGAGTTCAGGTGCGCGAGGGTGTGCCATTGCTGCCACCAGCCCGCGCGCTGGACCAGGCCCTGGTGGACGCGCAGCACACGCCGGCCCAGGTGATCACTCGCGATCGGGTGCGCGACGCGCTGGACGAGCATGTGGCCGTGGTGGGCGGCGTCATCCGCATGATCGCGCTGGCGGCGGCGCTGGTCGGGGGGCTGTGGTTGGCCGCCAGCACGGCGCTGAGCGTGCTCGAGCGGACGCGCGAGATCGGTGTGCTGCGCTCGCTCGGCGCCACGCGGCGCGACATCGGCACGATGTTTCTCGCCGAAGGCGCGGCCGTGGCCCTGCTGGCCGCGCTGCTGTCGCTGGCGCTGGCCGCGGCGCTGATATCGCTGTTTGGCGCGGCCGCCGGGCGTATGCTGCTGCATGCCACCGTGCCATTTCACCTCTCGCCCAAGGGCCTCGCCATCGTCGCTGCCGGCTTGCTGGTGGGGATGGCCGCCGTGGCGCTGGCCGTGCAGCGCGTGATGCGCTTGTCGGCGCGCGACGCGCTGGCCTACGAGTAGCCGCAGCGAGCTCAGCCGGCCGGGCCGCGTGCCGAATGTGGGGGCTGGTCGTGCAACCCGGCCATCGCCTCGCCCAGGCGGATCGCGCCGCCCGGCACCCAGGCCGGGTTGAAGCGCAACGGGCCGGCCGGGAACAGCAACACCACCGTCGAGCCGAGCAGGAAGCGCCCCATCTCCTCGCCCTGGCGAAGGCTGAGGTTCGGGTCGCTGTAGCTCCACTCGCGCAAGCGCCCGGGCCGCGGTGGGTTCACGACACCGTGCCACACGGTGGCCATGCTGCCGACGATGGTGGCGCCCACCAGCACCAGCACGAACGGGCCGGCCTCGGATTCGAACAGGCACACCACCCGCTCGTTGCGGGCGAACAGCCCGGGCACGCCGCGCGCGGTGGTCGGGTTCACCGAGAACAGCGCGCCGGGCACGTGGATCATCCGCACCAGCCGGCCGTCGCACGGCATGTGGATGCGGTGGTAGTCGCGCGGGCTCAGGTACAGCGTGGCGAAGTGGCCGTTGGCGAAGCGCGCCGCCAGCGTGGCGTCACCGCCCACCAGCGCGGTGGTGCTGTAGCGGTGGCCCTTGGCCTGGAAGACCTGGTCGCCGTCGATCGCACCGAACTGGCTGATGGCGCCGTCCACCGGGCAGATCAGCCGCGCATCGGCCAGGGGCCGCGCACCGGGCTTCAGCGGCCGGGTGAAGAACGCGTTGAAGCTGCTGTAGGTGGCGATGTCGGGCTCGGCCGCCTCGGCCATGTTCACCCCATAGCGGGCCACGAAGCGGCGGATGGCGCCGGTGGTCAACGCGCCCAGCTCGCGCCGCGCGAGGGCGCCGGCCAGCGCGGTGAGGGCCTGCTTGGGCAACAGGTACTGGGGCAGGACGGCCAGGCGGTCGGACACAGGTGATGACGCGGTGGGAGCAGGGCCGCGATTGTCTCTCAGCGCGTCGACGGGAACAGCTTGGCCCAGCCCGCCTGGCCCAAGCGCTCCATCGTCTCGATGTTGCGCTCGAAGATCGTCTCGGCTTCGGGGAAGGCCTCCACCGCGCGGTCGATGCTGGCCTCGCGGATCAGGTGCAGCGTGGGGTAGGGCGCGCGGTTGGTGAAGTTGGTGATGTCGTCCGGCGTGGTGCCGGCGAACTGGAACTGCGGGTGGAAGCTGGCGATCTGGATCTCGCCGTCCAGGCCGAGCTCGGCCGGCAAGGCCTCGGCGGCGCCGAGAAAATCATTGAAGTCGAGGAAGTCGGCCAGCAGGCCCGGCAGGATCAGCAAGGTGGTGTCGGTCACCTCGGGGTCGGTGGCGGCGAGGTGGCGCAGCTCGGTGGCCAATTCGGCCAGCAGGGCCTCGGGTGTGGGGGCCTCGCTGACCACATGGCGGATCTGGCCCTTCACGTGCACGCTCTTGGCGAAGGGGCACAGGTTGAGGCCGATGACGGCCTTCTCCAGCCAGGCCACGGTGTCCGCGATCACGGTGTCGGGGGCGTGGGTCATGGGGGGATTGTCGCGCGGCGACAATCCGACCATGGCAGCCGACCCCACCACCGATTCCCCGCACGAAGCCTTCGCCCAGGTCACCCGCCTGCTGGCCGAGCGGGGCCACCCGCACGCGCCGCAGTGGCTGAGCGTGCCGGCCCGCACCTGCCAGGAGGCCGCCGAGGCGCTGGGCCTGGCCACCGGCCAGATCGCCAAGAGCGTGATCTTCCGCCGCCGGGCGGACGACGCGGCGGTGCTGGTGGTGGCCTCGGGCGACAAGCGGGTCGACGAGAAGAAGGTGGCCGGCCTGGTGGGCCCCATCGGCCGCGCCGATGCCGATTTCGTCAAGGCCAAGACCGGCTACTCGATCGGTGGCGTGGCGCCGCTGGGGCATGCCACGCCACCGGTGACGCTGATCGACCGCGAGCTGTTCCGTTTTGGCGAGGTCTGGGCCGCGGCGGGCCACCCGAACGGGGTGTTCCGGTTGGCGCCGGCGGATCTGGAGCGGCTCACCGGCGCGCCCGTGGCGGACGTGGTGCAGGCATGACCACGCCGGCACCCAAGCCCGCCGGAGTCCGCTCGCCCTGCACCAGCGTGTGCAAGCTGAATGCGAGCACCGGGTGGTGCGAGGGCTGTTTCCGAAGCATCGACGAGATCACCGCCTGGTCGACGATGAGCGACCCTGAGCGCCTGAAGGTCTGGCGCCTGCTGGGCCCACGCCGTCGGCAAGGTGTGCCCCCCCAGGAGCCCGCCGCATGACACCGATCACCTTCCATTTCGACGTCGTCTCGCCCTTCGCCTACCTGGCCTTCGAGCACCTGCCCGAGGCGCTGGAGGGTGTCAGCCATGTGGTCGAGTACCGGCCGGTGCTGTTCGCCGGCCTGCTCAAGGCCCACGGCCACAAGGGCCCGGCGGAGATACCGCCCAAACGCGAGTGGACCTTTCGGCAGGTGGATTGGTTGGCGGCGAAGCTGGGCCAGGGCACGATGCGCTGCCCGGCGCCGCACCCGTTCAACCCGCTCGCGCTGCTGCGCCTGTCATTGGCCTGCGGGCCCGCCGGGCGCATGCCGAACCGGCGCGTGGTCGAGCTGCTGATGCGCCACGTATGGCGAGGCGACGGCGCCGACCCCAACGAGCCGTCCCGGCTGGCGGCCCTGCGTGGGGAGCTGGCGCCGATGCGCGACCCGGAGGGAGACGAGGTCAAGGCAGAGTTGCGCGCGCTGACCGATTCCGCCATCGCCTCGGGCGTGTTCGGCGTGCCGACTTTCGTGGCGCGAGGCCGCCTCTACTGGGGCCTGGATGCCTTGCCGATGCTGCGCGACGACCTGCTGGCCGCCGAGGCCGCGCCCTGATTGGGCAAAACCCTTGGTCCGCCCCTTAGTCTCACATCGCGAAAGCCACCCTCAGGGTTTGGCCCGAGTTTGTCAGCCAGGCATCAGCTTGGTGTCAGACCTCGGTCAGAGCCGGCTCCGATAGTGCGCCCATGTGCCGTCAAGGTGGTGGCACAAGGGCTCACAGGAGACATTCATGGCAACTTCAGCGGCAGCAACGCCGATGACGAAAGAGGAAAAGAAGGTCATCTTCGCTTCCTCGCTCGGCACGGTGTTCGAGTGGTACGACTTTTACCTCTACGGCACTCTGGCCGTCGTGATCGGCAACCAGTTCTTCTCGGCACTGGATCCGGCATCGCGGACCATCTTCTCGCTGCTGGCCTTCGCCGCCGGCTTCATCGTGCGCCCCTTCGGTGCGCTGGTGTTCGGCCGCCTCGGCGACATGATCGGCCGCAAGTACACCTTCCTGGTGACCATCCTGATCATGGGCCTGTCGACCTTCATCGTCGGCATCCTGCCCAACTACGCCTCCATCGGCATCGCGGCCCCGATCATCCTGATCGGCCTGCGCATGCTGCAAGGCCTGGCCCTCGGCGGTGAGTACGGTGGCGCTGCCACCTACGTGGCCGAGCATGCCCCGCACGGCAAGCGCGGTGCCTACACCTCGTGGATCCAGACCACGGCCACCGTCGGCCTGCTGCTGTCCCTGATGGTGATTCTGGGTGTCCGCACCTGGCTGCCGGAGAAGGACTGGAACGAGTGGGGCTGGCGCATCCCGTTCCTGGTCTCGATCTTCCTGCTCGCCATCAGCGTGTGGATCCGCTTGAGCATGAATGAATCGCCCGCCTTCAAGAAGATGAAGGAAGAGGGCAAGACCTCCAAGGCCCCGCTGACCGAATCCTTCGGCCAGTGGAAGAACCTGAAGATCGTGATCCTGGCGCTCGTCGGCCTGACCGCCGGCCAGGCCGTGGTCTGGTACACGGGCCAGTTCTACGCGCTGTTCTTCCTGACGGGCGCGCTGAAGGTCGATGGGGTCACCGCCAACCTGATGATTGCCGCGTCGCTGATCCTGGGCACGCCGTTCTTCATCGTGTTCGGCGCGCTGTCGGACAAGATCGGCCGCAAGCCCATCATCATGGCCGGCTGCCTGATCGCCGCGGTCACCTACTTCCCGCTGTTCAAGGCGCTGACGGAAGCCGCCAACCCCGACCTGGCCAAGGCGCAAGCCACCGCCAAGGTGGTGGTCACGGCCGATCCGAAGGAGTGCTCGTTCCAGTTCAACCCGACGGGCACGGTCAAGTTCACCAGCTCGTGCGACATCGCCAAGCAGGTGCTGTCGGCCAACTCGGTGAGCTACGACAACGTGGTGGGCACCGGCCCGGCCAAGATCAGCATCGGCGAGACCGTGGTCGAAAGCTACGCCTCCACGGGCCTGCCGGCTGACGAAGCCAAGAAGAAGGACGGCGAGTTCAAGAAGGCCGTTGGCGAAGCGCTGAAGGCCGCCGGCTACCCGGCCAAGGCCGATCCGGCGAAGATCAACAAGGTCTTGGTCGTCGGCATCCTGACGCTGCTGGTGATCTACGTGACCATGGTCTACGGCCCGATCGCGGCGATGCTGGTGGAGATGTTCCCGACGCGCATCCGCTACACCTCGATGAGCCTGCCGTACCACATCGGCAACGGCTGGTTCGGCGGCCTGCTGCCGGCGACGGCCCTGGCCATCGTGGCGCAGACGGGCAACATGTACAACGGCCTGTGGTACCCGATCATCATCGCCAGCCTCACCTTCGTGGTCGGCATGCTGTTCGTCAAGGAAACCAAGGACGTGGACATCTACGCCCAAGACTGATCGCGAGGGCGCCTTCGGGCGCCCTCCACACCCCACAGGCGGCCTCGATGGCCGCCTGTTTTCATTTCAGCGCTGCAACCTCCACGTCAGCCACCCCCGCTATCCTTCGCGCATTCAACCCCAGGACCCAACACCATGTGGAAACTCATCGTCGCTTTCGCCGTCTTCGCAGCCGTTGCGATGTACATGCTCTCCAAGGGCGGAGACATCGACATCAGTGGCGAGAAGCACGGCATTGAAGAACCCCATGCCGCTTCGGCCCCGGCCGCAGCTCCCGCCCCGGCCTCTGCCGCCTCGCAGTGAGTGACTGAACCCCCACCGCCCGCGCGGTGGGTGGTTGACGCCCCTCAAGACTCGCCGCCGGGTGGCGAGTAGAGTCGAGCGCGAACCCATCCCCCCAAGGAGGACGCGCCATGTACGAACACCTGCTGGTTCCTGTCGACGGTACCGAGATCTCCGAGCGCGCGATGAGCGCCAGCATCGGCCTGGCCCGCAAGCTCAATGCGGCGATCACCGGTTTCGTGGCCGAGCCGGACATCACCTTGCCCTCGGTGGGCCGCCACCCGTCGGTGGTGCTGCGCGAGAACGCGGAGGCCGAAGCGGCTGCCGCCAGCCACGCGCGCAAGGTGCTGGCCGAGTTTCGAGCCCGGGCCGCGGCGGCCGGGGTCACCTTCCACGGGCACTTCGTGCGCACCCAGCTGGTCGACGATGCCATCGTTCAGGCGGCCCGAGATCACCACTGCGACCTGATCGTGATGGTCACCCATGGCCGGGGCGCGTTCGGCGAGTTGTTGTTCGGCTCGCACACCAAGAACGTGCTGGCGCGCAGCCAGTTGCCACTGCTCGTGTTGCATTGACCCGTTGGCAAGCACGGCCTCCGATTCAGCCCGGGCCCGACATGGGTCAGAATCACCCGACAGTGATGTCAGGAGTGATTCGGCTTGAGCACAAGTGACGCAGATTCGGACAGCGTCAACCCCCACTACCTCGACCATGTGGTCGAGACGGCTGGCAAACGCGAGGTCGAGGCCAGCGAGGACATCATCGCCAGCAACGGCATGAAGCTGCTGGCCAAGGGGGCGCGCATCGCCCCCGAGGTGCGCGAGCGTCTGCTCCAGCACAAGCTCGCCAAACCGCTGGAAGACTGCGTGCGTGTGGTCGACGGGGTGATACCCGAGGCTTTCGGTCCGATGGCCGAAGAATTGCTCGACCAGCACGCCCTGCTGGCCGCACTGTGCGCCAACGAACGCGCCCAGCCAGTGCCTGTCTCGCTCGGCAAGCTTCGCTTGACCATGCCGGTGCAGTCGCTGCTGACCGTCTACAGCGACTACCAGGGCGACCGCCTTCGGCACACGGTGGGTGTGGCAATGCTGTCCATGGCGCTGGCACGCCGCCTGTTCCCGGGCGATGTCGACCGGCACCGGCTGCTGGCCTTCGCCGGCCTCGTGCACGATGTGGGCGAGCTCTACATCGACCCGCAGTTCCTCAAGCGCGGAGCCCGCCTGCAGCCGGAGCAATGGCGCCACATCGTGACCCACCCGGTCGTCGGCCATCGGGTGCTGAAGAACATGGAAGGCGCCGGCCGCGAAGTGGCGGAGGCGGTGCTGCTGCACCACGAGCGGCTCGACGGCTTCGGCTACCCGCGCGGGGTCGCCGGCGACAGGTTCACGCTGAACGGGCAGATCCTCGCGATCGCAGAGTGGCTGATGGCGTTGATCGAGTCCGGCCTGACGCCTTTGACGCGGGCTCGCGTGGCCACCCAGCTGATCACCGGCGAGTTCGACCCTGCGCTGGTGGAGGAGGTGACCGCCGCCGCTTTCACCAGCGACGAGCCGATCAACACGCTGGCCACGCCCGCCCCGCTGGACGACGCCGTGCCGCGGGTGGCACGGATCGTCCAGACCCTGCACCGCTTTGCCAAGACGAGGGACTGGATCGACGAACGCATTGCCGCTGCGCGCGGCGAGCGCCGCGCCACGCTGGAGGCCGGCGTGCAGCGCATGCTGCGCATCCAGATGGCGTTCTCCAGCACCGGCCTGAACGCAGCGAGCCCGGAGCAGATCCTGTCCGAGCTGGGTTCCTTGCAAGACCCTCAGTTGCAGCTGGAGGTGACGACCATCGTGTGCGAGCTGGAGTGGCGGCTGAGGGAACTCGAGCGCGAGACCCTGCAGCGCGCCACGCGGGCCGGGCCCGAGGCCCTCGACGAAATGCGCGAGCTGATCGGGCGCCTGCTTGGTACCGTGGGCTGACCCGCGGCGGCCCGCATCCCTTTCAGGACAGGCGCGCGACCACCTCGTCGGCGATGGCCAGGGCGGCGGTGAGCCCTGGCGACTCGATGCCGAACAGGTTCACCAGGCCCGGCACGCCGTGGCGCGCCGGGCCGTCGATGCGGAAGTCCGCTGCCGGCACGCCCGGGCCGGTGATCTTTGGCCGCACGCCGGCATAGCCCGGCTGCAGTGCGCCTGCCGGCAGCCCGGGCCAGTAGTGGCGCACGGCCGCCTCGAAGCCGGCGCCATCGGCGGGGTCGACGCGGTAGTCCACGCCATGCACCCAGCGCAGGCTGGGGCCAAAGCGGGCCTGGCCGCCCAGATCCAGGGTGAGGTGCACGCCCAGGTGGCCGGCCTCACCGGGCACCGGGTAGATCAGGTGCGAGAAGGGTGCGGCGCCTGACAGCGTGAAGTAGGCGCCCTGCGCATAGAAGGCCGGCGGCACCTGCTCGGCGGCCAGGCCGTCGATGCGGCGCGCCAGTGCACAGGCTCCGAGGCCGGCGGCGTTGACCACCGTGCGGGCGCGCAGCCGGGTGGCGGTCTCGCCGCCCACCGCCAGCTCGATGCCACCGGCCACCACCTGGCCGCTGTCGACCGGCGAGCACAGCGCCAGCATGGCGCCATGGGCCTCCGCATCGCCCAGCAGGGCCAGCATCAGGCCGTGGCTGTCGACGATCCCGGTCGACGGCGACAGCAGCGCGGCTTCGCAGGCCAGGGCGGGCTCCAGCTCCCGCGCCGCGTCGCTGCTCAGCCATCGCAGGTCGGCCACCCCATTCGCCTCGGCCGCCTGCCGCAGCTTGAGCAGTGCGGGCAACTCGCCTGTCGTGCAGGCCACCACCAGCTTGCCGCAGCGCCGGTGGGCCACGCCGTGACGCTCGCAGAAGTCGTAGAGCAAGCGCTTGCCCTGCACGCACAGGCAGGCCTTCAGCGAGCCCGCAGGGTAGTACAGCCCGGCATGGATGACCTCGCTGTTGCGCGCGCTGGTGGCGGTGCCGAAGGCGTTTTCGCTCTCCAGCACCACCACCTCGCGGCCCGAGCGCGCCAACGCTCGGGCGCAGGCCAGCCCTACTACCCCGGCGCCGATGACGACCGCGTCGACCTCGTCCATGGCGCGATTGTGGGCGATCGGGCCACTTGGCGGTGGGCAAGATCCCCGAGTTCAAGTACCGTGCGCTGCAGGTCGAGCCGGCCTGAACGCACGAGGAGCCCCCATGGAGGTGCCTGCCCTGTTCCACCTCGCCTTCCCGGTGCACGATCTCGAAAAGGCCCGCGCCTTCTACGGCGGTCTGCTGGGCTGCCCGGAGGGCCGCAGCTCGCCGAACTGGATCGACTTCAACTTCCACGGCCACCAGATCGTGGCGCACCTCGCGCCGGACGAATGTGGTCACCGCCACACCAGCCCTGTGGATGGCGAGGACGTGCCGGTACGCCACTTCGGCGCGGTGTTGGCGATGGCCGACTGGGAGGCGCTGGCAGGCCGGCTGCGCGCTGCCGGCGTGCCCTTCATCATCGAGCCGCAGGTCCGTTTCGCGGGCCAGGTGGGCGAGCAGGCCACGATGTTTTTTCTCGACCCCTCCGGCAACGCGTTGGAGTTCAAGGCCTTCGCCGACATCGGGCAGGTGTTTGCTCGATGAGCGGGCGCTTCAGCGGCTGGCCCCCGACGCGGGCGGGGCCGCCGGCAGCAGCATGACGTTGGCCTGCCCGCCCACGCAGGCGGTGGTCTGCCCGGGGGCGCAGGGGGCCAGCGGCGTGCCGGGGATGGGCTGCACCTTCCAGCCGGGCCGGTAGATCAGCAGCATCCACAGGCCGACCACGGTGGCCACGGTCACGGCGATGATGACCAGGCGCTGGCGGCGCGAGGTCGGGCGGTAGGGGTTGCTCATTCAGGGTCCAGGGTCTGCGCCTGGTCAGCGGGGCGCGCGGGCTTTGCGCGGGGCCGGGGCGGCGGCTTCTGCAGTGGCTTCTGCGGCGGCCTCTCGCAGCTTGTCCTTCTTGCTCTTGCGTTGGCCCTTGACGCCGCCGTTCGGGTCCAGCCCGGTTCCGGGGCCCATGGGTGCGGATGCGTCGGCGGTGGCCTGTGGCTCGAAGCCCGGCACGGTCTCGCGCGGCACCCGCAGCGCCTGGCGTTTCTCGATCAGGCGGAAATGGGCCTCGGCGGCGGGCGTGATGAAGCTGATCGCGTCGCCGCTGCCGCCGGCGCGGCCGGTGCGGCCGATGCGGTGGATGTGGTCTTCGGCGGCGCGCGGCAGGTCGTAGTTGACGACCAGCGGCAAGGCGTCGATGTGCAGGCCACGGGCGGCCATGTCGGTGGCCAGCAGCACCTGGATGCGGCCGGCCTTGAAATCCTCCAGCGTGGCGGTGCGCGCGCCCTGGCTCAGGTCGCCATGGAAGGCCGCAGCGCTCAGGCCCGCGCGCTGCAGCTTGTCGGCCACGTGCTCGGTGGCGTACTGGGTGGCGACGAAGACCAGCACGCGCTCGTCACCGGCCTGCTGCACCAGGTGCTTCAGCAAGGCGGTGCGGCGGGGCTCGTCGACCACGATGGCACGCTGCCGGATGTCCGGCCGGGTGGCGGCCATGGCGGCCAGTTGTACGGCCACCGGGTCGCGCAGCAGCGTGTCGGCCAATGCCTTGACAGCACCGGGGAAGGTGGCCGAGCAGAGCACCGTCTGGCGATGCCCCGGCAGCAGCTCCAGCACCTCGGCGAGTTCGTCGGCGAAGCCCAGCGCGAGCAGGCGGTCGGCCTCGTCGAGCACCAGGGTGCGCACGGCGCCCAGGTGCACGGCGTTCTGGCGCACGAGATCCAGCAGTCGGCCGGGCGTGGCCACCACGATGTCGGCACCGCCGCGCAAGGCCATCATCTGCGGGT
>JADMKA010000269.1 GCA_018780145.1 Vitreoscilla sp. | reverse complement strand
CAACCGCCTGCGCGAGCTGGCCGAGCGCCTGGGCACGCCGGCCTACATGGTCGACTCGGCCGAGGAACTCGATCCAGCCTGGTTCGACGACCGGCCGCGCGTCGGCCTCACGGCGGGGGCCTCGGCGCCCGAGGTGCTGGTCAACGCCGTCATCGCCCGGCTGAAGGGTTTGGGCGCCCTCTCGGTGCGGCGCCTGCCCGGCGTGCAGGAGACCACCCAGTTTCCCCTGCCGATGGGGCTGGGCGACAAGTCCATGGCCCAGGCGTCGTCGTCTCGATCCTGATCTGCCGCCCCCGGTGGCGCGCCCGCCTGCCACCAGCCCCCTGCCCGGCGACCCGGCGCCCGTGACCTGATCACTCGCGCCGTTTCTACAATCCGCCCCAGCTTCCCGAAAGACCCCACCATGCTCGACATCACCCAGTTGCGCCGCGACCTGCCTGCCGTCGTGGCGCGGCTCGACACCCGCAAGACCCCGCAGCCCTTTCTCGACGTGCCCGCCTTCAGCGCGCTGGAGGCCGAACGCAAGCAGCTGCAGGTGCGCACCGAAGAACTGCAAGCCCAGCGCAACAGCCTGTCCAAGCAGATCGGCCAGTTGAAGGGCAAGGGCGGGGATGCGTCGGCATTGATGGCCCAGGTGGCCGGCATTGCGGACGAGCTGAAGGCCGGCGGCGAGCGGCTCGATGCCCTGCAGGCCGAGATGAGCACGATGCTGATGCACCTGCCCAACCTGCCGCACGAGAGCGTGCCGGTGGGCGCGGACGAACAGGCCAATCTCGAGGTGCGCCGCTGGGGCACGCCGCGCGTCTTCGATTTCACCCCGAAGGACCATGTGGACCTGGGCGCCCCGCTGGGCCTGGATTTCGACACCGGTGCCAAGCTGTCCGGCTCGCGCTTCGCGTTCCTCAAGGGGCCGGTGGCCCGGCTGCACCGCGCGCTCGCCCAGTTCATGCTGGACATGCAGACCCAGGAGCACGGCTACACCGAGTGCTACACGCCTTACATCGTCAACCGCGAGGTGCTGGAGGGCACGGGCCAACTGCCCAAGTTCAAGGAGGACATGTTCTGGGTGCTGAGAGGTGGCGCCGATGAGCAGGCCGAGCAGTACTTGATCTCGACCTCGGAGATCTCGCTGACCAACAGCGTGCGCGAGCAGCTGCTGTCGGAGGCCGACCTGCCGATCAAGCTCACCGCACACAGCCCCTGCTTCCGCTCGGAGGCCGGCTCGGCCGGGCGCGACACGCGCGGCATGATCCGCCAGCACCAGTTCGACAAGGTCGAGATGGTGCAGATCGTCCACCCGGAGAAGAGCCACGAGGCGCTGGAGCAGATGACCGGCCACGCCGAGGCGGTGCTGCAACAGCTCGGCCTGCCGTACCGGGTGGTGCTGCTGTGCACCGGCGACATGGGCTTCACCGCCACCAAGACCTACGACCTCGAGGTCTGGCTGCCGGCGCAGAACACCTACCGCGAGATCAGCTCCTGTTCCAACTGCGAGGCCTTCCAGGCCCGCCGCATGCAGACGCGCTTCAAGAACGCGCAGGGCAAGACCGAGTTCGTCCACACCCTGAACGGCTCGGGCCTGGCGGTCGGCCGCACCCTGGTGGCGGTGCTGGAGAACTACCAGCACGACGACGGCGCGATCGACGTGCCGGCCGCGCTGCGCCCCTACCTGGGTGGCCAGACACGGCTGGTTCCCTGATGCGCCTGACAGCCCGGCCGTGAGCGGCCACGCCGCGGCCTGGGCCGCCCTGAGCCCGCTGCAGCGTGAGGTGCTCGGCGCCATGGCGCTGGGTGCCACGCCGCGCCAGCGCGGCTGGGTGCTGGAGCTGTTGGCCGACCCGGCCCTGCGCGAGACCGGCAGCCCGAAGCCCACCGACCCGATGGTGCGTGCGGCGCAGGCAGCGCTGCACGAGGCGGGCTGGCTGAGCGAGGGCGCGCACCGCGGCGGCGCCTTGCGCGTTGACCCGCGCCGGCTGGCCGAGGTGTCGGCCCGGTTGTTGGCGCGTGTGCCGCTGGAGCGCCTGCGGCATGCGCTGGCCCGGGCCGACGGCTACCCGCAGCAGGCCGCGGCGCTGGGCATGGGCGGGCGTTTCGCGTCGGTCGAGGTGGCGGTGGCCTGGCTGCGGCTGGAGACCCTGGGCGGCGCCTCGCTGGATTTTCTGGAGACCCAGACCCGCCGACTGCCCTGGGGCGTGGACGGCATGGCCACGCTGCTCGACCATGCGCTTGGCCTGGGCCTGGACGACACGTTGTTCGCCCGCCTGCACCCGGGCATCCAGCGCGACCAGCTGATGCTGGGTTTTCGCCAGTGGGATGCGCTGTGGCTGCCGCCCGAGGGCCTGCATCTGCAGGCCCTGGCCGAGACCCAGCTGCGCGCCGACCACAGCGACGACAGCTTCCTGCTGCGCTGGGCCATGGCCGAGCATGCGCTGCTGGTGGGCGAGGCGGCGCGCCTGCCCGAGATCCTGGCGCCGACCATCGATGACGCCATGCCCGATGGCCTGCCCGGCCGCCAGGCGCTGTACCGCGCCTTCGTGGCGGCGGGCCGGGTGGTCGCCGGCCAATGGGGCGAGGCCGAACAGGGCTTCGACGAGGCTCTGACGGTGCTGCGCAAGGCCACCGGCAAGCGCCGTGCACTGCTGCCGCCCGCGCTGGGCACTGCCTACGCGATGGCACTGTTGGCCGAGCGCCGGCCCACGGCCTTGCACAAGGCACTGAAGTTCGCGTTGTCCGAAGGCGGCAGCCGCGAGCCCATGCTCGACAGCCCCTACGGCTTCATCGCCCTGGCCCTGCAGATGCACCTGGGCGAGCGGCCGCGCGATCTGCAGCCCTTTCGCCCGGCGCGGCACCTGGGGTCGGGCCAGGCCTCGCCGCTGGATCTCTGGCGCTGGCTGATGCGCGCCTGGCTCAAGCAGGGCGCGCAGGCCGAGCCGCTGAGCCCCGCCGAGGCGCAATCCGCTGCCGACCTGGCCACGCGCTTGCGCGAGGCCAGGCTGCCGGCGCTGGAGGCGCTGTTCGACGGCGCCATGCGCGTGCTGGGCGGCGAGTCGGCGCCGCCCGGCTTCTTCATCGGCGGGGCCCAGGAGCGCTGGCAGGTGGCGCTGGCGGCGCTGCAGGCCGTGGCCCAGCCTGAAGGGGCCGCCGGGCCGGCCGAGGCCGGTGCCACCCGCCTGCTGTGGCTGCTGCGCCTGGACAGGCACGGCCGCCCGGAAGAGTTGTTGCCGCACGAGCAGAAGCGCGGGCCGCGCGGCTGGGGCAAGCCCAAGCCGGTGCCGCTGGTTCGCCTGCAGCGCAGCGCCGAGGCCCTGGCGCCGCAGGATGTGGCGGTGGCGCACGCGATCCGGCAGGAGCGCTTCGGCCATGCCCTGCGATTCGACCTGGCGCTGGCCGTGGGCGGCCTGGTCGGCCACCCGTCGATGGCCTTCGACGATGCACCGGACACCCTGGTCGAGTTGAGCGAGGCTGCCCCCGAGCTGGATGTGCAACCCGAGGGTGCGGACCGCCTGCGGGTGCGCATGCTGCCCACGATGGCCCTGGCACCCGAGGAGGCCTCGCCGCGTTGGGCCGCCAACGCCACCGAGCAGAAGGAGCTGGAGGCCCTGAAATCGGTCTGCGTGCTGCGCGACAGCCCGCAGCGGGCCCGCCTGGTGCGCCTGACGCCCTCGCAGCGTCGCGTCGCACAGCTGCTGGGGCCCAGCGGGCTGGATGTGCCGCGCCAGGGCGCCGCCCTGTTGCAGGAGGTGCTGAGCGGCCTGGGCTCGCACTTTCGCATCCACACCGACGACGAATCCGCCGGCCCGGTGGCGGCGCGCGAGCTGCCGGCCGATTCGCGCCTGCGGGCTGAGCTGGTGCCGGTGGGCGACGGCCTGCAACTGCGCCTGGTGGCCGCGCCCTTCGGGGCCGACTACCGTGCCGACGGCCCGCGCCTGATCCCCGGCAACGGCCGCCCTCGCGTGGTGGCCACGCTGCGCAACGAGAGCCTGGGCGTGCAGCGTGACCTGGCCCGGGAGCGCGCCCACCTGGAGGCGGTGCTCGACGCCTGCCCGCTGCTGCCCGCGCCCGATGGCAACGCCCCATGCGAGTGGAGCGTGGACACCGCCGAGCAGGCGCTGGCCTTGGTCGAGGCCCTGCACCGCCTGCCCGACGCGGTGGCTCTGGACTGGCCGCAAGGCCGCCCGCTTCGGGTGGAGACCGCCGGCCTGGGCCAGCTGGTGCTGCGCGTGCACACCCGGCAGGAATGGCTGGCCGTGCAGGGCGAGCTGAAGGTGGACGAGGAACTGGTGCTGAGCCTGCAGCAGCTGGTGGGATCGTCAGCCGGCCCGCGCAGCCGCTTCGTGCCGCTGGGCGAGGGCCGCTACCTGGCCCTGACCCAGGAGCTGCGCGAACGCCTCGACGACCTGGCCGCTGTCGCGGAAGCCAGCCGCGCCAAGGGCGAAGACCTGGCCGCGTTGCGCATCCCCAGCGTGGCCGCGCCCTGGTTGCGCGACGTGCTGCAGGGCACGCAGGTCGAGCACGACGCGGCCTTTGCCACGCGCCTGGCCCGGCTCGACGAGGCCCAGCGCCTGGTGCCGGCCGTGCCCGCCACCTTGCAGGCCCGCCTGCGGCCGTACCAGGAGGAGGGCGTCGAGTGGGCGTTGCGCCTGGCGCACGCCGGCCTCGGCGCCTGCCTGGCCGACGACATGGGTCTGGGCAAGACGCTGCAGGCGCTGGCGGTGCTGCTGGCCCGCGCCGCCGCTGGGCCCGCACTGGTGGTGGCCCCCACCTCACTGATGGGCAACTGGCGCGCCGAGGCACGCCGCTTCGCGCCGTCACTCAGCGTTAGTGTCTACGGCGAGGAGGGCGCCTCGGCCGATCGCTCGGCCGCGCTCGCCGAGGCCCGCGCCGGACAGGTCGTGCTGGTGTCCTATGCACTGCTGCAGATCGACGGCGAGGCCTTTGCCGGTCGCGAGTGGGCCACGCTGGTGCTCGATGAAGCCCAGGCCATCAAGAACGCCGCCGCCAAGCGCAGCCAGGCCGTGTTCGCGTTGAAGGCAGGCTTCCGCATGGCCTTGTCCGGCACCCCGATCGAGAACCGGCTGGCCGAGCTGTGGTCCATCATGCGGGCCTGCAACCCGGGGTTGCTGGGCTCGGCAGCGCGCTTCGGCGAGCGCTTCGCCGGCCCCATCGAACGCCAGCAGGACAAGCGGGCCCAGCGCCAGCTGCGCCGCCTGATCGCGCCCTTCATCCTGCGCCGCACCAAGGCCCAGGTGCTGGACGACCTGCCGCCGCGCACCGAGCTCGTGCTGCGGGTGGAGGGCGACGCAGCCGAGCAGGCCCACTACGAGGCCCTGCGGCGTGACGCGCTGATGGCCGCCGAGCGCAGCCTGGCGGGTGACGCGCCGGGCCAGTCGCACCTGAACATCCTGGCCGGCCTGACGCGGCTGCGCCGCGCCGCCTGCGACCCGCGCCTGGTCAGCCCGCAACTGGCGCGGCCCGGCCCCAAGGTGCGGGCCTTCGCCGAGCTGGCGGCCGAGCTGGTGGCCAACGGCCACAAGGCGCTGGTGTTCAGCCAGTTCGTCGACTTCCTCGCGTTGCTGCGCGAGCCGCTGGATGCCGCCGGCATCGCCTACCAGTACCTCGACGGCAGCACGCCGATGGCCGAGCGCACCCGGCGCGTCGATGCCTTCCAGGCCGGGCAGGGCGAGCTGTTCCTGATCAGCCTGAAGGCCGGCGGTTTCGGCCTGAACCTGACCGTGGCCGACTACGTGGTGATCGCCGACCCCTGGTGGAACCCGGCCGCCGAAGACCAGGCCAGCGGCCGCGCCCACCGGATCGGCCAGCAGCGGCCGGTGACCGTGTACCGCCTGGTCAACGCCGGCACGCTGGAGGAGCGCATCCTGACCCTTCACCACGACAAGCGCGAACTGGCCAACCTGCTGTTGGACGCTACCGGCACCCGCAGCGCGCTGCCGCCTGCCGACGAGCTGATGGCCCTGATGCGGGGCGACGACGACACCGCGGCGTTGTACGAGTGAGCATCGCCGCCGATTCGGCTAGAATACGCGGCTTCACCCAAAGACCACGCGGGAAAGCCGCGCGGGTGAGCCGAACCAGGAGAGGTGGCAGAGTGGTCGAATGCGCCGGACTCGAAATCCGGTGTACTGTTATGCAGTACCGTCGGTTCGAATCCGACCCTCTCCGCCAGGACAATCCCCTTGCAACGTGCACGACAGTGCAGACAACGTGCAAGGGGATTTTTCATGGGCCATTGATTTAACTGCGGCCTTCCCCTCCTTCACCCTGAGCTGGGTGCGACTTGGTTGTAGCGACGTGCACGGCGTTGCCTCTCCCTTCTGCGGGAACTCGAGGTCTGGAGGGGACCGGCGGACCGGTCAATGAGGGCGAGGCAGCGATCCTGGCCAGGCCACCGCCCGAGGGGTTGACGCTGCTCGGCAGGCGGCTGCCGACTTGGTGCGCCTTGTTGCATATGTGAGCTACCTGGACTGGGGCGGGCCGGGCAACCGCGGTGTCAGAAAGAGCCGGCTGATGGTGGTCCGCTGGTCAACCATCGTGCGGTTCGCACCAATGGTGGCCCCATGGCAGAGATGGGCGCCGTCACTGAGCTTTACCCATCGCAGAAAGTGCAACGTCAGGGCAGATCCGCAGTAGTTGTACGCACCCGTCGGGGTCATCGGCTGAATTCGGCCGAACTTAAGTCCATCAGTTACGGGATGTTTCGAACTCGGCAACCTACTTGCACCTGGCAAATCAACGACCAGGTGGTCAAGACGATGAGTACGTAACGCGCGCCAACTGGAGAAACGCGATGTCCCGATACGTACTGCTTGGGGTGGGAATGGTCGAACCCGCACTCAAGGTCGTCGAGTCGTTGTTCCACATTCGCGGCTTGCCGTTAGGCGGAAGCCCGCTGTCCGAACTTGGAGCGATCGTTGCCATCGGGTTGGTGCTGGACGAATGGAGCAAGTTCAAGCGATCAAGGTACGAAGGTGTTGCCGGTGCTGGAGATCGACGGCGCGGGAAAGTGGACCGGCGGTCGGGCCGTGGCGGCGGGCGTCGGGCTTCTGACTCGCCAGTCCCTGCATGAAGTAGACATTCGTTTTCACGAGAAAACGGAAGTGCTGGTATGGCGCCCCCGAAACACGTATAACCAAGCCATCAATCCACATTCGAGAGTGCGCCGAAGGCAACAGACCGACCGTCATGTAGACGCAGTCGCGGGTTGCTTGGGCCCTGATGGAAAGGAGGAGCGATGCGCAGGACGCGTATGAACGAACAAGGCCGCTAGGTATGAGCTAGCGGCCTGTTCAGGTATGGGGCGGGCCCCAACACCCATCTCTTGGCGGAGAAATTGCAGTCTAGACCCTGCATTGGTGTTGGACAAGGCCGGCCCCGATCGATTTAATCGACGGAGGCATCCAATGCCCATGAACTGCCCGCTTTCGCGCGGCGTGCACGTCAGTTCGTACTTCCGGTTCCGCAAGGGACGCTGGGAGTCGGTCTGCGAGCACTGCCGATCGCACCCCGGCACCAACATCTAGTCGTTGACCGGCAATCCAACATAGATGGCGCCCCGGCTTGAGGCCCTGGGGCGCCCTTCTTGCGTCTCTGGCTCAACCGGCGGCATAGGACCTATTCGCTGGCCCCCTCAGAACCAGTACCAGAGGCTGCGCAGCCACTTGGGCACGTTCACGGCGCGGGCGGGGCGGTAACTGCTGCGAAAGACGGGTTGCATGGCAAGGGCCTCGATACTGTATGAACGTACAGTCTATCGGCCTGCTTGCCGTTTGCCAAGCGGCGTGTCGCGCGCTGCTGCAGTTCATGCGCCGCAGCCGGCGCCCGGTCGCTCCGTGCGTGCGTTGTGGTGGGGGGTTTGGCGAGACTTCACCCGTCCTCAGCACTCTGGCGGCCTGGCCGCCGAACCGGAAAGGAGTTCACCATGGTCCGAGACTTCGCCCTGGCCGCCGCGCTCGTGGCGGCAGCAGCTTCCCCTGCAGCGTTCGCCGCGCCCGATCCGGTGGCCAACGCCGGTGTCCCGCGCGTGCAGATCCAACAGCAGCGTGTGGTGGCGGTGTCGAGCGCCGAGTTCGATGCCGTGCGCGGCGACTACCAGCTCGATGATGGCGCGGCATTCCGCTTGTCCGGTGCGCGCCAGCGGCCGGTGGCGGCGTTGCGCGATGGCCCGCCGATGCCGATGGTCGCGCTCAGCGCCACCCGGTTCGCCGCGGTGGACGGCAGCCTGCAGGTCGAGTTCCTGGCGGCGCCGAACGGCAGTGTCTACGGCGTGAGCGTGGCCGAACGCCGGCTCCGCCCCTGATCATCTGCTCGCGTAGCGCGCTGCGCCGTTCCCTGCCGGGCCGGTTTACGCATCTTTACCCGGCCGGCAAGGCCGCTGTACATGCGCCCAGCAAGATGCCCTCCACTGTGATTGACCTTGGAGGGCGTTGCCATGAACCCGATCTTCCCGCAACCCGCCTGGCGCCTCGTGGCCCTGGGCCTGGTGGTCTCGGCGGCTGGCGCGCTGGGCATCGTCAGCATGGCCTCGGCACACGACCATTCACCGCGCGGCGCGCAGCCGGTGGTGGCGCGTGCGCCGATGGGGCCGATGGGCGCGCCGCCCATCCTGCCGCTGGCCGGGCCGGCGCTGGATCGCCTGCTCGACGACCTGAAGGCCACCGACGAGCAGCGCAGCAAGCTGCAGCAGATCACCCAGGCCGCTCAGGCCGACCTGAAGGCACCCACCGAGGCCGCGCGGGCTGACCACGCGAAGCTGGCCGAGTTGTTCAGCCAGCCCACGGTCGACGCCACGGCCGTCGAGGCCTTGCGCCAGCAGATGCTGGCGCGGCAGGACACCATCAGCAAGCGCATGAACAGCGTGCTGCTGGACACCGCCCAGGTGCTCACGCTCGAGCAGCGGCAGCACATGGTCGAGCGCATCAAACAGCACGCTGGCCGCCCGATGCATGGCGAGCGCGGCCAGCCCCGCAGCTGAGGCCCGGCCATGACGTATCCTCTGCAGAGCACCCGCACCGCGCGCTACGCCATGCCCGGTGCCTACGCCGCCACCGACATGAGCCCCGCCAAGCTGCTGCTGATCGACGACGACCTTCGCCTCACCGCGATGGTGGGTGACTACCTGCGTGGCCACGGCTTCGAGGTCGACACCGCTGGCTCTCTTGCGGCGGGCCGTGAGCGCCTGCGCAGCGGCCCGTACGACGCGCTGTTGCTCGACCTGATGCTGCCTGACGGCGACGGCCTCGAGATGACACGCGAGCTGCGTGGCGACGCACGCACCCGCCGGCTGCCGCTGTTGATGCTCACCGCCCGCGGCGAGCCGATGGACCGCATCATCGGCCTGGAGATCGGCGCCGACGACTACCTGCCCAAGCCCTTCGAGCCGCGCGAGTTGCTGGCCCGCGTGAAGGCCCTGCTGCGCCGCGCCGCACCCGAGCCGGCCGCCGACGAGGTGCTGCGTTTCGGCCGCCTGGAGATCGATCTCGGCGCACGCGAGGCCCGGCTGGACAACCAGCGTTGCGACCTCACCGGCCACCAGTTCGAGCTGCTCACCGTGCTGGCGAACAGCCCGGGCCGGGTGTTGAGCCGCGACCAGATCATGGACGCGCTCAAGGGCCACCCGATGGAGGCGTTCGACCGCTCGATCGACGTGCATGTATCGCGCATTCGCGCGGTGATCGAGGACGACCCCAAGAACCCCAAGCGCGTGCTCACGGTGCGCGGCACGGGCTACGTGTTCGCCCGCAAGCAAGACGCTGATTGAAATCCCTCTACCTGCGCATCTGGCTCACCGTGGTGGCCACGCTGGCGCTGTTTGCGCTGGCTTCCGGTTGGTTGGTGCAACGGCACCTGGAGGGCGAGCGCCAGCGCGCCGAGGCGCAGATCACCGAGCGCATGGCGGCCTGGGGAGACCTGATCCAGAACTCCATTCCGGCCCCCGACGCGCCCGCTGAGGCGCAGGTCCAGGCCCTGCGCGAGTGGTCACGGCGCCTGCGCGTGCCGCTGGCCCTGCACGATGCGCAAGGCCTGCGGATCGGCGCTTCGGAGACCTACCTGCGCCGTGAGCTCGACGCCAACAACACCCGCCGGGCCTTTCCGATCCGCCTGGATGACGGCCGGGTACTGTGGTTGATGCGGCCCAACGTGGCGCGCCTGCAGCGCGGTGAGCCGCCCTTCGACATCGAGCGCCCGCCGCCAGGCGCCAGCGGGCCTGATCCGGGCCCGTTCGCCGATGCCGGGCCGCCCCTGGATCTGCGACCGCCCGGGCTGGACGACCGCACCGGCCCGCCACCCGGCGGTGGCACGGGCCTGGGCCCCAAGGGGCCGGCCGAGACCTTCTCGTTGCCCTTGCCCGGCCGGCCGCCGGACTGGCCCGCGGGCCTGGGGCTGGTGGCCTTGTCGCTGCTGCTGTTCCTGGCGGTCGCCGGCGGTGCCTACCCGGTGGTGCGTGGCCTGACGCGCCGGCTTGAGAAGCTCAAGCAGGGCGTCGAGGCCTTCGGCGCTGGCGCGCTGGACCATCGCATGGTGGTCGAGGGCAAGGACGAGGTGGCGGCGGTGGCCGCCAGCTTCAACCAGGCTGCCACGCGCGTCGAGGCGCTGGTCAAGTCGCACCAGAGCCTGCTGGCCAACGCCAGCCACGAACTGCGCTCGCCGCTGGCGCGGCTGAAGATGGCCGTCACGATGCTGGACGACGCGCCACCCGCCATGCAGGCTTCGCTGAAGCGCGAGATCGACACCAACATTGGTGAGCTCGATGCGCTGGTCGAGGAGGTCCTGCTCTCCAGCCGCCTGGATGCCGGGGCGGCGGGTGAACTCGACGAGCCGGTCGACCTGGCCGGCGTGGTGGCCGAGGAGGCCGCGCGCGTCGGCGCCGAGCTGGCGGCCGGCCCCGAAGGCGCCGCGCTGCGGGTGCGCGGCAGCGAGCGGCTGTTGCGCCGGGCGGCGCGCAACCTGCTGGAGAACGCCCGCCGCTACGGTGGCACCGAGGTCAGCGTCGAGCTGGGCCACCCGGCTGGCGGTGCGGTCGAACTCAGGGTCTGCGACCGCGGCCCGGGCGTGCCCGCGGCCGAGCGCGAGCGCATCTTCGAGCCCTTCTACCGGATGCCCGGCCATGCCGAGCGTGAGGGCGGCGTGGGCCTCGGCCTGTCGCTGGTTCGGCAGATCGCCGAGCGCCACCGGGGCAGCGTGCATTGCGAGCCGCGCGAGGGCGGCGGCAGCTGCTTTGTGCTCAGGCTGCCGGGCGCGCCTGGGGCCGCAGCACCAGCAGCATGAACAGGGTCAGCGCGATGCTGGCCACCACCAAGCCGGTGGTCGACGCGGCCCAGAAGCCGCGTGCGCCCAGCAGGGCCGCCGGCGTCGCGCCACTGAGGTTGAAGGCCACCACGTAGCCGCCGCCCAGGCCGACGCCCCACAGCGCACCCGCGTAGATCACCATCGGCACGGTGGCGATGCGCCAGGCGCGCAGCACGAAGGCGGTGATGGTCTGAATCGCATCGGCGATGTGGAACAGCACCACCCAGGTCAGCAGCGGCAGGGCGGCACCGGCAATCGCCGGGTTGGCGGTGTACAGGCCGACGACGCCATCGCGGGCGACGAACACGGCCGCACCCAGTGCCGCCGACAACGCCACGCCGAAGGCCAGGCTGTGCCAGCCGATGCGGCGCGCATCCGGCAGGTCCCCCGCGCCGATGCGCTGGGCCACCAGCGTGCTGCTGGCATTGGCCAGCGCCAGCGGCAGCATGAACATCAGCGAGACGATGTTGGTGGCCACCTGGTGGCCGGCCACCGGCACGGTGCCGATGCGCGAGATCAGCAGCGCCATGGTGCTGAAACCGGTCACCTCGATCAGGATGCCGGCGCCCATCGGCACACCCAGCTTCAGCAGGCCCTTCAGCGCGGCGCGGTGCGGCGCGTGCAGACCCCGGCCGAACAGCTTGAACGGCGCGTAGAAGCTGTCGCGGCGCATCACCCACCAGGCGATCAGCACCTGGCCCCACATCGCGCAGGCGGTGGCGATGCCGCAGCCGGTGACGCCCAGTTCCGGAACGCCCAGCGCCGGCACCCCGAACACCAGTGCCGCCGTGAGCGGCAGCTTCAGCGCCAGCCCGCCGAGTTGCAGCGCCATCACCGCCTTGGGCCGCGAGACAGCGGTGTTGAAGCCTCGGTAAACCGTGAACAGCAGCGAGGCCGGCAACGACAACGCCAGCGCGGTCAGGTAGCCCTGCACCCGCCCGGCCACCTCGGGCGTGGCCTTGGCGAGCCACAGGAAGGGGTAGGGAAAGAGCAGCAGCGTACTGCCCAGCACCGACAGGCCCAGCGCCAACCAGACGGCCTGGTGGGCCTCGTCGCCGGCGGCTTCGAGCCGCTGGGCACCGTAGAGCTGGCCGACCATCGGCGACACGGCCAGCACGATGCCCATGAAGCCGATGAACACCGTGATGTAGGCGGCGGCGCCCACCGCCAAGGCCGCCAGGTCGGCCTGCGAGTGGCGCGCCACCAGCACCGTGTCGATGGTGCTGAAGGCCAGCACGGCCACCTGGCCGATGAAGACCGGCCAGGCGAGCGGGACGATGCGGCGAACGCTGTCGGTGAACGTCATGCGCCGGGGCCACCCGGGTGCGGCGGAAAGCTGTCCACCGGGGGGTGGTCGGCACCGTGCGCGGCGCGGGCCCGCTCGGCATAGCGGTTGAAGCGCCAGGCGGTGGCCTGCAGCGTGATGCGGCGCCAGACCTGGCGCTTTTCGCCGGGGCTCAGCACCGGCCAGTGCTGCACCTCGCCTTCGGTGCGGCCGCAGCCCTTGCAGACAGGGTCGCCCTGGGCCGTGGAGCAGATGGCGATGCAGGGCGCGTCCGGCGTGGTGCGGTACCAGCTCAGCCAGGCCTCGCGTGCCCGGGCGGGCATGCTCGCCTCGTCGGCCTCGGGCTCGCGGTAGTACACCATCAGCGCATACACCTCGGCCAAGGCCAGCACCTCGGGGCAGGCGGTGACGCCGTCCGGCGACGGCGAGCGCTCTCGCCACCAATTGATGGCCAGCTCGATGTCGGTGATGTGGATGCCGGCCATGGGCAGGTGCAAAGGCAGAAACGCCGCCTGGCGGGGCGGCGTGGTCACGCTGGTGGGAGGGGCGCGATTCTACGGTTTGCCGTGGCGGGGGCACCCGGTGCCGGGGTACGGCCCCACCCGCCGAGCGGGTGCTCAGCCGGCTTGGGGCGGCCCGGCGCTCGGCTGAGCCCGCCAGATCAGAAGGCCATCGTCGACCCAGCGGCGCAGCGCGGCGGCCACCCAGGGGGCGGCGTGCTCGCCGCGGGACTCGGCCACCAGCGCACACAACGCGGCGAACGTGTCGCCAGCCAGGCAGGCCACCAGCACCACCGCCTCATCGGCCGGCACCGAGCGCCAACGGGTTTCCAGGCCCTGGCGCCAGACCAACAGGCCATGGTCGAGCGCCTCGGGTTCGTCGGTCGCCGCGTCGGCGTCGTGCGTGAGGGCTTGCCAGATCGGCTCGACCGCCCATTGCAGATCCAGCCACGCCACCGAGGGGTGGGGCTCGAAGCGTGCATCAGGCCAGTGGGCCGGAGGCAAGGCGGCGAGTTGGTCGAAGGTGAGCGCCGCGACGTCGCTGGCGTCGAAACTGCAGCCCAGCGCCCACTCCATTGCGGCCAGGTCGGCCAGCGCCGGATGGGGGAGCGAGCCGGGGTGGGTGCGGACATGGCCCACCAGGGCATCGCCGAACCAGCGGATCGACGGCCGGCGGGATGGGTGTTCGGCCAGGTAGTCCATGGCCAGCGCAGCGAACGCGTCGTCGCCCAGCGCACGGTGCAGCACCGGGTAGTTGCTGCGCAAGGCCTCGACCAGGCGGGCGCGGTAGGCGTGGCGGTAGACGTCCAGGCGCGGCGCGCTGGCGCGCAGGGGGCGCAGCAGCGGTTCGGCAGGCGAGGGGGCCTCGTCGGACACGAGGGCCGCAAACTGGCGCTGCAGGTCGGCCAAGCTGGCGTGGGCCATCATGCCGGCACCGCGTGGCGGTCGGTCAGCTCCCGGGCGGCTTCGTGCCGGGCGCGCTTCAGTTCGGCCACCAGCTCCGCCAGCGGCGGGATGTGGTCGTCGCGTTCGATCATCGTCGGCACCGGGCCCAGCCGGGCGATGGTGTGGCGGTACAGCGCCCACACCGCTTCGCACACCGGCTGGTCGTGGGTGTCGATCAGGCCCTGCTCGCCCACCTCGTGGCCGGCCAGGTGGATCTGCCGCACACGATGCGCCGGTACCGCGTCGATGAAGGTGCGCGGATCGAAGCCATGGTTCACGGCGCTGACGTAGACGTTGTTCACGTCGAGCAGCAGCTCGCAATCGGCCCGCTCGGCCAGCTCGGCGATGAACTGCCACTCGCTCGTTTCGTCCGCCGCCCAGCCGATGTAGCTGGACACGTTTTCCAGCAGCAGGCGCCGGCCGAGAGCGTCCTGCACCTGCAACACGCGCCCGGCGACATGGCGCAACGCGGCCTCGGTGTAGGGCAGGGGCAGCAGATCGTGCAACTGCCGGCCGTCGACGCCTGTCCAGCAGAGGTGGTCCGAGACCCAGGCTGGCTCGATGCGGGCCGCCAGCGCGCGCAGATCACGCAGGTAGCCGAGGTCCAGCGGGTCGCTGCCGCCGATGTTCAACGACACCCCGTGCATCACCATGGGCACATCGCGCCGGATGGCGTCGAGATGGGCCAGCGGCTTGCCGCCGGGCACCATGTAGTTCTCGCTGATCACCTCCAGCCAATCCACGCCCAGCGCCGGCGCCGGCGTGGCACGGAAGTCGGCATAGTGATCGGTACGGAGGCCCAGGCCGAAGCCCATGAGTTCAGACATGGCGGTCGCGGCGCTCCGCAGGAGCCGCCGCCTTCAAGTGGCGTGCGCGGATCCGGCTCCGCCGGTCCGCTGCGCGAGCCCCCTCGGGGGGCAGCCCCCGGGAGGGGGCGTGGGGGTCAACCCTTCACCACCTTGCCGCCTTCCTTGGTGCACTCCTCGGCCGTCTTCTTGGAGACCCAGCCCTGGCCCTTGCAGCTGTTGTGGCCCTTGCACTCGCTCTTGGCGGTCTTGCACTCGGAGGTGCCCTTGCAGCTGTTGACGCCGGAGCACTTGACCATGCCGTCGTCGGCGGCCATGGCCATCGGGGCCGCGCCCAGGGTGAACAGGGCGGCGGCAGCGGCAGCAATGGCGAGGCCCGACTTGGTGGCGTTGATGTTCATATCGATCTCCTGATGTTGAGGTGGCTGGAAACACGCGAACGTGAAGGACGCGGCGGCGGCCCGGGCCGGCGGGATGCCGGTGAATCCGTACCTTGCCGCGGTTCGTCGCAGCCAGTGCCGAGTCCTTACAGCGCTTCTACGCAGGCGCCCACGAATTGGACGCAGCCGATCTCAGCCGAGCGCCGGGCCGCTCCCAAGCCGGCTGAGCACCCGCCTGGCGGGTGGGGCCGGTACTCCGGCACCGGGTGCCCCAGCTCAGCGCAGATGCAACAGAACCTGTCCCAGGTTCACCAAGCCGTCTGACCCAGGCCCATCACGCGGCGGTACCACTCGTGGAAGTGCTTCATGCCGTCTTCCATCGGGCTCTGGTACGGGCCGGCCTCGTCGTCGCCGCGCTCGAACAGGGCCTTGCGGCCGGCGTCCATGCGTTCGCCGATCTCGTCGTCCTCGATGCAGGTCTCCATGTAGGCCGCCCGCTGGGCCTCGACGAACTCGCGCTCGAAGGCGGCGATCTCCTCGGGGTAGTAGAACTCGACCACGTTGAGCGTCTTCTGCGGCCCCTGCGGGACCAGCGTGGAGACTGTCAGCACATGCGGGTACCACTCGACCATGATGTTCGGGTAGTAGGTCAGCCAGATCGCACCCTGCCGGGGGGCCTTGCCACCGCCGAACTTCAGCACCGCGTCATGCCAGCGCTGGTAGACCGGCGAGCCGGCCCGCTCGAGCGCGGACTTGATGCCCACCGTCTGCACCGAGTGGTGCTTGCCGAACTCCCAGCGCAGGTCGTCGCAGGTGACGAACTGGCCCAGGCCGGGGTGGAAGGCGTTGACGTGGTAATCCTCGAGGTAGACCTCGATGAAGGTCTTCCAGTTGTAGTGGCAGGTGTGCATCTCGACGTGGTCGAGCACGTAGCCGTCGAAATCGAGGTCGGCGCGCGGGCCCAGGCCGGCCAGGTCGGCGGCGATGTCGCGGCCGTTGTCCTCGAACAACATGCCGTTCCAGGTGCGCAGCCGGTAGTTGTTCAGGTGCAGGCAGGGGTCGCGCTCGAAGTGCGGCGCGCCGACCAGCTGGCCATGCAGGTCATAGGTCCAGCGGTGCAGCGGGCAGACGATGTTCGAGCGGGTGTGGCCCCGCCCGCGCAGCATCACCGCCTGGCGGTGTCGGCAGACGTTCGAGACCAGCTCGACACCGCGCGGCGTGCGCACGAGCGCCCGCCCTTCGCCTTCCTGCGGCAATGCGTAGTAGTCGCCCACCTCCGGCACGGCCAGCTCATGCGCCAGATAGCGCGGGCCGTGCTGAAAGACGAGTTCCTGTTCCCTGCGGAGCAGATCCTCGTCGAAGTAGGTGGATACAGAGAGTTGAGAGCGCGCGCGCTCCAGAGCTTCCAGCGTGATGCTCAGGTCCGACATGATCCCCAGGATCTCCAAAAAACATGTCTGTTAACCCCCCACCCGGTGGCCCCGCGGGTGGGTTTGAATGACAAATGACCTCGCCCAGCCGCGGGCGGCAGGTCAAGGGGCCCGGATTCTAACCGGGCCCTGTCGGCAACAGGCCACGCCCGGAAGCACCCGGCAGCGCCATTTGCCGCTGGCTACGCACCAAAACGGGAAAACCCAGGTCGGCCTGACTACAATCCCAATTTGCTTCTCACCAACTGAAATGGCGCGATCAGCCCCTGCTGCTGCCCCGGCAGCCGACGAGCCCGCGAGCTACGAAGCGGCGCTGGCCGAACTGGACACCCTGGTTCAGGCCATGGAGGCCGGGCAGATGCCGCTGGATCGTCTGCTCGAAGGCTACCGCCGCGGCGCGCGGCTTCTGGAGTACTGCCGTGAGCGTCTTCAGGTGGTGGAGCAACAAGTCAAGGTCCTGGAGGAAGGGCAGCAAAAGCCCTGGACGAATGCATGAAGCCTGATGATTTCGACGCCTGGGCGAGGCTGGAGCTGGCCGCGGTCGAATCCGCGCTGGACACCCTCGTGCCGGAGGACACCCCCGCCGGGCTCGGCGACGCGATGCGCTATGCCGTGCTCGACGGTGGCAAGCGCCTGCGCCCGCTGTTGGTGCTGGCCGGTTGCGACGCCGTCGGCGGCCACACGGTGGCCGCCATGCGTGCGGCGGTGGCCGTTGAACTGATCCACGCCTACTCGCTGGTGCACGACGACATGCCCTGCATGGACGACGACGCCCTGCGCCGTGGCAAGCCCACGGTGCACATCAAGTACGGCGAGGCCCAGGCCATGCTGGCCGGTGATGCCATGCAGGCGCTGGCCTTCGAGGTGCTGACCCCGGAGGAGGGCGTGCCGCCCGCGCTGCAGGCCCGCCTGGTGGGCCTGCTGGCCCGCGCGGCCGGCCACGAAGGCATGGCCGGTGGCCAGGCGATCGACCTGGCCAGCGTCGGCCGATCGCTCGACGAAAGCGCGCTGCGCGACATGCACCGCCGCAAGACCGGTGCCTTGCTGCAGGCCAGCGTGTTGATGGGGGCTGCGTGCGGCCCGGTCGATGCGGCCGCGTGGTCTGGCCTGTCGGCTTACGGTGCCGCCATCGGCCTGGCCTTCCAGGTGGTGGACGACATCCTCGACGTGACCCAGGCCTCAGAGACCCTGGGCAAGACGGCCGGCAAGGATCTGGAAAACAACAAGCCGACCTATGTCACCGTGCTCGGGCTGTCCGCTGCCCGGCGCCATGCCGACGACCTGCGCGACCAGGCCCTGGCTGCGCTCGCCCGCAGCGGCCTCGGCCAGGCCAGCCGCCTGGCCTGGCTGGCCGACAAGGTGGTGGACCGCCACCACTGAGCGCCCCGATACGCCGCCGCCCATTCGGAGCCCGACTGCCCATGCCCCACCCCTTGCTGCAAACCATCGCCACGCCGAAAGACCTGCGCTCGCTCAGCCGCGCCCAGCTCAAGACGCTGGCGGGCGAACTGCGTGATTTCCTGCTGCAGACCGTCAGCCAGACGGGGGGCCACCTCTCGTCCAACCTCGGGACCGTGGAGTTGACGGTGGCCCTGCACCACGTCTTCAACACGCCCGACGACCGCCTGGTGTGGGACGTGGGCCACCAGTCCTACCCGCACAAGATCCTCACCGGCCGGCGCGAGGCGATGGCCTCGCTGAAGCAATTGGGCGGCATCAGCGGCTTCCCGCGGCGCTGCGAGAGCGAATACGACACCTTCGGCACCGGCCACTCATCGACCTCGATCTCGGCCGCGCTGGGCATGGCGCACGGCGCCCGCCTGAAAGGCGAGAGCCGTCGGACCGTGGCCATCATCGGCGATGGTGCGTTGACGGGTGGCATGGCCTTCGAGGCCCTGAACCACGGTGGCTACGCAGGGGGCGCCGGCCTGCCGGACATGCTGGTGATCCTGAACGACAACGACATGTCGATCAGCCCTCCGGTGGGCGCGCTGAACCGCTACCTCGCACGGCTGATGAGCGGCAAGTTCTACGCCGCGGCCCGCGAGAGCGCCAAGAGCGTGCTGAAGAACACCCCGCTGTACGAGTTCGCCAAGCGTTTCGAAGAGCACACCAAGGGCATGGTTGTGCCCGGCACCATCTTCGAGGAGTTCGGCTTCAACTACGTCGGCCCGATCGACGGCCACGACCTCGATTCGCTGGTACCCACGCTGGAGAACCTGCGCGAGGCCAAGGGCCCGCAGTTCCTGCATGTCGTCACCAAGAAGGGCTACGGCTACGAACTCGCCGAGGCCGACCCGATCAACTACCACGGCCCCGGCAAGTTCGATCCCGCCATCGGCCTGCAGAAGCCGGCCACCGCGCCCAAGACCACCTTCACCCAGGTCTTCGGCCAATGGCTGTGCGACATGGCCGCAGCCGACGAGCGCCTGGTCGGCATCACGCCGGCGATGCGCGAGGGCTCGGGCATGGTCGAGTTCGAGCGGCGCTTTCCGAAGCGCTACCACGATGTCGGCATCGCCGAGCAGCATGCGGTGACCTTCGCCGCCGGCCTGGCCTGCGAGGGGCTGAAGCCGGTGCTGGCGATCTACTCCACCTTCCTGCAGCGCGGTTACGACCAGCTGATCCACGACGTGGCGATCCAGAACCTGCCGGTCGTGTTCGCGCTGGACCGGGCTGGCATCGTCGGCGCCGACGGGGCCACCCACTGTGGCGCCTTCGACATCGCCTTCATCCGTTGCGTGCCCAACCTTGCCCTGTTGACGCCGGCCGACGAGAACGAGTGCCGCCAGGCCCTGACGACCGCCTTCCGGCACGACGGCCCGGTGGCCGTGCGCTACCCGCGCGGCGCGGGCGCCGGCGTGGCCCAGCAGCCGGCGCTGACCGCGCTGCCCTGGGGCCAGGGCGAGATCCGCCGCGAAGGCCGGCGCGTCGCCATCCTGGCCTTCGGCACCCTGCTGTACCCGGCGTTGGCCGCGGCCGAGCGGCTGGGCGCCACGGTGGCCAACATGCGTTTCGCCAAGCCGTTGGACACCGCGCTGGTGCTGCAACTGGCGCGCAGCCACGACGCCCTGGTGACCATCGAAGAAGGTTGCCTGGCTGGCGGCGCCGGCAGTGCGGTGCTGGAGGCCTTGTCTGCGGCCGGGGTCGACACCCCGGTGCTGCGCCTGGGGCTGCCGGACGAGTTCATCGAGCACGGTGACCCGGCCAAGCTGCTGGCGATGTGCGGGCTGGATGCCGCCGGCATCGAGCAATCGGTGCTCAAGCGCTTCGGCGCTCCCTTGTCCTTGGTGACGCCGGCCGCCGCCTGACCCGATTCACCCTGGCGACAGCAACGGCTGTCGAAAGCTGCGATGCTACGCAGCTGGCTTCCCCCGCGATCCATGAATCACCTGACCGACGCGCTCCACATCCCCGACACCCAGAGCGAACGAGACGAGCGCCATCTGGCCATCCAGCGCGTGGGGGTCAAGGATGTGCGGTACCCGCTCACCCTGCGGGTGGCTGGCGCCGACCAATCGACTGCCGCGTTGTGGACGCTCGACGTGGCCTTGCCGGCGGAGAAGAAGGGCACGCACATGTCCCGCTTCGTGGCCTGGCTGGACAGCCAGGCCAAGGCGCTGGACGCCGCCGGCCTGGCACGCCAGCTCGAGGTCATGCTGGACAAGCTCGGGGCCACCGAGGGCCGCATCGAGGCGAAGTTCTCGTTCTTCATCCGCAAGCGCGCCCCGGTGTCCGGCTTGCAGAGCCTGCTGGACTATGCCGCCGCCTTCATCGCCGAGCGGCGGGCGGGCCAGACGGCCATCTGGCTGGAGGTCGGCGTGCCGGTCAAGAGCCTGTGCCCCTGTTCGAAGGAGATCTCGGACTACGGTGCGCACAACCAGCGCTCGCTGGTCACCATCCGCGTCGAGCTGAAGTCGCCGGCGACCGCGCCGGTCGAGTGGCATGAGCTGGTCCGCTTCGCCGAGGACAACGCGTCCAGCGAGATCTGGCCGATGCTCAAGCGCGCCGACGAGAAGTGGGTCACCGAGCGGGCCTACGAGAACCCGAAGTTCGTCGAGGATCTGGTGCGCGACGTGGCGCTGGCATTGAATGCCGACGCCCGGATCGGTCGCTACAGTGTCGATGTCGAGAATTTCGAGTCCATACACAACCACTCGGCCTACGCGCGCATCGAACGCGCCTGACAGGTCGCCCGCAGGAACTGCCCGGCGACGAAGATGTCTTTCTCGATGGCGCGCCGCACGGCCGCGCTGTCGCGCCGGCCGAGAGCGGCCAACAGGTCCTCGTGGGCGTCGTTGAGCACCGCCGCGGCCTCGGGGCTGTCGAACAGGCGGTTCGAGATCGGCCCGGCCTTGAGCCACAAGGTGTCGATCAGCCCGAACAGCAACGGCGATCCGGCGGCGCGGTAGAGCAGCACGTGGAAGTCCTCGTTCGCCGCCAGGTAGGCGGTGCCGTCGTGGCGCGCCAGCGCCTGGGCCATGTCAGCTGACAGGCTGCGAAGGCGCGCGGTTTGTGCCGCATCCAGCCGCAGGCAGCCGCGCTCGGCGGCCTCCCCCTCCAGCAGCATGCGCATCTGAAGCAGATCATCGAACTCGGGCAATGACAGCTTCGGCACCGCGACACCGGCGTTCGGCACGTTGACCAGCGCACCTTCCGCCGCCAGCCGCTGCAAGGCGGCCCGCACCGGCATCTGGCCCACGCCCAGTTGCGCCGCCACGGTGCGGATCTTCAGCCGCTCGCCGGGCAGGAATCGGCCCACGGTGACCCACTGCCGCAGCGTGGCGTAGGTATCGTCCTGCTGGGTGCTGGTGGGCAGGGCGGGCAATTCAGTGGCTCCACGGCACAGTGTGCGACCGGCACTGCATGGACTGCGAGTGGGCGCTGTGCGCATTCATTCGGCGCGTTGCGGCCGCTCGCAGTCGCAGGTCCCGTGCGTCGCGGCAGGGGGCACCCGGCAGGGGCTCACGGTTCCGCGGTCGCCGCTGCGCGCCGACTTCGTTGCGATGCTCGGGCCGAGGTCGCGCGCAGAACTCGCTCCGTTCGCTGCGCTCACTGCCCTCGGACAGCTGCG
>JADMKA010000229.1 GCA_018780145.1 Vitreoscilla sp. | reverse complement strand
AAATATGCCGCGACGGCCAATACAGCCGTCTCGCAGGAGTTCTCACACAGCCTCGTCCGCCAGCAGACCATCGCGTTTCGTGCACTGCCAACGATTCCAGCTTCATTTCAGCGCTCCTGCGTCGGCTCCGCACCACCGGCGGCTGCGGGCGCGTTCTGGGCGATGAAGTCTTCGCGCGCGCCCGGCACCATGTTGAAAGCGTAGGCCCAGCGGTGCACCACGGGCAGCGCGGCGCCCCAGTTCAGGTGCCTGGGCGGTGTGTCGGGGGTGAACCACTCGAGCGAGCAGGCGCGCCAGGGGTTGGGCGGTGCCTTGTCGCCGTGCTTCAGGCTCCACAACAGATTGAACACGTACACAAGCTGCGCGGCGCCGACGAACAGCGCCACCACGGTGATGAAGACGTTCAGCTGGTGGGCGGAGGCCGGGATGAAGCTGTAGCCCTCGTAGTTGTAGTAGCGCCGCGGCATGCCCAGCACACCCAGGTAGTGCATGGGAAAGTAGATCAGGTAGGTACCGAGGAAGGTGACCCAGAAGTGGAACTTGCCCAGCGTGTCGTTCAGCATGCGGCCGGTGATCTTGGGGTACCAGTGGTAGATGCCGCCGAACACCACCAGCAGCGGGGCCACACCCATCACCATGTGGAAGTGGGCGACGACGAAGTAGGTGCCCGACAGCGGGATGTCGACGCTGACGTTGCCGAGGAACAGGCCGGTCAGCCCGCCGGCCAGGAAGGTCAGCAGGAAGGCCAGCGTGAACAGCATCGGCACGGTCAGGTGGATGTCGCCGCGCCACAGCGTGAGCACCCAGTTGTAGACCTTGATCGCCGTGGGCACGGCGATGATCAGCGTGCTGGTCGCGAAGAAGAAGCCGAACCAGGGGTTCATGCCGCTGACGAACATGTGGTGAGCCCAGACCACGAAGCTCAGGCCTCCGATGATGACGATGGCCCAGACCATGGTCCGGTAGCCGAAGATGGCCTTGCGCGCGTGCACGCTGATCAGGTCCGACACGATGCCGAACGCCGGCAACGCGACGATGTAGACCTCGGGGTGGCCGAAGAACCAGAACAGGTGCTGGAACAGCAGCGGACTGCCGCCCCTGTAGTCGGTGACCTGGCCCATGGACACCAGCGCGGGCATGAAGAAGCTGGTGCCCAGGGTCTTGTCGAGCAGCATCATCACGCCGGAAACGAACAGCGCTGGGAAGGCCAGCAGCGCGAGGATGGTGGCGACGAAGATGCCCCACACCGACAGCGGCATGCGCAGCAGCGTCATGCCTTCGCAGCGCGCCTGCAGCACCGTGGTGACGTAGTTCAGGCCGCCCATCGTGGTGGCGACGATGAAGATCACCAGCGACACCAGCATCAGGATGATGCCCCAGTCGTGCCCGGGCGTTCCCGCCAGGATGGCCTGCGGCGGGTAAAGCGTCCAGCCAGCGCCGGTAGGCCCCCCAGGTACGAAGAAGCTGGCCATCAGCACCACCACACTGAGAAGGTAGACCCAGAAGCTCAGCATGTTCATGTAAGGGAACACCATGTCGCGCGCGCCGATCATCAGCGGAATCAGGTAGTTGCCGAAGCCGCCCAGGAACAACGCGGTGAGCAGGTAGATCACCATGATCATCCCGTGCATCGTCACGTACTGGTAGTAACGTTCGGCGTTGATGAACTCGAACACGCCGGGGAAGCCGATCTGCAGCCGCATCAGGTTCGACAGCAGCAGCCCCACCAGACCCACCAGGATCGCCGTGCAGCCGTACTGGACCGCGATCACCTTGTGATCCTGGCTCCAGACGTACTTCGTGATGAAACTCTGGGGCTCGTGCGAGTGGGGCTCGCCGTGAAGGTCATCGGTGTCAACGTAGGCCATCGCGGTGTCCTGTGGCTGCTTACTGCGGGGCAGCGCCCCGCGACTTGATGTAGGCCACCAGCGCATCCATCTCGTCGTCGGCCAGCGGCGTGGTCGGCATCACGTCGGGGAAGCCCTTGACGGCGCGCGCCTTCGGATCGCGGATGAACGCCCGCAGGTAGGCGTCGTCGACCAATGCCGTGGAGCCGTCGACCATGGTCTCGGTCTTGCCGAACAGACCCTGCCACGTCGGCCCGACACCCACGCCCCCGTCCACCGTGTGGCAGGCCACGCAGCCCTTGGTCTGGGCCAGCGAGGCGCCGAGCGCCACCAGCGCGTCGGCGGGACTGCCCGCCTCTCCCGGGGTGACGGGCCGCTGGCTGGCGGCAAAATTGGTCTGTCTGGCCAACCAGGTCTGGAAGGCCACCTCGTCTTCGACAATCACGTAACCCTGCATGTTGGGGTGGCCGACGCCGCACAACTGGGCGCACATGGCCTCGTAGCGGCCGGGCACGGTGGGCGTGAACCAGAACCAGCTGACCTGGCCCGGCACGATGTTCATGCGGGCCCGGAACTGGGGCACGAAGAAGTCGTGCAGCACATCGTGCGAGCGCGCGAGCACCTTGACCGGGCGGCCCAATGGCAGGTGGACCTCGTTGCCCGTGACGATGACGTCATCCTGTGCAGCCGGGTCGGCCGGGTCCAGTGCGAAGGGGTTGGAGGCGCTGTAGAAGCGTGCATCGCTTCCGCCCAACTGCCCCCCGGCACCCGGGAAACGGTAGCGCCATTGCCACTGCTGGCCGAGCACCTCGAGCAGCATCGCCTCGGCCGGCGGCTGGACATAACGTGCGTACACCGCCAAACCCGGCGCCAGCAGCGCGACGATGCCCACCGAGGTGATGCCGATCAGCCAGCGCTCCAGCCGGCGGTTGTCGGGCTGGTAGGCCGCTCGCTGTGTGGTCTGCATCCCCTCGCGATGGCGGAAACGCCACAGCGTATAGACGACGAACAGCAGGATGACGACGAAGAACGCACCGGTGACCGCCATGGTGATCCGCAGCGTGTCGTCCATCTGCTGCCAGTTGGAGGCCAATGGCGTCAACCACCAGGGCGTGAGCAGGTGAAACACCACGCTCCCGACGACGATCAGCAGCAGCGCAACCGCGATGGCCATGGAGGCTGACTCCTTGCCTGCCGCACCTGGCACTCAGGTGCCGGGCGCTTCTCCGCGCCGCAGGGCGGCGAGCTTCACGTACAGCAGGCCCGCACTGGTGCCGAACACCAGATGCGCGCCCAGGGTGCGCCAGCCACGCAGTTCCACGAACCACGGAAAGGCGTTGGTGAAGGCATAGAAGTTGATCCCGTAGAGCAGCAGGCCGAGCAGCGCCCCCACCACCAGCACGGCAACAGGCCGTTCGTCGATCCGGTAGCCGGCCACGACTGCGCCGAGCAGCAGGCCGAAGCCGGTGCCGAGCAGGTAGTGCGTGAGCAGCGCCACGCCGACGATGCCGGGATCGAACACATCGGGCGAACCGTACAGGGTGTCGGCCGGCCCCAGCATCAGCGCAGCCACGAGTTGTGCGGTGCGCCAGGGCGCGTCGCCCCCGGCAAAGGCCGCCCAGGCCAATTCGATCACCATCAGCACGGCGCCAGCCGCGAAACCGGCCACGGCCGCAGCGCCGACGTTGGGCTGGCGGCCCTCCCAGTGGTGCAGGCGCAGGTGCAGGTCCATGGCCACCTCACTCAAGTCGACAGTTGGGGCGCCTCGGGCGCCGCGCGATCCAGGCCGTTGCCCTCCCGGGCGACAAAGCCACCTTGACGCGCCGCATGCGGTGCGCTGAATCGGCGACACAGGGTGTGCTCGACCCCGTGTACGTCGGTTGGTGATGTGGCCTGCAGCCTGGACATGACCGACTCCTTGGCTCGATGCGAGCAGGAGAGAATCCAACCGTTGCGGCGGTTTTACACCCTTTGCCTTGTCTAGGCAAGAAGGTGCCAGGTCAGGTCAGTTCAGGTCGCCAGCTGCATCGCGTGACGTGAAGGCAGCATGGGTACCACGCCGATCGCCGGGCTGGGCCGTGCAAACAGGAAGCCCTGCATCTCGTCGCAGCCCAGATCGGCCAGCACCTGGCGCTGCAGCTCGGTCTCGACGCCCTCGGCCACCAACTGCATGTCGAAACCACGCGCGATGCCGACAATGGCGTGGATGATCGGCGACACGCGCTCGCCGCCCACGATGTCGCGCACGAAGGTCTGGTCGATCTTGATGCTGTTGATCGGGAAGCGGCGCAGGTAGTTGAGTGACGAGTAGCGAGTACCGAAGTCGTCAATGGAGATGCGGATGCCGCGCTCGCGCAGCTGCCTGAGCTTGTCGATCACTCCAGGCACGTCCTGGAGCAGCACGTTCTCGGTGATCTCGATCTCGAAGGCATCGCGCGGCAGGCCATGGCGCGCGACACTGCCGGCCACCCGTTCGACGAGGTCGGCGCGGCCGAACTCCCTGGGCGACAGGTTGACCGCCACGCGAAGGCCGGCGTGCCCGGCGCGGTGCCAGGTGGCCAGTTGCTGGCAGGCCTGCTCGATCACCCAGTCGCTGATCGTTCCGATCAGCCCCGTCTCCTCGGCCAGGTCGATGAAGCTGCCCGGCACCAGCAGGCCATGCACCGGGTGTTGCCAGCGGATCAGGCACTCGGCGCCGATCATCTGGCCACGGCTCATGCTGAACTGGGGCTGGAAGTGCAGCACGAACTCGCCGTTCGGCCCGGCTTCGCGCAGGTCCCGCTCGAGCTCCAGTCTGGGCAGATGGCCGGTGGTCATGTCGGCATTGAATTGCCGGGTGCCGTTCTTGCCGCTGGACTTGACGTCGTACATCGCGATGTCGGCATTGCGCAGCAACAGGTCGGCACTTTCACCGTCCTGTGGATACACGGCGATGCCGATGCTGGCCGTGGCAATGAACTCGCGGCCCCCGACGTGAAAGGGCCGCTGCAGCTCGGCGAAGATCTTGCGCGCGATGATGGCCGCATCCTCGGCCTGGTTCAAGTCCGGCAGCAGGACAGTGAACTCGTCGCCGCCCTGGCGGGCCACGGTGTCGCCGGCGCGCACGCAGCCTCGCACGCGCTGGGCGAAGCTCTTCAGCAGCGCATCGCCCTCGTGGTGGCCATAGGTGTCGTTGACCAGCTTGAACCGGTCCAGGTCGATGAACATCACGCCGACCCGCTCGCCGCGCCGTGAGCCCTGCGCCAGGGCCAGTTCGAGGTGGTCCTTGAACAGGCGCCGGTTCGGCAGGCCCGTGAGCTGGTCGTGCAGCGCCTGGAAGGTGATCATCTCCTCGGCCCGCTTGCGTTCGGTGATGTCGCGCGCCACCCCATAGCTGCCGAGCAGTTGGCGGCCCGGGCCGGCCGCGCCATCGGGGCCGTCGGCGTAGATGCCGATGGCCGTCACCATCATCACGGCGTGCGGCGGCGCCGGGTTCCCGGCGCCGTCGGGCTTGCGCAGGAAGCGGAACTCGAGGTTGCTGGGGCCCTGGCCCTCATCGGGCGGCCCGGCCATGATCTGGCGGGCCTGGTGCCGGTCCAGTTCGTGCACGAGCATCGAGAACGGCTGGCCCGCCAGCTCCTCGCGCGTGAACCCGAGCAGCGATTCGACGCGCGGGTTCACGAAGGTGATGTGCCCGTTTTCGTCGAGCGCGTAGACGATGTCCGGCGAGTTGTCCACCAGGAAGCGGTGCAGGCGTTCCGACTCCGCCAGCTGGTTGGTCATCGCCTGGTTCTCGCGGTGCAGGCGCCGCCGCTCCAGCGCGCCGTCGACCTTGGCGCTGAGGGCGTGGAGTTCGTCGGGCTTGCGCACGAACTCCGCGGCACCGTGGCGAAGCGCCCCGATCGCAGAGTCGATGCGGGCATCGCCGCTGACGATGATGACCTCGGTGTCGGGCTGATGCCGGGAGATCCATCGGAGCATGTCGAGCCCGGAGACGTCCGGCAGGCCGATGTCCAACAGCACCAGGTCGGTCGCCTGGGCCTGCAGGGCCAGCCGGGCTGCTGCCACGGTGCCCGCCTCGTTGATCTCGAGCCCCGGCCGGGCCAGCAACTGCCGCATGCTCAGCCGCAAGCGAGGTTCGTCGTCGACGATCAGAATCCTCTCCCCCGGCCCCCGCCCATTCCTGGGCACGATCTGGTCAGGCGGCACGAGATGATTCATCGGTCGGACCTTTCGCTGGCAGGCAGGAGGACGGCAAAGGTGGTCCCCTGGCCGGCACGGGTGTGGCAGGTGATGTGTCCGGAGAGCCTCTCCACCAGCGCCCGCACGATGGACAACCCCATCCCGGAGCGCCCTGTGGCCCCTTGGGTGCCCAAGGGCTGGTAGAGGGACTGCTGAACGTGCGGAGGCAAGCCCGGGCCGTTGTCGCTGACCCGCAGCTCGGTGAAGGTTTCCCCGTTCTGGTTGACCTGGATCGCCGTCGTGGTGACCACATGGCCGCCAGCCGGCACCGATTCGGCGGCGTTCTTCCAGAGGTTCAACAGGATCTGCTTGACGCTGTCGCGGTCGGCCCGGGCCAGGGCGGGTTCGGATGCCAGCGCCAACTCGAGCTCGACGCTGGCGGTGCCGAACAGCGACTCGCCGTACAGGGCACGCATGCCTTCGACCAGGGTGTTGAGGTCCAGCGGGCCGTTCGCCGGCGCGGCGACCACGGCGTCGTCGTTGAGTTGGCGCACGATCGCGGACACCCGATCGATCTCTTCGCGCAGCACCGCGATCTCCTCGCTGAGGGCCTTGGAGTCCGGCATCTTCAAGTCGACGATCGTCAGGTAGTTGCGGATGATCGCCAACGGGTTGGCCGCCTCATGGGCCACCTTGCGCTCCTGCATGCGGAACCGGCCCGTCACCTCGGCCTCGATCTGCAGGTCACGTTCACGCGCCCGGCGCCATGACTCCAGGCTGGCCCCGACCAGCGCAGCGAAGCTCTGCAGCCAGGCCTGCCGCTTGCTCAGCCGCGCATGCTGCACCGTGGACACGCCACACACCATCACGCCCACCAGCGACTGCGGGCCCCTCATCGGCACGTACATCAACCCGTCGCTGCCCAAGGCGCGGGCGATCTGCAAGTCTGCCGGTGCCACCATCTCGGGCGGCTCGGCGTCGAAGGTCGACATCACGCGCCCGGTGACGGCCGCATCGGCGCACAGGCTGGAGCCCGGCTGGAGGGCAATGTCCAGCCGCTGCAGCAAGCCCGGCTGGCCGCCGATGCCCGTCCCGGACAGCGCCGAACGCCCGGGCTGGGCGACGAAGAACGCCAACCGGTGGACGCCGAACAGGATGCGCACCGACTCGCACACCGCCAGCAGCAGGTCGACGTCTTTCTCGATCCCGAACAGGTTCTGCTGCAAGGGCTGCAGGGCGGCCATAGCCGACGCGGTGGCCTGCATGTGCGCCTCGACGCCGGTGCCCAGGGCGTCGTCGTCGGCGGCCTGCGCGGCATCGGGCACCCACTGCGGCAGGCACTGGGCGTCGAGGGCACCGGACACGCCCAGCGCGTCGGCCAGCGATTCGACACGTTGCGCAGCCTGCTCGCGCAGCGTATCGAACCGCGCCTTGTCGATGCCCAGCAGCGCCTCGACGGTGCTCGCCTGCGCCGCTTCCGGCGACGCGGCCGGCTGGCTGGCGACATGCGCCGACCAGAGGATGCGGGTCAGGCGGTCGGTCGACGCGACCTTTTCGGGTTCGAGGTGATGGAACAGGATGGCATCGGCCATCAACGACGGCAGCTCCCATTGGTCGACCACCCAGGCGCCGACGGCGCCGTGGTCGGTGCCCAGCACCGGCCGCTCCTGGGCCACCAGTTCCGCCTCGCTGCCGCTGCGGGCCAGCAAGGCGCCATAGGCCTTGCCGAGACCGCCCAGCAGGACGAGTTGGCCCACGTCGTGCAGCAGTCCGGCAAGGTAGGCCTCTTCCCCCTCGCCTTCGCCGGCGCCGAGCTCCACCGCTGTCGCGCGCGACAACTCCGCCACGAACAGCGAGTGCCGCCAGAACCCGGCCAGGTCGCGCGGGCCGGCGCCGGGCAGGCGGCCGAACGCGCTTTGCACCACCAGGCACGAGGCGATCGTGCGGACCATGCGCGTCCCCAGGGCCTGCAGCGACTGCTTGATGCTGCGCATCTCGGAACCGCGCTTGAACGCCGCCGAATTCGCCACCGTGAGGATGCGTGCGCTCAACGCAGGGTCGTGCATCACGATCTGTGCGAGGGTGTCCATCGATGCCCGTTCGCTGCCGGCCTCTTCGAGGAAACGCAGCAGGATCTGCGGCATCGCCGGCAGGTTCAACGATTCGATGGCCCTGAGGATGGGCCCGGGAATACTGTTCAACGCTTCTCCCTCCGTGCCCCACTTGGCACCTCCGACGCCGCTGTCGTTCGCAAGGCGGTCGGCAAGATCGTTACAGATATTAACCGGATTGCATGGCATCGACTGTGCGGGCAGTCCCGAAGTGCCACGGCAGACAATCCCTAGAACGGTACCCTCACGCCGCCACGCTGGCCTGGGCCGGCGAGGCAGACAGGCGCGCTTACCATCCAACCCATGGCCCACGCCGACCCACCGCCCCTCCCCTGTCTCGAGCCGGGTTCGATCTGCGACGTCGCGGGCCTGAAGGTCGGCCACTTCACGCACCCGCTGCGTCCGACCGGCTGCACGGTGGTGCTGTGCGAAGCCGGTGCCACCGCCGGTGTCGACGTCCGCGGCGCCGCGCCCGGCACCCGCGAGACCGATCTGCTGGCTCCTGGCAACCTGGTCGAGCAGGTGCATGCGGTGCTGCTCAGCGGCGGCAGTGCCTTCGGGCTGGACGCTGCGGGCGGCGTGATGCGCTGGCTGGAGGCGCGCGGCCATGGCCTGCCCGTGGGCCCGGTGCGGGTGCCCATCGTGCCGGCGGCGGTGCTGTTCGATCTCTGGCTGGGCGACCCCGCCATCCGCCCCGATGCGGCGGCCGGCCACGCGGCCTGCGAGGCGGCCAGCTCGGCGGCGCCGGCCGAAGGCAACGTGGGCGCCGGCGCCGGCGCGACGGTGGGCAAGCTGTTCGGCATCGAGCACGCCATGAAAGGCGGGCTGGGCACGGCCTCGCTGCAGGTCGGTGGCCACACCGTGGCGGCCTTGGTGGCGGTGAATGCGCTGGGCGACATCCGCGATCCGGCCGCCGGCACGCTGCTGGCCGGCGCCCGGGAGGCGTCGGGCCACCGCCTGCGCGACAGCCTCGCAGCGATGCGTGCGGGCCAGCGCCCGGCGGCGCTGCAGGCCGGCCAGAACACCACCATCGGCGTGGTCGCCACCGACGCCCCGCTCGACAAGGCCCAGGCGCAGCGCCTGGCCAGCATGGCGCACGATGGCCTCGCGCGGGCCATCGTGCCGGCCCACACCCAGCACGACGGTGATCTGCTGTTCGCGCTGGCCACCGGCCGCGTCGGTGGCCCGGTCGCACCGGCGCTGCTCAGCATGCTGGGTGCCTTCGCGGCAGAGGCCGTGAGCCTGGCCGTGCTGCGCGCCGTGCGGGCCGCCACCGGCCTGCCTGGCCTGCCCTCCGTCAACGACCTGAAACCGGCACCATGAAGCTCGAACAAATCCTCTTCAGCCAGGGCTTCGGCACCCGGCGTGTCTGCGCCGGGCTGATCGATGCCGGGCTGGTGAAGCACGCCGGACAGGTGCTCGATGACCCCGGGCTGGATCTGCCCACCGAAGGCCTGGTGCTGGAGGTCGAAGGCCGGCCCTGGCCCTTCCACGCCGAGGCGCTGGTGATGCTGTACAAGCCCGCCGGATACGAGTGTTCGCAGAAGCCCAGGCACCACCCCAGCGTGATGACACTGTTGCCGGCGCCGCTGCGCCACCGTGGCGTGCAACCGGTGGGCCGGCTGGATGAGGACACCACCGGCCTGCTGCTGCTGACCGACAGCGGCAGCCTGATCCACCGCCTCACCTCGCCCAGGCACCATGTGCCCAAGGTCTACGAGGTCGGCTGCAAGCACCCGGTGGATGCCAACCAGACCGAGCGCCTGCTGGCCGGTGTGGTGCTGGACGACGACCCCGCGCCGGTGCGGGCTGCCGCCTGCGAGGCCATCGGCGAATCGGGCCTGCGGCTGACACTGACCGAAGGCAAGTACCACCAGGTCAAACGCATGGTGGCGGCGGTGGGCAACCGGGTCGAGAGCCTGCACCGCAGCCGCTTCGGCAGCCTGGTTCTGCCGGCCGACCTGGCACCTGGCCAATGGTGCTGGGTACCGGGCTGGTCCGGTTGACTGGCCGACAGGGCCTGCTACCGTGGTGACCCATGATGCAGCAACCCGCGGGATCGACAGCGGCGCCTGAGGGGGGCCTGGCCGAGGACGCCGCCCGCCGCGTGGAATCGCAGGTGGCGCTGGAGCGCTTGAAGGCCCTGTACGACCGCACGCCGCAGGCCCTGTGGGGTGGTTTCGTCTTCGGCGCGCTGCTGGCATGGGCCGTCACGCCCAGTGCGGGTGCGGCGTGGGCCTGGGGCTGGTATGCCATCCGTTCGGCGGTCCTGGCCTGGCGTTACCTGGATTGGCGGGCCTTCGACCGGTCCACCGACTGGGCGTCCCGCGCGCCGTCGCTCAAGACCCGCTACGACGTGACGGTGACGCTGGACGGCCTGGTCTGGGGTGTCTGCGCGGTGATCTTCCATTCGGGTCAGGACAGCCTGCTCAACGGCGCGCTGCTCGCCTCGCTGGTGGGTGTCGCCTCGGTCGGCGTGTTCACACTGACCAGCCATTTCGCGATCGCCATGCGGTTCATGGCCGCCGTGCTGGTGCCACCGTTCGCGCTCTACGTGAGCCATGGCGGCGCGCTGGCGTGGCTGATCTCGGGTGGCCTGGTCATCTACTACGTCATCATCTGGGTCGAGGCGCGCAGTACCGAAGCGCGCACGCTGGAGTTGTTGCGCCTGCGTTTCGAGAACGCCGCGATCGCCGAGCAGCGCCAGCGCGCGCTGCGCCTGGCCGAACACTCCAGTGCCGCCAAGAGCCGCTTCCTCGCCACCGTCAGCCACGAACTGCGCACCCCCCTGAACGGCATCCTCGGCATGACCCAGCTGCTGGCCATGGACGGCCTGCCCGCCGCCCAGGCCAGCCGCCTGGGCGTGGTGCAGAACTCGGCCCGCCACCTGCTCAGCGTGATCGCCGACCTGCTCGATGTCTCGCGCATCGAGTACGGCCGCATCGACCTGCACCCGCAGGCCGTGTGCCTGCCCGACCTGTTGGCAGAGGTGGCCGACCTGCTGCGCCCGGTCGCGCAGGCCAAGGGCCTGAAGCTGCGGCTGACCATCGATGCCGGGCTGCCCCGGCATGCGCAGTGCGATCCGGTCCGCGTCAAGCAGGTGCTGCACAACCTGATCGGTAACGCCATCAAGTTCACCGCCCGGGGCGAGGTGGCGCTGGCCGCAGCACGCCAGGGTGACCAGCTGGTGTTCACTGTCAGCGACACCGGCGAGGGCATCGAGCCCGACCAGATCGCACGCATCTTCGACGCCTTCGAGCAGGCGCCGGCACACGCCGACGCACGGCGTTCGGGCACCGGCCTGGGCCTGACGATCTCGCGCCACCTGGCCCGGGCCATGGGGGGAGACATCGGCTGCCGCAGCGTCATCGGCATTGGCACGGCGTTCGAGTTCAGCTTCGGCCACCTGCCGGCCCAGCCTGACACCGACCCTGCCGGCCCACCCGCCAGCACCCTGCAGGCGCCGGGCGCCAGCGATCGCCGCCTGCAGATCCTGGTGGTCGAGGACAACCCGGTCAATGCCATGGTGGCCACCAGCATGCTGGAGCGGCTGGGCCTGGGCAGCCAGGTGGCATCGGACGGCGCACAGGCACTGACCGAACTGGCCCGCGAACGCTTCGACCTGGTGCTCATGGACTGCCAGATGCCGGTGTTGGACGGCTTTGCCGCCACCCGCCGCTGGCGCGCCATCGAAGCGGCCGGCCAGGCCCCCGCCACCGGCCGCCTGCCCATCGTGGCGCTGACCGCCAACGCCGTCACCGGCGACGACGACAGCTGCCGCTCTGCCGGCATGGACGGCTATCTCAGCAAACCGTTCACGCTGGAAGCGCTGCGCACCGAGATCGCCCGCCACCTGTCGCGCAGCGCATAACATCGCGCCCCATGCGAATCCTGCGCGGGCAACACGCCCCCCTGCCCCACGACGGGCCCGGTTGCGCCCTGACCATCGGCAATTTCGACGGCGTCCACCGTGGCCACCAGGCCATGCTGGCCCTGCTGCAAAGCGAGGCACGCCACCGCGGCCTGCGCACCTGCGCGATGACCTTCGAGCCCCACCCGCGCGACTACTTCGCCCAGCGCGCCGGCCAGCCGGAGAAGGCCCCGGCCCGGATCGCCACCCTGCGCGACAAGCTCCACGAACTGGCCCGCTGCGGGGTGGACGACGTGGTGGTGTTGCGCTTCAACGAGGCACTGGCCAGCCTGCCCGCGGAGGACTTCATCCAGCACATGCTGGTCGACCGCCTGAAGGCACGCTACGTGCTGGTGGGCGACGACTTCCGGTTCGGCGCGCGGCGCACCGGCGACTACGCGCTGCTCGACGCGAGCGGCGCGCGCCTCGGCTTCGACGTGGCCCGCATGATGAGCTACGAGGTGCACGGCCTGCGTGTGTCCAGCTCGGCCGTGCGGGCGGCACTGGCGGCTGGCGAGATGGAGCACGCCGCCACCCTGCTGGGCCGCCCTTACGCCATCAGCGGGCACGTGGTGCATGGCAAGAAGCTGGGGCGCGATCTGGGCTTTCGCACGCTGAACCTGCGCTTTCCCTTCCACCGCCCGGCTGCCGGTGGCATCTACGTGGTGCGTGTTCATGGCCTGGGCGCCAGGCCACTGCCCGGCGTGGCCAGCCTGGGCGTGCGGCCGACAGTGGAAGACGCTGGCCGCGTGCTGCTCGAAACCCATTGCCTGGAGTGGCCCGATGGGCTGGGTGATGAGGCGGGCTACGGCCGGTTGATTTCGGTCGAGCTGCTGCACAAGCTGCATGACGAGCGCCGCTACGACTCGCTGGAGGCGCTGCGCGCCGGCATCGCGCAAGACGAGTCCGATGCGAGAGCCTGGTTCTCCGTGCAGATGACCTGAGCACCGCCGGCGGCCCATTGATGGAACCGCCGCGACCTGCCTTCGGCCCTGAGCGGCCGTTGGCCGCTCAGGGCCCTTGGCCCTTTCGTCCGGCACCCCCCGCCCCCCGCCAAGCGGGGGCACCAGCATGCTCGACAGCTCCCCCCGAGCCCCCCTCCCGGAGAGGGGGCACCGGCATGACCGACGGGCCGGCCTTGCTGCCGGCGCGCGACTCGAGGTCGCGCGAGTTGCCGCCGCCGGATGTCTCGATGGGCGTGGGTCGGCCTGCGGGCCGACTCGTCGTCCGCGCCGGAGCCCCCTCCCGGAGGGGGCTGGGGGAGCGGTGCGAAACGCCCTTGGGCCCTGAGCGGCCACCGGCCGCTCAGGGCCGAGAGCCACCAATCGAAGCACCGGTGAGTTCCATCAAGGCAGGCCTGCCATGAGTCTGTTGGGAAAGCGTGACCTGCGACACTGGGTGACCACTCACCTCCGATTCGATGACGGTGCCCGGAACCCCACCTTCGTGGATTGACGCCTTCAGGCAACCAGGCGTGGCGTCGGCCCTGCTGGCGGCCGCGCTGTTCGGCGCCGGCACGCCCCTGGCCAAGTCCCTGCTGGGCGGAGCGCAACCCTGGATGCTCGCCGGCCTGCTCTACCTGGGCTCCGGCATCGGCCTGGCCGTGCTGCGCGCCGCGCGCTCTGCCCCTCGGGTCCGGCTCCCGGCGCAGGACCGATTGTGGTTGGGCGGTGCCGTGCTGGCCGGTGGGGTCGTCGGGCCGGTGCTGCTGATGTTCGGCTTGTCGCGCATGCCGGCCTCGGGCGCCTCGTTGCTGCTGAACGCCGAAGGGGTCTTCACCGCCTTGCTGGCCTGGTTCGCGTTCCGGGAGAACGTCGACCGCCGGATCGCGATGGGCATGCTGGCCATCGTCGCCGGCGCCCTGGTGCTCAGTTGGCCCGGAGAGGCCCGCTTCGGCGACCTCTGGCCCGCGCTCGCGGTGCTGGGGGCCTGCCTGTCATGGGCGATCGACAACAACCTGACGCGCAAGGTGGCGTTGAACGATGCCATGTGGATCGCCTCGGTCAAGGGGCTGGCGGCGGGCGGGGTGAACCTGGCGCTGGCCTTCGGCGCGGGTGGCGCCCTGCCCGCCGGCCCGGTCGTGGCGGGCGCCCTGGCGCTGGGCTTCGCCGCGTACGGCGTGAGCCTGGTGTTGTTCGTCATCGGCCTGCGGCACCTGGGCACGGCGCGAACGGGCGCTTACTTCTCGGTGGCACCCTTCTTCGGCGCTGCGCTGTCCGTCGCCTGGCTCGGCGAGCCGGTCACCGCGCCACTCCTGGTGGCCGGTGCCTTGATGGCCTGGGGTGTCTGGCTGCACCTGAGCGAGCGCCATGCTCACCTGCACACGCACGAAACGATGGAGCATGAACACGAACACGAGCACGATGCGCATCACGAGCACGTGCACGCCGACGGTGGTTCTGCCCTGCGCCACTCGCATCGGCACCGGCACGACCGCCTGACCCACAGCCACCGGCACTTTCCCGACGAACACCACCGGCATTCGCATTGACGGCGGCCCGGGGCCACCCTCCCGCGATCGTCCTAGCTGCGGGCGCCGGGGCGCGCCTGCCGGTACTCGCTGGGCGACAAGCCGGTGTGGCTGCGGAACACCCGGCTGAAATGCGCGGCATTCGAGAACCCGAAGGCCAGCGCGATCTCGGTGATGGAGCGCGTGGCCAGTTGCGGGTCGCCGAACGCGGCCCGGCAGGCCTCGACGCGCCGCGCCAGCACGAAGCCGGCGATGCCGTCGGGTTCGTCGGCAAAGGCGTTGTAGAGCTGGCGCCGGCTGACCCCCAGCGCCAGCGCGATCCGGTCGACCGAGAGCGACGGGTCGCCCAGGTGGCGCATCACGTGTTGCTTGATGCGGTCGCGCAGGGCCTCGCGCTGGGTCAAACCGGTACCGCGGCCGGCCAGATCCAGCAGCGACAGGTGCACACACTGGGTGATCACGTCACCCAGGCTGTGCGCAGCGTCCTCGCTCATGCCCGGCAGTTCGCGCCAGGCGCTGCGCATGGTCTCCAATGCCACACGCGCGATGCCGCCCTGGGCGCCCATTCGGCGCGCCATCAGCTCGTCGATCGCCAGGCCGCGCTCGGCCAGGTGGGCCTTGGGCACCATCACGATCAGGTGCTCGACCGGCACCGGGTTGGAGACGGCGTAGGTGTCGGTCGTGTCGTAGATGCACCATTGCCCAGGCTCGACCCAGGCCTCGCGGCCCTTCTGCTCGACACCGGCGCAACCATGGAAGGGTGCCACGATCTTTAGATAGCCCTGCTCGCTGCCCCGCACCTGGGCCGCCGAGCGCATCACCCGGTGGCGGTTTGACTCGAGCCGGGTGAGCACCACGTCACCGGCGTGGGCGGTGGCGATGTGGCCGTCGAAGTCGGTGTCGCCGTACAGATCAGAGCGCAGGCCATGGAACAGGCGGTTGACCCAGTCCGACCAATACGGCACCCGGTCGCGCGGCGAGACCTGGTCGGTGCTCATCGTGGTGAGAGGGGCGGGCGTCGGCGCTACCGTGGTCGCGGGCATGGCCGATTATGCGAAGCCTGTCGCCCGTGCGCACGACCCAGCGTGCCGCGCTAGGGAAACTCCGGGGCGGCCCTGCACGAATCGACAAGCCGGCCGGCATAGGCGGCAAAGCAGCCGGTGGCGCGCATGCCTACGATGGCCTGACACGACTAGCCGCACCGACGGCTCGCGTCCACCTTTCTGGAGACAAGCATGAGCCACGACATCGCCGACACGCCCGAATCCCCCATCGGCCTGACGCGCCGCAGCATCGTGCAAGGCCTGGCCGCCGGTGCCGGCGCGCTGGCACTGCCCGCGCTCGCGCAAGCGGGCCCGGTGCGTATCGGCTACGCGATGGCCCGCACCGGCCCCTGGGCCGGCGGCGCCCAGGTCAGCCAGGAACCCAACTACCTGCTGTGGGCCGAGCAGCAGAACGCCGCCGGCGGCCTGAACGTGAAGGGGGTCAAGCGCCAGATCGAGTTGATCTCGTTCGACGACCGCAGCGAGGTCGAGACCTGCGTGCGCACCTACGAGAAGCTGATGGGCAGCGACAAGGTCGACCTGGTGCTGCCGCCCTGGGGCAGCAACGCCAACTTCGCCGTGGCCCCGCTGGCCAATCGCTACGGATATCCCTTCCTGGCGCCCACGGCGTTGTCCAAGCGGCTGATCGAGATGAAGCTGCCGTACTTCTTCCTGATGCTGCAGCAGCCCGGCCCGATGACCAACGCGCTGGTCGAGATGTTCAAGGCCAGCGGCGTCAAGACCGTGGCCTGCATCTACGTGGACGACCTGTTCGGCCTGGAGAACTACGCCGCACTGAAGGTGGCGCTGTCGGGCAGCGGCATCTCGCTGGTCGAGGACAAGAGCTACCCCGCCGGCGTGAAGGACTTGTCCCCCGTGCTGCGCAGCATCAAGGACAAGAACCCCGACGCCTTCGTCGGCTTCACCTACCCGCCCGACACCATCCTGGCCAGCAAGCAGGCCAAGGAGGTCGGCTTCAACCCGAAGTTCTTCTACGCCTCGGTGGGCACCGCCTTCCAGCTCTACCGCAACGTGATGACCCCGGCCGGCGCCGAGGGCGTGCTGGGCATGGGCTCGTGGAACGCCAAGACCAGCCCTGGGGCCAAGGCGTATTTCGAGGCCCACACCAAGAAGTTCAACGGCAAGGAGCCGGACCGCTGGGCCAGCGGCCACTGCTGGGCGGCGCTGGAGATCCTCACCGCCGCCGTCGCCAAGGCCGGGCTGGACCGCAAGGCCATCCGGGACTACGTGGCCGGCACCGAACACAGCACCATCATCGGCAAGGTGAAGTTCAGTGGCAGCGAGAACATCGCCACGCCGGGCACCGTCAGCCAGTGGCAGAACGGCGAGTTCGAGGTGGTCTGGCCGAAGGGCGTGGCCACCGCCGCGCTGAACCCGGCCAAGCCGGCCTGGAAATAGGCCTGGACACAGGCTCTGAAGTCGAGCACCTGAACCCGTGTCCGCCCATGCCTGGTTCGAACTGATTGCCTCCGGCCTCCTCACCGGGGGCGTCTACGCGCTGGTGGCCCTCGGGCTGAACCTGCAGTACGGGCTGATGCGCATCCTGAACATCGCCCACGGCGAGTTCCTGATGCTGGGCGCCTACCTGACCTGGGCGGCGCAGGCGGCCTTCGGCATCTCGCCGCTGTGGATGCTGCCGGTGTCGTTTGTCGTGCTGGCCGCGCTCGGCCTGCTGGTGCACCGGCTGTGCTTCAAGCGCCTGACCGAGACCTCGCCCAACCTGGACGTGTTCGAGGCGCGTGGCCTGATGGTCTCGTTCGGGCTGATGTTCCTGGTGCAGAACTTCGTCTCGTTCGTCTGGGGCGGTGATCTGCGAGGCTACGACTACCTGGCCGATCCGGTGGCCCTAGGCGGCGCGCAGTTCGCCGGCAACAAGCTGCTGGTGTTCGCCCTGGCGCTGGCGATCTCGCTGGGCCTGATCCTGCTGCTGCGCCTCACGCTGCTGGGCAAGGGCGTGCGCGCGCTGATGCAATCGCCCACCGGAGCACGGCTGGTCGGCATCGACACCGAGCGTCTGCACCCGATGATGTTCGGCATCGGCCTGGGGCTGTCGGGTGTGGCTGGGTGCCTGCTGTCGATGACCTACACCATCAGCCCGGCGATGGGCGAGCCCTACACCGTGACGGCGCTGATCGTCATCACCCTCGGCGGCTTCGGCAGCATGGGCGGCGCGCTGGCCGGCGCGATGGCCCTGGGGGTGGTGGAGGCGGTGGGCATGCACTTCACCAGCCCGTCGCTGAAATCCCTGTTGTCCTACGGCGTGTTCATCGCGGTGCTGCTGTGGCGGCCGCGCGGGCTGTTTGCGCGATGAACGGCGGGCCGTCTTCCGCACGCGACTGGCTCGTGCTCGCTGCCCTGGCCGGCTGGGCGCTGGCCCTGCCCGCCTACGCCAGCGAGTTCGTCACCTCGCTGGCCCTGACCTGCCTGATGTACGTCGCCCTGGCGTCGAGCTGGGCGCTGTTCTGCGGCACCACGCGCTACCTGTCGCTGGCCACCGCCGCCTTCTTCGGCATCGGCGCCTACACCAGTGCCATCGGGCTCGAGCACCTGCCCTGGGCCGCCTGCATCGCGGCCGGTGCCGCCCTGGCGGCCCTGGTGGCGGCCGTGATGGGTGCCCTGGTGCTGCACCTGCGCGGCACCTACTTCGCGGTGCTGACCTTCGGCATGACCGAGCTGATCCACCATGCCGTCTCCACCTTCGAGAAGCAGGTCACCGGCACTGTCGGGCGGGTGCTGATGGTGGTGCCCGAGCCCGGCACCGTCTACCTCACCGTGTTGCTGCTGGCGGTCGGCGCGGTGGCCACGTCCATCGTCGTGCGGCGCACCCGTTTCGGCCTGGCGCTGGCCGGTATCGGCGCGGACGAGCAGCGCGCGCAGACCTTGGGTGTCAACACCCGCTGGGTCAAGGTCGCCGGCTTCGCGATGACGGCGGCCTTTGCCGGCGCCGTGGGCGCCGCGATGTCGGTGCGCTGGACCTACATCGACCCGGTCACCGTGTTCAACCCCTTCATCGGCTTCCAGACGGTGCTGATCGCGCTGGTCGGGGGCGCGCTCACGCTGTGGGGCCCGTTGATCGCGGCGATCGTCTTCAGCCTGCTGGCCGAAACGCTGCGCCTGCAGGTGCCGCAGCTCTACATGATGACGCTGGGCCTGCTGCTGATCCTGTCGGTGCTGTACCTGCCGGGCGGCTTGGCCTCGGTACGTTGGGGCGACCTGCGCCGCCTGCTGCGCTGGGGAGCTCGCCGTGGCTGAGGCGCTGCTGCGGGCGGAGGGCATCAGCGTGCGCTTCGGCGGGCTGGTGGCGGTGGATGCCGTCGACGCGGCCTTCGAGGCGGGTGAACTGGTCGGCATCATCGGGCCGAACGGCGCTGGCAAGACCACCTTCTTCAATGCCATTTCGGGGGTCACCGAGCCGAGCGCCGGCCGCTTGCTGATCGGTGGGCGCAACCTGGCCGGCCGGGCGCCGCACCGCTTTGCCGCCCACGGCATCGCACGCACCTTCCAGACACCACGGGTCTTTGCCGAGATGCCGGTGCAGGCCAACATCGACTTCGGCCTGCAGTTCGCCGGCCGCCGCCATGCACGCGGGGCCGACGGCGTGCCCTACGCGCTGCGCTCGGTGGACAGCATCCTGGCGCTGACCGGGCTGACCTCTCTGGCCGGTCTGCCGGCCGCGGCCATCACGCCCTCGCAACAGCGCCTGCTGGAGATCGGCATGGCGCTGTCGACCCGGCCGCGCCTGCTGCTGCTCGACGAGGTGGCCGCCGGCCTGACCGAGGCCGAGGTGGAGGCGATGGCCCAGCTGATCCGCCGGCTGCGTGACGAACTGGGCCTGGCGGTGGTGTGGATCGAGCACGCGGTGACCACCTTGCTGCGCCATGTCGAGCGGGTGATCGTGCTGCATCAGGGCCGCAAGATCGCCGACGGCGTGCCGGCCGACGTGGTGCGCGACGCCGGCGTGATCGAGGCTTATCTTGGCGACGAGATGGTGGGCACGCCATGATGTGGCACCAGCCCGACCCCTTCGTGCTCGGCGGCTCCGGCCGCGCCCACCTGCGGGTGCAGGGCCTGAGCGCCGGCTACGGCCCCTTCCTGGTGCTGCGCGATCTGCACCTCGAGGCTCGCCCTGGCCTGACCGTGATCCTCGGCCCGAACGGCGCCGGCAAGACCACGCTGCTGAAGGCCATCGCCGGGCTGCTCCCGCGCCAGGGCGCGGTAACGCTGGACGGCACCGAACTGCCCGAGCGCGCCGACCGCATCGTCGCCGCCGGCGTCTCGCTGGTGCCCGAGGGCCGGCAGCTGTTCGCCCAGATGAGCGTGCGCGAAAACCTGGAGCTCGGCGGCTGGCTGCCGTCGACCCCCAGGTCCGGGGCAAGCCCGGCCCGCCCCCCGAGGGGGTCGCACTGGCTTGGGGCGGCCCGGCGCCTGTGCGAGGCCAAGGCCGAGCGCGCACGCCGCCTCGAACAGGCCTTCGACGACTTCCCCAAGCTGCGCGAGCGGGCCGGCCAGCAGGCCGGCACCATGAGCGGCGGCGAGCAGCAGATGGTGGCGGTGGCCCGCGCGATGATGAGTGCGCCCCGCCTGCTGATGCTCGACGAGCCCTCGCTGGGCCTCGCGCCGCGCATGGTCGATGAACTGCTCGCCATCGCGCGCCGCATCGCCGACGCGGGCACCACCGTGCTGATGGTCGAGCAGAACGTGAAGAAGGCCCTGGCCGTGGCCGACCGCGGCTACGTGCTGGAGCGCGGCACGCTGGTCGCCAGCGGCCCGGCGGCGCTGCTGGCGCGATCCGCCGTCGTGCGCGAGGCCTACCTCGGCAAACCGGCCGCGCCCTCCCCGTCCACCCCACCGCGCCGCACCGCTGCGGCGCCAAACTGAGGAACCACCATGTCCGACCTGTCGATGCTGATCAATGGCCTGAACGTCACCGCCGAACACGGCGCCACCTTCGAGCGGCGCAACCCGCTGGATGGCAGCGTGGCCACCCGCGCGCCCGCTGCCTCGCCGGCCGACGCGGTGATGGCCGTGGAGGCCGCCGCTGAAGCCTTCAAGACCTGGAGCGAGACCGGCCCCGGCACGCGCCGCGCGCTGCTGCTGAAGGCCGCCGACAAGCTGGAGGCCAAGACCCCGCAGTTCTGCGAGGCGGTGCCCGCCGAGACCGGTGCCACCGCGATGTGGGCCGGCTTCAACGTGATGCTGGCCGCCGGCATGATCCGCGAGGCGGCCTCGCTGACGACCCAGGTGGCTGGCGAGGTGATCCCCTCCGACGTGCCCGGCTCACTGGCCATGGGCATCCGCCAGCCGGCCGGCGTGGTGCTGGGCATCGCACCGTGGAACGCGCCGATCATCCTCGGCGTGCGCGCCATCGCCACCCCGCTGGCCTGCGGCAACACGGTGATCCTGAAGGGCTCGGAGAACTGCCCGCGCACCCACCAGCTGATCGTCGAGGCTTTCCAGGAGGCCGGCTTCCCGCCCGGGGTGGTGAACTACCTGACGAATGCGCCAGCCGACGCCGGCGCGGTGGTCGAGGCGATGGTCGCGCACCCGGCCGTCCGCCGGGTCAACTTCACCGGCTCGACCAAGGTCGGCAGGATCATCGCGATGACCTGCGCCAAGTACCTGAAGCCGGTGGTGCTGGAGCTCGGCGGCAAGGCGCCGCTGGTGGTGCTGGACGACGCCGACATCACCGAGGCCGTCAACGCCGCGGCCTTCGGCTGCTTCGCCAACTCGGGCCAGATCTGCATGAGCACCGAGCGCATCGTGGTCGACCAGAAGGTGGCCGACGAGTTCGTGCGGCGCTTCGGCGACAAGGCCGCCTCGCTGCCGCTGGGCGACCCGCGCGGGCCGAACCCGGTCGTGCTCGGCTCGGTGATCGGCATGCCCACCGTGGCGCATTGCAATGCATTGATCGACGACGCGCTGGCCAAGGGCGCCAAGCTGGTCTGCGGCGGCAAGGCCGACACCACCCTGATGCCGGCCACCGTGCTGGACCATGTCACGCCGGCCATGCGCATCTACCGCGAGGAGACCTTCGGCCCCGTGAAGTGCATCGTCCGCGTCAAGGACACCGAGGAGGCCGTCGCCTGCGCCAACGACAACGAGTACGGCCTGTCGGCCGCCGTGTTCGGCCGTGACATCGCCCGCGCCTTCAACGTGGCACGGCGCATCGACTCGGGCATCTGCCACGTCAACGGCCCGACCGTGCATGACGAGGCCCAGATGCCGTTCGGCGGCGTCAAGGGCAGCGGCATCGGCCGCTTCGGCGGCAAGGCCGGCATCGCCGA
>JADMKA010000199.1 GCA_018780145.1 Vitreoscilla sp. | reverse complement strand
GGAGCCGGCAGCCGCAGGCTGGCGGCGGGGGACATTCGCGGAGCAGAGTACCCCGCCGGCCTGATCCCGCGCCAACCACTGCAAAGTCGACCGTCCGCCCAGGGCCACGAGCGGAAAACGCCATTTCGAGGATCGCGAGGGAGGAGGGCATCACGTCACAAGCCCTGGTAACGCACGCCCGGATCGAGCTTGAGGTCGGCACGCAACTGGACACTGGCCAGTTCGCGCACGCGCCGCGAGATCTCGCTGGACGGGTTGTTGAGGTCGCCGAACAGCATCGCGTGGTGGCCGGCCTTGTCGCAGGCCTCGACGCAGGCAGGCCCGCCGCCCTGGTCGATGCGGTGGACGCACAGCGTGCAGCCCTCGACGCAGCCCTTGCCGCGCGGCACATCCGGCTTCTGGTCGACCACCGGCTCGTGGACGAAACTGCGTGCCTGGTATGGGCAGGCCATGACGCAATAGCGGCAGCCGATGCAGGTGTGGCGGTCGACCAGCACGATGCCGTCGGCGCGCTTGAACGAGGCGCCGGTGGGGCAGACGTCCACGCAGGGCGGCTCGGCACAGTGCTGGCACATCACCGGCAGCGACGCGCTGCGGCCGGTCTTGATCTCCTTGATCTCGACCTTGCGAATCCATTGCGAATCGGTCGGCCTGGTGCCGCCCGACAGGCCGTTCTCGCGGCTGCAGGCGCTGACGCAGTCGGTGCAGCCGCTGGCGCACCGGGTGGTGTCGATCAGCAGGCCCCAGCGAACCGTGGCGCTGGCGGCGGCGGACGGTGCGGCCTGGGCCACCTCGATCAAGTGGATGCCCGGCGCCAGCACCGTGGTTGCGGCGCCGGCCGCTGCCAGGCCGAGGAACTTGCGGCGGCCCGACAGGCCTTGCAGCGAACCGGGCGTCACTTCGGGGCCTCCGAAGGGGCTGTGGCGGCCGCCTGGTGTACCGGGCGGCTGGCGTGGCAGCCGAAGCAGTCGATCTCCACGGCGGCGTAGCTGTGGCAGCTCACGCAGAAATCGGAGGGTGCCTTCGCCACACTGCCGGTCCGCGCGCTGGCGTGGCAATCGATGCAGCCCTTCAGGCTGGCGCTGGCGCCGCGGATGCCCTGGCGCACCGTTTCGTCGCGCTGGTGGCGCAGCATGTCCATGTGGCTGCGGCGCATCAGCGCGGGGTCGGCGATGCATTGTTCGCCGCGGGCGGCCGGCTCGATCGTCGGGGCCAGCGCGGCGTTGCGCCGGGCATGGTCGATCCCGGCTGCCGTGACCGCCGCGCCCACGCCGGTGGCCAGGGCCAGTGCGGCGATCAGGCCGAAGCGCAACCCGCGTCGCATCGCGGCCTACTCCCCCAGCCCCATCTGGATGTAGCCCGTGGGGCAGACATCCTTGCAGATGTGGCAGCCGATGCACTTGCTGTAGTCGGTGTCGACATAGCGCCCGGTGGTGGACCTGCTCTTGGGTACCTTGAAGACGGCGGTCTGGGGGCAGTAGACGACGCAGTTGTCGCACTCGAAGCACAGGCCGCAGCTCATGCAGCGCTTGGCCTCGGCGACCGCCTCGGCTTCGGCGAGCGGCAACACGCGTTCGTCGAAGTTGTTCAGCGCTTCGGCGGCGCTCAGCGTGATGATCTTTCGACGGTGCCTTGCAGTGGCCTGGAAGTGGCCGAGGAACAGCTCCTCGTGCGGGATGACGTAGCGGTCCGAGCGGTTGTCGAAGTTGTGGATCGCCGCGCTGCTGCGGTCGGTGCCGTGGATCGGCTCGTGGACCTCGCTGAGGGTCAGCCCCTTCTCGATCAGCTTGCGTTGCAGATCCCAGGTGTGCACATCGATCTTGGGCCGCCTTTCCAATGCTTCGCCCCGCAGGTGTCGGTCGATGCCGTCGGCGGCGATCGCGCCGTGGCCGATGGCGGTGGTCAGCAGGTGGGGGCGCACCACGTCGCCGCCCACGAACATGCCGGCGTTGCCCTGGACCTGGTAGTTCTTGTCGGCCGCGATGCCGCCCTTGCCGTTGTCCAGCACCTCCAGGCCGGTGAAATCGACCGCCTGGCCGATGGCCGAGACGATCAGGTCGGCCTCGATGTCCTCCTCGCTGCCCTCGACATTCTTGATCTCCAGCCGGCCGCCGACCACCTTCGCCTCGCAACGGATCACCCGCAGGCCGGTGGCGCGGCCGCTGGCGTCGCGCAACACCTTCACCGGTGCCAGGCCACCGCGGATGGCAATGCCTTCGGCCAGTGCGTGCTCCACCTCGTGGCGGCTGGCCTGCATCTTCTCGACGGCGAAGATCGAGGTCAGCGTGACCTCGGCGCCCTGGCGCGCCGAGGCCTCGGCCACGTCGTGGGCCACATGGCCCGCGATGGCGTGCTCGGGCCGGTCGCTTTCGTTGACCTTGTCGACGTGGCCGAGCCGGCGCGCCACGGTGGCCACGTCGATGGACGTGTCGCCGCCGCCGACCACCACCACACGCTTGCCCACATGGCGCATGCGCCCGTCGTTGAAGGCCTTGAGGAAGGCCGTGGCGGTGACGCAGTTGGGGGCGTCGGCACCCTCCACCGGCAGCGGCCGGCCGGATTGCGCGCCGAGGCCGAGGAAGACGGCGTCGTGCTCGGCCCGGATCTGCTCCAGCGTGATGTCCGTGCCGACGCGGCAGTTCGTGTGGGCGGTCACGCCGAGGTCGAGGATGCGCTGGATCTCGGCGTCGAGCACGGTGCGCGGCGTGCGGAAGCCCGGGATGCCGTAGCGCATCATGCCGCCGAGTTCGGCGCGCTCATCGAAGATGGTCACCGCATGGCCCTTGAGCGCCAGCTGGTAGGCGGCCGACAGCCCGGCCGGCCCACCGCCGATCACGGCCACTTTCTTGTCGGTGGTCTTGGCGGGCTTGGGGAACGCGAGCCGGTTCGCGATCGCGTACTCGCCCAGGAAGTGCTCGACCGAGTTGATGCCGACGAAATCCTCGACCTGGTTGCGGTTGCAGCCCGATTCGCAGGGCGCCGGGCAGACCCGGCCCATCACCGAGGGCAGCGGGTTGGCCTCGGTCAGGCGGCGCCAGGCGTACTCCTGCCAGGGCATGCCGGCGGGTGGCTTCTCGATGCCGCGCACGATGTTCAGGTAGCTGCGGATGTCTTCGCCCGACGGGCAGGCGCCCTGGCAGGGCGGTGTGCTCTGGATGTAGGTCGGGCACTTGTGCGAGTGGTCGGCGTCGAAGATCTCCTGCTGCCAGGCCAGCGGCTTGTGGTCGCCGTCCTTGTAGCGGCGGAAGTTCAGCGGCTTGGTCGTGACCGAATCGGTGGGAGCGGACATCGAATGTCTCCTGGGTCTTTAGTCGTTGCGGCCAAGCACGATGGCCTTGCTGACGAGCTGGTGCACGCCGCCGACCATGCTCATGTCGAAGCCGTAGTACGGCAGCACCTTGCTGAACTGCGCCTTGCAGATCGCGCAGATGGTGGCCATGAAGTTCACGCCATGCTGGTCGACCACGTTTTTCAGCGCTTCCATGCGGGGCAGCGCGCCCTTGACGCGCAGCTCGATCAGATCGTCGGTCAGCAGGCCTCCACCGCCGCCGCAGCAGAAGGTGCTTTCGTGGATGGTGCCCGGCGACATGTCGTGGAAGCGGTTCGCGACCGCCTGGATGATCTCGCGCGGGATCCTGAATTGGCCGCCCGGCGTGGGCCCCATGCGCGAGGCGCGGGCGACGTTGCAGGAGTCATGGAAGGTGATGACGCGATCATCGTTGCGCGACTTGTCGAAGACCAGCGCACCGCGGGTGATCAGGTCGTGCGTGAACTCGCAGATGTGCTGCGGCACCGGGTAGCGCGGGTCCAGCCAGTCGAAGGGCCCGATCAGCGTGTTCCAGTGGTTGTAGGCCACGCGCCAGGCGTGGCCGCATTCGCCGACGACGATGCGCCGGACCCCCAGCTCCTCGGCGGCCTCGCGCACGCGCTGCGAGATCTTCTTCATCTGCTCGTAGTTGCCGATGAACAGGCCGAAGTTGCCGGCCTCGGAGGCCTTGGAGCTGAGCGTCCAGCTGATGCCCGCGGCGTGGAAGACCTTGGCATAGCCGATCAGGCTTTCCACGTGGGGTTCGGAGAAGAAGTCGGCCGAGGGCGTGACCAGCAGCACCTCGGCGCCCGCCACGTCGAGCGGGAAGCGCACGTCCTGGCCGGTTTCCTCCTTGGTGTCTTCCTCCAGGCCGGCCAGCGTGTCGGCCAGGGCCGGCTCGGGGATGCCCAGGTTGTTGCCGATGCGATGGACCTTGCCGATGATCTCGTTGGCGTACTTCTGGCCCAGGCCGACGGAATCCATGATCTCGCGCGCCGCCATGGTGATCTCGGCGGTGTCGATCCCGTAGGGGCAGAACACCGAGCAGCGCCGGCACTCGGAGCACTGGTTGTAGTAGCTCCACCACTGGTCGAGCACGTCCTTGCTCATGTCGACCGCGCCGACCAGCTTGGGGAACAGCTTGCCAGGGAGGGTGAAGTAGCGCCGGTAGACCGCGCGCATCAGATCCTGGCGCGCCACCGGCATGTTCTTCGGGTCGCCGGTGCCCAGGAAGTAGTGGCACTTGTCGGAGCAGGCGCCACAGTGCACGCAGGCGTCCATGTAGACCCGCAGCGAACGGTACTTGCCCAGCAACTCACCGAGCTTGGCCACGGCGCGCTGCTCCCAGCCTTCGGTCAGCTCGCCGGGAAAGCCGAGGTTGGCCTGGATGGCCGGCGACGCCACGTAGGGCTTGCTGTGCGCCATCGCTCCCACCTGCACCAGCGGGATCACCGGGTACGGATGGAGGGCAGGGGTGGTGAAGGGGGCGGTGGCCATGGTTGGGCAGCCCTACTTGTCCAGTGCCGCTGCCCAGGGCGCGATGTGGCGCGATTCGCGGGGGTTGTCGGTCTGGTTGCGGGTGGGGCTGAAGAACAGGCCCGGCGCGTGCAGCAGCTTGCTGACCGGAAAGACGATCATCAGCAGGATGACCAGGCCCAGATGCAGCAGCAAGGCTGGATCTGCCGGCAGCGGCTGCCAGTCGAAGCGGATCAGCCCGAGCATGAAGGCCTTCAGTGCCACGATGTCGGTGTGGGCGACGAAACGCATGCCCAGGCCCGAGGCGCCGATGGCCAGCAGCAGCGCCAGGTGCAGGTGGTCCGACGGCGTGGAGATGTAGCGCACCCGGTCGACCAGGAAGCGCCGCGCCCACAGGCCGGCCAACCCCGCCACCATGGCGAACCCGGCATAGGTGCCGATGGCCTGGACCCAGACCACCGGCGTCCAGACCGGTTGTTGGAGGTAGCGCAGGTGGCGCAGCAGCACCAGCAACAGCGCTGCATGAAACATCCAGCCGAAGATCCAGGTCCATTTGCTGGACTTGAACAGGCTCTCGAAGAGCACCACCTCGCGCGCCAGCCGCAGACCCACGCCGGCCGGCGTGGTCGGTGCCGGTGTGGTCGCGATCTTCAGCGGCGCCGGGGTGCGAGCGTAATCCGCGATCTTCACGCCCACGCCGATCACCAGCACCGCAGTGGCCACGTAGAACAGCATGGCGTAGATGGTCGTGAGCAACATGCTTACAGGGCGCCAGAGAGCATCATTCAAGGCGCGCGCAGCGCCGCCGCCCCCAAGTGGCGTGCGCGGATCCGGCTTTGCCGGTCCGCTGCGCGAGCCCCCTCGGGGGGCAGCGACCAGAGGGAGCGTGGGGGCTCCATCACACGCAGCCCGTTGGCTTGGGCAGGCCGGCGATCTTGCAGGCCTGCTTGGCAGGGCCGTAGGGGAACAGCTCGTAGAGGTACTTGCTGTTGCCCTTGTCGGGGCCGAGCTGCTTGCCGATGGCCTTGGTGAGCACGCGGACGGCCGGTGCGATCTGGTACTCGTTGTAGTACTCGCGCAGGAAGTTCACCACCTCCCAGTGGCTGGGGGACAGCTCGACGTTCTCGGTCTGGGCGATGACCTTGGCGATCTCCTCGTTCCACTCGGCGAGGTTGACCAGGTAGCCCTCCTCGTCGGTCTCGTAACTCGTGCCGTTCACTTCGATGGGCATGGCGTGTCTCCTTCGGGTCAAAGCCAGGTTTGGTTGGTTGGGTGCGTGACCACCAGGTCGACGAAGCCGGCGTAGTCGACCGGCGTGACGCCGTCGACCAGGGCGCCAGCCATGCCGCGCGCCTCCAGGTCGGGCATCAGGACATGGACTTTCAGCCGAGCCAGAGCTGCGGCCAGGCCGGCGCTCGCGGCACCGCCCCGGGTGGCGGCGTAAACGGCATCCTCGGTGAGCAGCAGCGCGTGGCCGGGCTGGGCCAACCGCAGGCAGCTTTCCAGCGAGCGGGTCTGGGTATGCGACTTGTTGACGATGTGCAGCATAGGAATCCTAGAAGCTCAGCACCACGTCCTGCTCGGACATCAGCGCCGCCATCTCGACACTGGAAAGCACCTCGACATCGACGATCAAATCGTTCTCGGTCAGGCCACGCGCCTCCAGCGATTCGCGCTCGACGAACAGCTTCTCGACGTCATAGCCGTCGAGCGCACGGTAGGTCTTGGAGTGGTTCTTGATGCCGATGCCCTGCGTGGCCTGGCCCTTGACGAGCTCGTAGACGCCGTCGTCGAGGAACACCAGGCTCACCTCCTGGTCGAAGGTTGCCGTGATCAGAACGACCTCCAGGCTCTCCAGCGCGTAGATCGTGCCGTAGGGCGCCTTGCGGTTGACGAACATGAACTTCTTCATCCCCTGCCCCTTGCTCAGTCGCCGAACGTCACGGTCCGCTCGGCCTTGATGCCGGCATCCACCAGCTGGCCCAGGCCGCTGATGCGGAAACCGGGCGCGAGGACCTCGTCCTTGATGCCGCGGCGCAGCGCGGCGGCGACGCAGACCACCAGATCCACCCCGTGCTGCTCCTTCAGGGCCGACCAGCGGTTGACGATGTGGCGGTCGTCCTGCGGCGGGTCGGTGAGGCGGGTCGCGTTGTAGACACCGTCGTGGTAGAAGAACACGCGCATCACCTCGTGGCCGGCCGCGATGGCGGCGCTCGCGAAGTTCCAGGCGCTGTCGCTGGCCTGGTGGGTGTACGGTCCTTCGGAGACCATCAGGGCGAGTTTCATGTCAGAAGCGGATGTGCGTGGAGGCGTTCAGGTTGGCCCGTGAACCACGCCAGTCGTCGATCAGGTACTTGGTGAAGGGCAGGTCGCACTTCTCGAAGAAGCGCGGCCAGCCGATGCGCTCGACCCAGTCGGACACGCGCTCCCACGGGCGAGCGTCCTCCTTGTAGGTGTAGAGGATCTTCTTCACCATCGCCGAAACCTCGGGCCAGCGTGGCGGGTTGTTCGGCAGGCCGGAGGCGACCATCTTCATGAAGGTGGGCTTGCCGCGGGCGTTGGAGTTCTTGCCACCGACCCAGATCGCCAGCTTGGAGTGCTCGGGGTCGTTGATCTGCATCGGCGGGCACGGGGGATAGCAGGCGCCGCAGCAGATGCATTTCTTCTCGTCCACCTCCAGCGAGGGCTTGCCGTTCACCATCGCCGGGCGGATGGCCGCCACCGGGCAGCGTGCCACCACCGCGGGCCGCTCGCAGACATTGGCCACGAGATCGTGGTTGATCTTCGGCGGCTTGGTGTGCTGGACGATGATGGCGATGTCGGCCTGGCCCCCGCAGTTGATCTCGCAGCACGAGGTGGACAGGTGCACGCGGTTGGGCATGTCCTCGCGGATGAACTCGCTGTACAGGTCGTCCATCAAGGCCTTCACCGCACCCGACGCGTCGGTGCCCGGGATGTCGCAGTGCAACCAGCCTTGGGTGTGGGCAATCATCGACACCGAGTTGCCGGTGCCGCCGACCGGGAAGCCGTTGCTGGTCAACGATTCGATCAGCGGCGCCACCTTGGTGGGGTCGGCGACCATGAACTCGATGTTGCTGCGGATCGTGAAGCGCACATGCCCCTCGGCATAGGTGTCGGCGATGTCGCACAGCTTGCGGATGGTGTAGACATCCATCTGCCGTTGCGTGCCGGCGCGCACCGTCCAGATCTCGTCGCCGCTGTGCGACACGTGGTGCAGCACGCCGGGCCGCGGCCGGTCGTGGTACTTCCAGTTGCCGTAGTTCTTCAGCATCGTCGGATGCATGTACGGCTTCGGATCCGGGCAGCCACTTTCGATGGGGGAGCGTTGAGCCATGTGGGTCTCCGTGGGCGGTCAGGCCGCGGTTTTCTTGGCGTTGATGCGGGCGACCTCGTCGTCCCAGCCATCGGTGCGCACATAGGGGTTGGTGCGCGGCGTGGCGACCATGTTCGCGTCGATCTCGACGCCGATGCCTTCGAGGAAGTTCACCAGCCCGATGCGCTCGATCATTTCGCCGGTGCGCTCGTGCTCGAGAGCGTTCTCGGCAAAAAAGTCGATCACCTTCTGGCCCAGTTCGACGAGAGCCTCGTAGTCCTCGTCGGTCTTCAGCGGCAGGAAGGGGACGACCACGGTGCCCATCAGGTCGCCGATCTTCAGCGTGCGCTTGCCGCCGATCAGGATGGTGGCGCCGGTGTCGGTGCCATGCGCCAGCGCGCCGGTCATCACGTTGACGCACTGCATGCAGCGGACACAGTTGCTGTTGTCGATCTCCAGCGCGTGGGTGTCGCTGATCTTGACGCTGGAGATGGCCTCGCCCTGGACGACGTCCTTGATCTCCTTCAGCAGGATGGTCTTGGTCGGGCAACGCGCGATGACGTCGTTGACCAGCTCGTTCATGCCGTGCTTGTCGAACCACTTGCGCGCCAGTTCCTCGTCGGTGCGCATGTTGTCGCGCCAGGTGCCGATGACGGCCATGTCGGAGCGCTGGATCGAGTTCATGCAGTCGTTCGGGCAGCCCGAAAACTTGAACTTGAACTTGTAGGGCAGGGCAGGGCGGTGGATGTCGTCGAGGAAGGTGTTGATGACCTGCCGGTGGGCGCGCGATTCGTCGTAGCAGCTCTGCTCGCAGCGTGCCGCGCCGACGCAGCTCATCGAGGTGCGCACCGCCGGGCCGGCACCGCCCAGGTCGAAGCCGAGTTCGTTCAGCTCGTCGAAGGCATCCTGCACCTTGTCGGTCCTGGCGCCCTGGAACATGATGTCGCCCGACTGGCCGTGGAAGGCGATCAGCCCCGAGCCGTGGCGCTCCCAGATGTCGGCCATCTGGCGCAGCACCTGCGTGTTGTAGTGCATGCCGGCGGGCGGCTGCACACGCAAGGTGTGGAACTCGGCGGCATCGGGGAACACCGGTGCACCGTTGTCGTCCTTCAGCTCGGTGAAGCGCGGGATCACGCCGCCGCCGTAGCCGAACACGCCGACCGTTCCGCCCTTCCAGTAGCCCTTCTTGGTGCGGTAGGAGGTCTCCAGCTGACCCATCAGGTCAACCATGTAGTCCTTGTCCTTCGCCAGCCGCTTCAGCCCGGTCACGAAGCTCGGCCAGGGGCCGCTCTCCAGCTCGTCGAGCATGGGCGTGTCGTGCATCTTCTTGGCCATGTCCGTGTCTCCTTGCGAGTGCCGATCTTGGTCTGGGAGGCGTTCGTGCGCCATCACTCTGGTGGGTACCGAAGATAGACCGCTTCGGGTGGCGCGGCATTACCCAAAAGGGGTATGCGGGGCTCACCCGTTGCGGTGATAGACGCCACCCGCCCCGGCCGCGCTCAATGGCAGGCCAATGGAGACAACCATGACCCGCGTGACGCCGCTGGACAAGTTGCGCGTACCCCTGGGGGGGCAGGAAATCGAGCTGCAGCAGGTGGACCACGAGGCCGGCGGGATGAGCCTGCTGCGCACGCGCATCCGCGAGAGGAGTCGCTTCACCGTGTTCGACATCGACGCCCAGACTGCCGAGGCCTGGGGGCACGCCCTGTTGCGCTGGGCCGCGGAGCAGCCTGGTGGCTGAGGCGGACGACATGCCGTCGGCGCTGGTCGACCTGGCGTTTCCCCTGCAGGGCCGCGATCTGCCGCGAGACCATCGGTGGCTGCTGGCGCAGGCGCTGGCCGAAGCCGCCCCGTGGCTGTCCAGCGATGAGCGCGCGGCGGTGCACCCGGTCAACGTCGTGCATGGCGTCGGTGAACGGGCCTGGCTGTCGGCGCGGTCGCGGCTGGTGCTGCGCGTGCCGCGCGAGCGCATCGCGGCGCTGGGCGAGTTGTCGGGGCAGGAACTGCAGGTGGGCGACAGCGCGCTGCGCCTGGGTTCCCCGCATGGGCGGGAACTGCTGCCGCATGCCACGTTGTACGCCCACTTCGTCGATGCCGAGGCCCTGGAGGAGCTGCCATTCCTCGACGCCATCGGCGAGCAGCTGGATCGTCTCGGCGCGGCCTGCCACCGGGTCTGCGGCCGGGCCCAGCAGGTGCGGGGGCCCGACCGGCCCCTGAAGGGTTTCAGCTTGATGCTGCATGGCCTGCGCCGGCGCGATTCGCTGCGCGTGCTGGAACAGGGCCTGGGGCCGCACCGGCTGATGGGCTGCGGCGTGTTCGTGCCACACAAGTCGGCTGCGGCCGTGGGTGACTAGGGCCTGTCAACGCTATGGGAGAGCCATGACGATGAGCTACACCGTGAACGGAACCGAACTGGAGACCGACGACCAGGGCTATCTGCTGGAGCCCGATTTCGGCGACGAGGTGGTGCGGGTGATCGCGGCTGCCGAGCAGATCACGCTCACCGACGCCCACTGGACGGTGGTGGCCTACCTGCGCGACGAATACCGCGAGCATGGCCACACCCCCAACTTCCGCCACATGCTGAAGGGCCTGGCCGAAATCCTGCCGGGCTGTGACAGCAAGACCCTGTACGACCTGTTCCCGATCGGCCCCGCCAAGCAGGGCGCCAAGGTCGCCGGCCTGCCGCAACCGCTGGGCAAGGGCGGCTACTGATGCCCACCTGGCCGCTGGCATCATGAGCACGGCTCTGCGCATCAAGGCGCACTGGTTCAAGGCCGAACAGGCCAAGACGCCGGAGCAGACCGCCAGTGCCATGGCCTTCATCGCCTGGCGCGTGGCGGTGAACATGCTCAAGCGCATGCGCGAGGCCGGCTTCGACATCGACGCCGGCCCGGCCTACTTCGGCTTCGTGCGCGAGGTCCTGGTGTTCCTGCTGGCCGGCATCGACCGCATCGCCTATGCCCGCCTGGGCGCCGAGGCGCGCCAGCCCTTCACCGCGGCGCTGGTGCGGCGGGTCGGCGACTTCCTGAACGACAACGAGCTCGATCTGCTCGGCCCTTCGGCCGATGGCAGCTACCGCGATCGATTCATCGACCAGTTCAACGCCCTGGCCGAACACTATGGCGCGTTCGCCTGGTCGGATCCGGACGGGCCCGATTTCGCATTTGTCCGCTACCTCGGCAGCCGCCTGGAGGCGGTGGTTCCAGAGAAGGACCGCCGTTGGGTGGTCGATCAGGTGATGGCCATCGAGGCGCCTGAGGCGGTGGCCCTGGTGCAACGGGCGATGCAGGGCGTCTTCTCGACCGAGCCACGGCACGCTCGGCGCGTCCCGCTGAGCGGAGACTGACCATGACAGCCTGGCGCGTTCCCGTGGAGAGGCCCGCACGAGTGGCGGGTGCAGCGGCCTTCGATCTGGACAACGAAGCCGCCTACCGCATCTGGCGGCGGGCCAAGTTGGCCGACGTGCCGGCCAGCATCGACGCCTTGCGGGTCGAGGTGCGCGATGCGGCCGAACTGCGTGCCACCGAGCGCGACGCGCTGCTGGCGCGCTGCGCCCGGTTCAACATGGCGATCTACCACGGCGCCACGGCCTGCGAGTCGAGCAGCCTGCCGTGCGCGCTCGGCGCCCAGCTGGGCCTGCGCCGGCTCGACGCCAACTGGCTGGCCGACGAGGACGGCGTTTCGCCGATCACCGTGCGCGACAGTGCCGCCCCTGGCGCCGGCTTCATCCCCTACACCAACCGGGCGATCAAGTGGCACTGCGACGGCTACTACCACCCGCCTGGGCGGGCCATCCGGGGCATGGTCCTTCACTGCGTTCGGCCGGCGGCGAGCGGCGGCGCGAACCACCTGCTGGACCACGAGCTGGCCTACATCGGCCTGCGCGACGCGAACCCGGCGCATATCGCGGCACTGATGTCCGACGATGCGATGACCATTCCGGCGCGGGACGACGAGGACGGCGTGGCACGCCCCGCGCAGTCCGGCCCGGTGTTCAGCGTGGCGGCCGACGGCGCGCTGCAGATGCGCTACACCGCCCGCACCCGCAGCATCGCCTGGAAGGACGACGCCGCCACCCGCGCCGCCGTGGGCTGCCTGGAGGGCCTGCTGGCAGGTGGCTCGCCGTACGTGCTTCGCGTCCGGCTCGACGCCGGCATGGGCCTGGTGGCCAACAACGTCCTGCACGACCGCGAGGCGTTCATCGACGACCCGGCTCGCCCGCGCCTGCTCTACCGCGCCCGCTACCTCGATCGGGTCGCCCCGGCCGCGGCCTGACATGGCGCAATGGGTCACCGTCTGGCGTGCAGCCCACCTGGTGGGGGTGGCTCGCAGCGTGCTGCAACAGCGGGTGCGCGCCGGTGAGCTCAGCCTCAGTGACGGCCTGGTGTCCACCGAGTCGCTGTTGCGCCTGTACCCGCAGGCGCGGCTGGACGACGGTGGGCTCCTCGAACGGGTGGCCCAGATCAAGGACGAGGCCTTCGGCCGCCGCGTGCGCGAACGCCTCCTGCCCAGCCAGGAGGTGCTGGCGCAGCGCCTGTTTCGCCAAAGCCAGGAACTGGCCGATCTGCGGCGCCACCTGCAGCGCTATCACGCGCTGGTGCTGGAGCTGCGCGACGCGATCGGCGAACAGCTCGCCAGGACGCCGGGCGACACCGCGCTGCGGCAACTGGCCGAGCAGGCCCGGGCCGGCCTGGGCCGGGCCCTGGCCACCGAACCCGTGGACATGCTGGATGTGATGGACGACATGCTCAAAGTGGTTTGCGCCCAGGTCACGCTGCGCCCCAGCGGACACCAGTACATCGTCGAAGGCCACGCCTCGCTGCTGCAAGCCGGGTTGCAGGCCGGCCTCAAGCTGAACTACGGTTGCGGCAACGGGACCTGCGGCATGTGCAAGGTGCGGGTGATCGATGGCCAGGTGGCCCGTGTGCAGCCGTTCGACTACCCCTTGTCCGAGGCCGAGAAGGCCCAGGGCTACACCCTGTTGTGCGCCCACACGGCCGCCAGCAGCGAGCTGACCCTGGAAACCCTGGAGGCGCTCGGCCCGGGCGACATCCCGCCGCAGCAGATCGTGACCACCGTCAGGCAGATCCGGGAACTGGGTCCCGACACACGCCTTCTGCACCTGCAGACCCCCCGCAGCCACCGCCTGCGCTTCCTGGCCGGACAGTCGGTGACTCTGGGCCTCAGCGGGGGAGAAGGCGGCGCCGACGATGCCCATGCCACCTTGCCGGTGGCGAGCTGCCCCTGCGACGACCGCAACCTGCACTTCCACGTCGCCCGCCGTTCCGATGACCCGTTCGCGGCGCGGCTGTTCAACGGAAGCGTCAAACCCGGCATGCCGGTCGACCTGTGGGGGCCGCAGGGCGAGTTCGTGCTGCGCGACGGCGACCGCCCGCTGGTGTTCGCCGCCTGCGACCTCGGTTTCGCGCCCGCCAACAGCTTGATCGAGCACGCCCTGGCGCGCGACGAGGCGCCGTCGCTGACGCTGTTCTGGCTGGCCACCCGCCCGGACGGGCACTACCTGGCCAACCAATGCCGGGCCTGGTCGGCGGCGCTCGACAGCTTCGAGCACCAGCTGTCGATTCACAGCGATTCGGCCGCAGGTGCGCGGCAGATGGCCCAGGCCATGCGCGCCGATCTGTTCGACATCGCCTGCGACTACTACATCGCCGGGCCCGAGGCCTTCGTGCACACGCTGCACACCGAACTCCGGCTGGCCGGCGTGCCCGCCGGCCAGCTCCGCACGGAGGTGGTCTGATGGGCGCCGGTACCTGTGGCAAGGGCTCGGCCTGCGGCTGCTCGGCGGGGCCCGCCCGTGACCTGCCCGAGGACGCGGCGCTGGACGCCTGCAGCGGCGGCGAGGCCTTCGCGCTGCGTGTGCTGGGTGACAGCATGGAGCCCGAGTTCCGCGAGGGCGAGATCATCGTCATCGAGCCCGAGGGCTTGGCGAGCGACGGGTCCTTCGTGCTCGCCTGGCACGCAGGCGAATGGATCTTCCGCCAGTTGCGACGCGACGGCACCCAGTGGCGCCTGCAGGCGCTGAACCCGGCCTACCCGGCGGCGCCGCCGATCGACCTGGCGGCCGTGCGCGGCGTGGTGATCCAGAAGGCCGTGCCTGGCCGGCGCCGGGCAAGCAAGCGCTACATCTGAACCTGGCCGCATCGAAAGACCCCATGCCCTACTTCGTGTTCAGCATCCTGCCTTTCGCCCAGATCGAGAAGCTGGCCGAGTTCACCGCCTACCGCGAGGCCTCCGCGCACGCCAAGGCGCTGCGGGCCGCCGGCGCCACGCCGCCGCCAGGCAAGATCAAGGTGATGTTCGCCGACAACCAGCAACTGGCCGAGGATCTGCTGTGCCAGATCCGCGACCCGGGGCCCAGTGGCGACGACTGATTCAGCTGGGCTTCAGTCGTCGCGCGACTCGCGCCAGATGATGTACTTCAACGTGGCAGCCGAGCCGCCCACGATCCCGGTCAGTGCGATGAACGAACCAATGGCCAGCGTCGACATGCCGGTCAAGCCCTGGCCCACGGTGCAGCCGGCCGCGGTGACGCCGCCGAAGCCCATCAACACGGCGCCGGCCAGCTGGTCGCGCAGATCGTGCAGCGACGCAAACCCCTCCCAGCGGAACTTGCCGGTGGCCAGGGCATAGGCTGCCGAGCCGAGCACCACGCCACAGGCGGTGGCGATGCCATAGCTGACATGCAGCGAGGCATCGGTCCAGAGCATCAGCAACTCCAGCGTGTAGGCCAGCGGCGCGACGAAACTCATGGACTCCAGCGTCCGGGTGTTGGTGGCGAAGTAGACGATCTCCATCGTCTCCGGGTTCTCGCCATGGCCGAGGTGGCCGGTGAGGTACCAGCCGCCGACCACCAACGCGCCGATCACCACGCCGCCCAGCACCTGGGCGCCATTGGCGCGAAAGCGTGCGTCCTTGAAGACGAAGGCCAGCAAACCGAGCACCATCACGGCGGCCGTGCCTCCCAGCGCCTTGGCCGGCTCCAGGCCAGTGATCCGGCCCACCAGCGAGGCCAGGCTCTGGTCCTTCAGGCCCAGCGCGGACAGATCGAACATCACCGGGTCGAGCCAGCTTGCGCGCCATTGCCCGAACAGGCCCTTGAGCGTCATGTAGGACGAGATGGCGAGAAAGGTCAGCACCACCAGCGCGCGCAGGCTGCCGCCGCCCACCCGAACCAGGTTCTTGTTGGCACAACCGCCGGCCAGGCTCATGCCGACACCGAACACGGCGCCACCCAGCAGCAGCGACAGCCAGTTCAGCGACGGCCGCTGGTAGATCGACTGACGAAGATCCACCAGGCCGGCCAGATGCAACGCGCTGGCGCCGGCCACGGCGACAGCGATCGCGAGCAGCCACATGCGCATGCGGCCCCAATGGCCCATGTTGACCACGTCGGACACCGCACCCATGGTGCAGAAGTTCGACCGGTTGGCGATTGCGCCGAAGACCAGGGCGAGGGCGAAGCCGCCCCACACCACGATGGCCGACAGATCCACTGCCTCTTGCATCGTCTTCCTTCCACGGCGCCCGCGCGCCGGCCGCTCAAGGTATCAGATGAACAGGCAGACGTCGGTCTCGCCCGCGAATTTCATGAAGGTTGCAGCGCCGCCGTACTCGATGCCGTCGATGAAGTCGGCCTTCTCGAACTCGAACAGGTCCACCGTCATCTGGCAGGCGATGAACTTGACCTCGGCCTCCTGGCACAGGTCGCGCAGTTCGGTCAGCGAGGCCACGCCCTTCTTCTTCATCTTGGCCTTCATCATCGAGGTGGCCATGGCCTGCATGCCGGGCAATGCCGACACCATGACCGGCATCGGCACGGGCATCGGCATGGCCGGGTTGCCGATCGGGCTGATGGCGATGCCGCTCAGGTCCTTGCGCAGAAGCGCCAACCCATAGAAGGTGAAGAACACCTGCACCTCCCAACCCAGCGCCGCCGCGGTGGAGGCCAGGATCAGCGGCGGGTAGGCCATGTCCAACGCCCCCTTGGTGGCGATGATGGCCATCTTCTTGGTCGCCATGGGTCAGGCCTTCTTCAGGAAGAACACGTACTTGCTGTTCTCGGTGCCGGACTCCAGCAAGGTGTTGCCGGTCTGCTCGGCGAAGGCCTGCATGTCGCAGACCGATCCGGGGTCGGTGGCGATGACCCGCAGCACCTGGCCCGAGGCCATGTCGGCCAGCGATTTCTTGGTCTTCACGATGGGCAGCGGGCAAGCCAGGCCCGAGGCGTCGAATTCCTTGTCGAATTGCATGGGTGTCTCCTGCATGGGGGCTCGTCCGGCCGATTGGGCTATTAGCGCGGCAATCTCCACCGGCCGTCTACTACCGGAATGGGGGATGAACGATAGCCCATGTGGGTAGTGGGGTTTCGCCGTCGAGCGAGCGCCGCTAAAGTGGCCGGCCATGAACCCACCCCACTGGCTGCGTATCCTGGGCGCAGTGTCCTGCCTGCTGCCTGCCTTCGCCATCGCACAGGGCAGCGCGTCGGCGCGTGCCGAGGAGATCGTGCAAGGCAAGTGTTTCATCTGCCACGGCGCGGACGGCGAAAGCTCGAGCCCGGTGTTCCCGCGTCTGGCTGGCCAGCACGCGGCCTACGTGGCCAGGCAACTGGCCGACTACCAGAGCGGCAAGCGCAAGAGCAGCACCATGCAGCCCATGGTCGAGGGCTTGAACGCGCAGGATTTCAGCGCGCTGGGGGCCTACTTCGAGAGCCGGAAGCCGGTGGCGCATGCGGTGGACGACGGCGAACTGGCCCAGGTCGGGCGCTTCATCTTCCAGCGTGGCAACCCCTATTCGGGCGTAGCCGCATGTGCCGGTTGCCATGGCACGGCCGGCGCGGGCACGGCACAGCTGCCGCGCCTGGCGGGCCAGCATGCGCAGTACACCGAGAACCAGCTCAAGCTGTTCAACAAGCGCGAGCGCACCAACGACAACGCGGTGATGCACGCCATTGCCAGCAAGCTCAGCGAGCTGGAGCTGAAGGCGGTGTCGGCCTACATCAGTGGCTTGAACTGACGCAGGCCGGCACCGGATGCTCCAATCAACCTAAGGCGTCGCTCCAGATGCTGTCGGCCCAGGACAGGGCGTACTTGCCCTCGATCTGGTTCGCCGCCGCCGACACGCCACCTGAACCAGCCACCGTCTTGAAGGTCTTCTCGGCCTCGACGTACTGGTGCACCGAGGCCACGTGGACCACGTCGCGCGCGGTGACGAAGCTGTAGCAGGTGTTCATCACCACCGGCGTCGGGTTGACGGCCTCGCCCTTCAGCAACTGGATGATGGCTGCCGCAGCCACTTTCGCGTGCTGGTTGGCCATGTGGCCGGATTTGGGCATGGCCGGCGCCGGGAAGGTGGCGTCGCCCAAGACATGCACGCCAGGCACGGCGGTGGACTCCATCGTCAGCCAGTTCACGCCGACCCAACGCTGGTTCATGTTCACCAACCCCGCCGACACGGCCAGGTCGGCCGCGCGCTGGGGCGGCACGACGTTGAGCACGTCGGCCTTGATGTCCTCGAACTCCAGCTTGGCCAGCTTGCCGCCGTTGGCCACTTCCTTCAGTTCGGCGTTGGCGCGGTACTCCAGCAGCCCCGCATAGTGCTGGCTGAAGGCCTTCTCGAACAGCGCCTTCTTGGACTGGATCTCGGGGTTGGCGTCCAGCACCAGCACCTTGGATTTCGGCTTGTACTGCTTCAGGTAGCTGGCCACCATGCAGGCCCGCTCGTAGGGCCCGGGCGGGCAGCGGTAAGGCACCTTGGGGATGCTGAGGGCGAAAACGCCGCCGTCGGGCATGGCCTCGAGCTGGCGGCGCAGCGCCACCGTCTGCGGGCCGGCCTTCCAGCTGTGGGCGACCTGGCCCGAATCGAGAGCAGCCTTCAGCCCGCCGATCTGCTCGACCATGAAGTCGATACCAGGTGAGACCACCAGGCGGTCGTAGGGGAGGGTGCGGCCATCGGCCAGGCGCACGCTCTTGCCGGCGGCGTCGATCGCGCTGACCTCGCCCTGAACCACCTTCACGCCGGCCGCCTTCAGGCCGTCGTAGCCGCGCGTGATGTCGGCCATCTGCTTGTGGCCACCGAGCACCAGGTTGGAGATCGGGCAGGAGATGAAGCTCGGGTTGCGTTCGACCAGCGTGACGTCGATCGAGCCACCCCACAGTTTCAGGTACCGCGCCGCGGTGGCGCCGCCGAAGCCGCCCCCCACCACGACCACACGGCCCAGGGACGGGCCGCCGGTCACGCCGGCGCAGGCCGACAAGCCACCGGCCGCCAGGGCCGCGCCCGCAGCCAGCCACTGGCGGCGATTGAATGCTTGATGTGTCATCTCGGATCCCTCAGCGCTTGGCCGGCTGCGCGGCGTAGAAGCCGGCAATCAGGCGCATCTGTTCGTCGGTGTAGCCCTTGGCGATCTGGTGCATGATCGTCGCAGGCTGGGCGCCGCTCTTGAAGTCGGCCACGAGCTTGAGCAACTCGTCGGCCGGCCGGCCGGCCAGTGACTTCATCTCGCCCTTGGCGACGCCGGTCGTGCCATGGCAATTGGCGCAGGTGGCCGCCAGGTTGCGCGCCAGCGTCGCCTCCTGCGCATGGCCCCCGGCGGCTGCCGCAGCGATCGGCAGGGCCAGAAGCAGATCTCGACTTCTCATGCTTGTCTCCTTGTGTGCGGCTCCGTTCAGATACCGCATGGTGTATGTTCCGAGACGAGCTTGCGCACGCTCGCTGTCAGCATCTTTACAACGGCGTCCCAGCGTCATTGGGATAAACCAGTAGCGTGACGAGATCCTTGCGACAGCGTAATATCAGTGCATGCGAATTTATCGTTTCAAACGCTGGGGCGCGGGCCTGATCGTGGCGTGGGTGGCGGGTTGGCTGCCGGCCGCGGCCGGCGCGCAGGTGCCGCGTGCGCAACAGGTGGCACCCCAGACCTGGATGGTCCAGGGTGAATCGGCCATGGGTTCGGCGGCCAACCGCAATTTCATCTCCAACGCGGCCTTCATCGTGACGAACGAGGGCGTGGTGGTGTTCGACGCCTTGGGCTCGCCACCCTTGGCCGACGAACTGATCGCCGAGATCCGGCGCGTCACGCCCTTGCCGATCAAGGCGGTGATCGTGACCCATTACCACGCGGACCACATCTACGGCCTGCAGTCGCTGAAGGCCGCGGGCGCCGAAGTGATCGCGCAGGCGCATGGCCAGGAGTACCTGCACTCGCAGACAGCCGAGTTGCGCCTGCAGGCCAGCCGCGAGGAACTGTTCCCCTGGGTGGACGAGAAGACGCGCCTGGTGGCGGCCGATCGCTGGATCACGGGTGCGGCCACCTGGCGCCTGGGCGGCCTCGATTTCGAGATGATCCCGACCGGCCCGGCCCACACGCCCGAAGACCTGGTGATCTATGTCCCGCAACTCAAGGTGCTGATCGCCGGCGACATCGTCTTTCGTGGCCGCGTCCCCTATGTCGGCCAGGCGGACAGCAGGCATTGGATCGAGGCCCTGGACAAGCTGCTCTCGTTCGACACGCGGGTCATCGTCCCGGGCCACGGCCCGGCGTCGACCACTGCGCGCGAGGACCTGCAGACCACGCGCGACTACCTGGTCTTCCTGCGCAAGACCATGGGCGAGGCGGCCCGCAACATGGAGCCTTTCGAGGAGGCCTATGCGCGGACCGACTGGTCCCGCTTCACCAAACTGCCGCTGTTCGGCGCAGCCAACCGCATCAACGCCTACAACACCTACCTGCTGATGGAGCAGGCAGACAAGTGAAGCGGCGCGACCTGCTGGCCGGCGCGGCGCTGGGCGCCTGGACACTGCCGGCAATTGCAGCGCCGGCACGCGGCGAGGCCGTGAGCTGGCCGGCCATCGCGCTGCTGGATGGCACGCCGTGGCTCGCCGGCCGGGCGCGCGACAGCGCGGTGGTCGTGGTGTTCTGGTCGCTCACCTGTCCCTACTGCGAGCGCCACAACGCGCATGTGGCACGCCTGCACCGGGCCGCCGCTGGCCGCCCATTGAACGTGCTGGGTGCCGTGCGCGAGCGCGACGCGGACGCCGTGCGCCGCCACATGGCGCAACGCGGCTGGGGCTTTCCGGTGACGCTGGACGGTGCCGCGCTGGGTGCCGCACTGAGCCCGCGCCGCAGCGTGCCGCTGACGGTGACTGTGGACCGGCACGGGCAGCTGCAGGAGGTGATACCCGGCGAGATGTTCGAGGACGACGTGATGGGCCTGCTCAAGCTGGCGGGTTGAGCAGCGCCTGGTCGTGGGCCTGGAGAAGGTTCTCGGCGTGCTCCAGCACGAAGTACCGGAAGGCCTCGGCCGCCGGTGACAGCAGCTTGGACTGCAGGCGAACCAGGTTCCAGGTGCGCATCACCGGCGTGCCGTCCACCTCCAGCAACTTCAGCACCCCGGCGCGCAGTTCCAGCCCCAGCGTGTGCAGCGACAGGAACGCCAGGCCCATGCCGGCGATGGCGGCCTGCTTGATGGTCTCGTTGCTGGGCATCTCCATCGCCAGGCGGGGGGCGATGTGGTGCTCGCGAAAGAAGCCATCCATCACGTTGCGGGTGCCCGACCCTGGCTCACGGGCGATGAAGATCTGGTCTGCGAGGGCGTCCACCGGCACATGGTCCAGCGCGGCCAGCGGGTGCGTTGGTGCTGCAACGATCACCTGCGGGTGCGCGGCGAAGGGCTCGGCCCGGGTGGCCAGCTCACGCGGCGGGCGGCCCATCACCGCCAGATCGGCCTCGCCCGCCTGCAGCAGCGAGACCAGTTGCTCGCGGTTCTGGCACACCGACAGGCGCACGTCCACGCCCGGGTGCTCCTCGCGAAAGCGGGCCAGCAATTGCGGCACGAAGTACTTGGCGGTGCTGACCAGGCCCACCGACAGCAGGCCGCTCTCCACGCCCTTGAAGCGAGCCATCGCGTCGTCCGCCTCTTTCAGTGTGGCCAGCAGCCGGCGCGCATAGACCACGAAATACTCGCCGGCCGTGGTCAGGCTCACCTGGCGGCCCTGACGCTCGAACAGCGGCAGCCCGACCTGTGCCTCCAGCTCCTTGACCTGCATGGTCACCGCCGGGGGCGTCAGGTGCAGGCTCTCGGCGGCACGGGCGAAGCTGAGATGGCGTGCCACCTCGGTGAAGACCCTGAGCTGACGGAACGTGGTGTTCTTCATTCAGTAAAACCTGAAGTGAAACGCAAGAATAACTGAATTCTCTTTATTTCAGTGGCCGCTTAAATTGGCCCATCGCGTTGCAGGACGCATGGCCAACAGGAGTCGCCAATGAACAAGCCGCTCGACGAGGGCGTCATCACCGACGCGAAGAAGCGCTACAGCGCCGGTGTCCTCAAGTACCGCCAGATGGGCTATTGGGATGCGGATTACGTGCCCAAGGAAACCGACACGCTGTGCCTGTTCCGCATCACCCCGCAAGAGGGGGTGGATCCGATCGAGGCCGCCGCCGCCGTGGCCGGCGAATCCAGCACCGCCACCTGGACCGTGGTCTGGACCGACCGCCTCACCGCCTGCGACAGCTACCGCGCCAAGGCCTACCGGGTCGAGCCGGTGCCCAACAACCCGGGCCAGTACTTCGCCTGGGTGGCCTACGACATCATCCTGTTCGAGGAAGGGTCGATCGCCAACATCACGGCCAGCCTGATCGGCAACGTCTTCAGCTTCAAGCCGCTGAAGGCGGCGCGCCTGGAAGACATCCGCATGCCGGTGGCCCTGGTCAAGACCTTCAAGGGCCCGCCGACCGGCCTGGTCGTCGAGCGCGAGCGGC
>JADMKA010000169.1 GCA_018780145.1 Vitreoscilla sp. | reverse complement strand
CTGGTCAAGACCTTCAAGGGCCCGCCGACCGGCCTGGTCGTCGAGCGCGAGCGGCTCGACAAGTTCGGCCGCCCGCTGCTGGGCGCCACCACCAAGCCCAAGCTGGGCCTGTCGGCCCGCAACTACGGCCGCGTGATCTACGAGGGCCTGAAGGGCGGGCTGGATTTCATGAAGGACGACGAGAACATCAACTCGCAGCCCTTCATGCACTGGCGCGACCGCTTCCTCTACGTGATGGACGGCGTCAACAAGGCCAGTGCCGCCACCGGCGAGGTCAAGGGCAGCTACCTGAACGTGACCGGCGCCACGATGGAAGACATCTACGAGCGCGCCGAGTTCGCCAAGGAACTGGGCTCGGTGGTGATCATGCTCGACCTGGTGATCGGCTGGTCGGCGATCCAGAGCATGGCCAACTGGGCGCGCAAGAACGACATGATCGTGCACATGCACCGCGCCGGCCACGGCACCTACACGCGGCAGAAGAACCACGGCGTGAGCTTCCGCGTGATGGCCAAATGGCTGCGCCTGGCGGGCTGCGACCACCTGCACACCGGCACCGCCGTGGGCAAGCTCGAAGGCGACCCGATGACGGTGCAGGGCTACTACAACGTCTGCCGCGACAGCTACACCAAGACCGACCTGCCGCGCGGCCTGTATTTCGACCAGGACTGGGCCGATCTGAAGAAGGTCATGCCGGTGGCCTCGGGCGGCATCCACGCCGGCCAGATGCACCAGCTGATCGACCTCTTCGGCGACGACGTGATCCTGCAGTTCGGCGGCGGCACCATCGGCCACCCGGCCGGCATCCAGGCCGGCGCGGTGGCCAACCGCGTGGCGCTGGAATGCATGGTCAAGGCGCGCAACGAGGGCAAGGACATCAAGAACGAAGGCCCGGAGATCCTCCGCAAGGCCGCGCAGAGCTGCACCCCGTTGAAGCAGGCGCTCGACACCTGGGGCGAGATCTCCTTCAACTACGCCTCCACCGACACCAGCGACTACGCGGTGACCGCGTCGGTCGCCTAAAGGAGCACCCGACCATGATGACCAACCCCACCGGCCGCATCACCCAGGGCCAGTTCAGTTTCCTGCCCGACCTGTCGGACGCCGAGATCATGCTGCAGATCGAGTACGGCCTCGCCAAGGGCTACGCCTGGAGCGTGGAGTACACCGACGACCCGCACCCGCGCAACACCTACTGGGAGATGTTCGGCATGCCGATGTTCGACCTGAAGGACGCGGCCGGCGTGATGCTGGAGCTGCAGGGCTGCCGCAGCACCTTTCCGAACCACTACATCCGTCTGATGGCCTTCGACTCCACCCGCGGCGTCGAGACCATCGCCATGAGCTTCATCGTCAACCGGCCGGCCAAGGAGCCCGGCTTCGGCCTGGTTCGCCAGGAGGCCAACGGCCGCTCGATGCGCTACACGGTGCACAGCTACGCGACCGACCGCCCCGAAGCACAGCGCTACGAGGGTTGAGCATGCAGCACCGCATCGCCCCCTCCATCCTGTCGGCCGACTTCGCCCGCCTGGGCGAGGAAGTGCGCAGCGTGATCGCCGCTGGCGCCGACTGGATCCACTTCGACGTGATGGACAACCACTACGTGCCGAACCTGACCATCGGCCCGGCCGTGGCCCAGGCGGTGAAACGGCACACCCAGCGCAGCGACGGCAGCTGGGTACCGCTGGATGTGCACCTGATGGTGCGGCCGGTGGATGCGCTGGCCGAGCGCTTCGCCGAGGCTGGCGCGGACCTGATCAGCTTCCACCCCGATGCCTCGCCGCATGTGGACCGCACGCTGCAGCTCATCCGCGGCTGCGGCTGCCAGGCCGGGCTGGCCTTCAACCCCGCCACGCCGCTGGACGTGCTGGAGTGGGTGATCGACAAGGTCGATCTGGTGCTGATCATGAGCGTCAACCCGGGCTTCGGCGGCCAGACATTCATCGACAGCGCCCTGCGCAAGATCGAGCAGGCGCGGCGGCTCATCGACGCCAGCGGGCGCGACATCCGGCTGGAGGTCGACGGCGGCATTAAGGCCGACAACATCCGCCGCGTGGCCGACGCCGGTGCCGACACCTTCGTGGCCGGCAGCGCCATCTTCGGCCAGAAGGACTACCGCGCGGTGATCGACGCGATGCACGCCGAGCTCGGCGAACCCGCGCTGAAGCAGGCGGCCTGACCATGAACGCGCCGCTGTACTCGATCCCGGGCTCGGTGGCCGCTGCCTCGGCCGGCGCGGCGCCGGCCGAGGGCAGGGCACCTGCACGCACCGTCAACGAGGTGCTGGCGCAGAGCCAGGTCGAGGCAGTGCTCGACGAGCTGGACCGCGAGCTGGTCGGCCTGGCCCCTGTGAAGCAGCGCATCCGCGACATCGCCGCGCTGCTGGTGATTGACAAGCTGCGCATGAACCTCGGCCTCGCGGCCCAGGCGCCCAGCCTGCACATGTGCTTCACCGGCAATCCCGGCACCGGCAAGACGACGGTGGCGCTGCGCATGGCCGAGATCCTGCATCGCCTGGGCTATGTGCGCAAAGGCCACCTGGTGGCAGTGACCCGCGACGACCTGGTGGGCCAGTACATCGGCCACACCGCGCCCAAGACCAAGGAGGTGCTGAAGAA
>JADMKA010000176.1 GCA_018780145.1 Vitreoscilla sp. | reverse complement strand
CGTTCCAGTGGAAGTTGTGGGTGGTCAGGTACAGCGTGTAGGTGTCGGCCAGCAGCTTGGACAGGCCGCCGGTGATGGCGGCACGGTCCTTCTCGCCGATGCCGATGTTGATGGCCACGCCGGCCGGCGTGGCCGGCTTCTTGCTGCCCTTGCTGCTGATCTTTGCCATCCAGGTTCTCCGTGTCGATTTGGCCACCAATATGGCCGGTTGGATCCTGCGCGCTCACGCCAGGTCGAAGCGGTCCAGGTTCATCACCTTCGCCCAGGCGGCCACGAAGTCGCGCACGAACGCGGGCTGCGCGTCGCTGCTCGCATACACCTCCGCGAGAGCCCGGAGCTGGGAGTTCGACCCGAAGAAGAGATCGACGACGGTGCCTGTCCACCTGAGCTCGCCCGTGGCCCGGTCGCGGCCCTCCAGCACGCCTTCGGAGGCGGCGGACTTCTGCCACTTCGTGTTCATGTCGAGAAGGTTCACGAAGAAGTCGTTCGTCAAGGTCTCGGGCCGCTGGGTGAACACGCCGTGCCGGGACTGGCCAAAGTTGGCGTTCAGGGCGCGCAGGCCACCGACCAGCACCGTCATCTCGGGAGCGGTCAGCGTCATCAGGTTCGCGCGGTCCACCATCTGCTCGGCGGCCGACCCCTCGTAGCCTTTGCGCAGGTAGTTGCGGAAGGCGTCCGCTGTCGGCTCCAGGACGGCGAACGAATGCGCGTCGGTCTGCTCCTGCGACGCATCCGTGCGCCCCGGCGAGAAGGGAACCTTCACCTCGTGGCCGGCCTTCTTCGCGGCGGCCTCGACGGCGGCGCTGCCGCCCAGAACGATCAGGTCGGCCAGCGAGATCTTCTTGCCGCCGGACTGCGCGCCGTTGAACTCCATCTGGATCGCCTCCAGCGCCTGCAGCACCCGCGCCAGTTCGGCCGGCTGGTTGGCCTCCCAGTCCTTCTGCGGCGCGAGTCGGATGCGCGCGCCGTTGGCTCCGCCGCGCTTGTCGCTGCCGCGGAAGGTGGACGCCGAGGCCCAGGCTGTCGTGACCAACTGGGAGATGGACAGGCCGGACGCGAGCAGCTTGCCCTTGAGGGCGGCAATGTCCTGCTCGTCGACCAGCGGGTGGTCGACAGCGGGGACCGGGTCCTGCCAGATCAGCGCTTCCTTGGGCACCAGCGGGCCGAGGTAGCGGGCGATCGGGCCCATGTCGCGGTGCGTCAGCTTGAACCAGGCGCGGGCGAATGCGTCGGCAAACTCCTGCGGATTGGCCATGAAGCGCCGCGAGATCTTCTCGTAGGCCGGGTCCATGCGCATGGCCATGTCGGCGGTGGACATCATCGGCGCGTGGCGCCGGGCCGGGTCGTGGGCGTCGGGCACCGTGCCGGCACCCGCGTCGCCCTTGGGCTTCCACTGGTGCGCGCCGGCCGGGCTCTTGGTGAGCTCCCATTCGTAGCCGAACAGGGTCTCGAAATAGCCGTTGTCCCAGCGGATGGGGTTGGGGGTCCAGGCGCCTTCCAGACCGCTGGTGATGGTGTGCACGCCCTTGCCGCTGCCGAAGGAGTTCACCCAGCCGAAGCCCTGCGCTTCGATGCCCGCGGCCTCCGGCTCGGGGCCGCAGTGCGAAGCCGGGGCGGCGCCGTGGGTCTTGCCGAAGGTGTGGCCGCCGGCGGTGAGCGCCACGGTTTCCTCGTCGTCCATCGCCATGCGGGCGAAGGTCTCGCGGATGTCGCGCGCCGAGCCCAGCGGGTCGGGGTTGCCGTTCGGGCCCTCCGGGTTCACGTAGATCAGGCCCATCTGCACGGCGGCCAGCGGGTTGTCCAGCTCGCGGTCGCCGCGGTAGCGCTGGTCATCCAGCCACTTGCCCTCGGGGCCCCAGTAGATGTCTTCCTCCGGCTCCCAGATGTCCGGGCGGCCGCCGCCGAAACCGAAGGTCTTGAAGCCCATCGATTCCAGCGCGACGTTGCCGGTCAGGACGAACAGGTCGGCCCAGGACAGCTTGCGGCCGTACTTCTGCTTGATCGGCCACAGCAGGCGGCGCGCCTTGTCGAGGTTGCCGTTGTCGGGCCAGCTGTTGAGGGGGGCGAAGCGCTGTGCGCCGGTGCCGGCGCCACCGCGGCCATCGGCGATGCGGTAGGTGCCCGCGGCATGCCAGGCCATGCGGATGAAGAAGGGCCCGTAGTGGCCGTAGTCCGCGGGCCACCAGTCCTGCGAATCCGTCATCAGGGCATGCAGGTCCTTGACGACCGCATCCAGGTCGAGGCTCTTGAACGCTTCGGCGTAGTCGAAGCCCTCGCCCATCGGGTCGGACAACGAGGAGTGCTGGTGCAGGATCTTCAGGTTCAGCTGATTCGGCCACCAGTCTGCGTTCGACGGGGCGCCGGCCACGGTGTGCGGGCGAGCTGCGCCAGAAAACGGGCACTTGGCTTCGGTGGACATGGTCATCTCCTTCATTTGCCGGCCATCGGCAGGGATTGAACGGTAGTTAGTCTATTGCTATGACCCCTCTCAAGCTAATTGTCATTTTCTAGCTTGCCGATAGCCTGCGCCAGGATCCTGGCTCAGGACAGGCGCTGCATGCCCCGCAGGGGACATGCATACACCGCGTTGCGCAGCGCCGCAATGGCTTCGTAACGGGTGAAACTGCGGCGCCAGGCCAGCACCACCCGGCGTGTCGGAACCGGCGGTTCGAAGGGGATGAAGGCCAGGTGCGCCTGCGGTTCGCGCGGCACCGACAGCGCGGGCACCACCGTGACCCCCATGCCCGAAGCCACCATGTGCTTGATGGTCTCCAGCGACGAACCCTCGAAGCTCTTCTTGATGCCCTCGGCGTCGCTGGAAAAGCGGGCGAACTCGGGGCAGACCTCAAGCACGTGGTCGCGAAAGCAGTGGCCAGTGCCCAGCAGCAGCATGGTCTCGCGTTTCAGCTCCTCGGCGCTGACCTTCTTGCGCTTGGCGAACGGGTGGGTCTTGGGCACGGCGACCATGAAGGGCTCGTCGTACAGCGGCGCCAGCGCCAGGCCGGTGTCCGGGAACGGCTCGGCCATGATGGCGCAATCGAGCTCGCCGGTGCGCAGCATGTCCAGCAGCTTGACGGTGAAGTTCTCCTGCAGGATCAGCGGCATCTGCGGTGTGTGCTCGATGGCGTTCTTCACCAGCTCGGGCAGCAGGTAGGGGCCGATGGTGTAGATGATGCCCAGCCGCAGCGGGCCGGCCAGCGGGTCCTGGCCTCGCTTGGCGATCTCGCGGATGCCCTGCGCCTGTTCGATGACCTGCTGGGCCTGCCGCACGATGGCTTCGCCCAGCGGCGTGGTGGTGACCTCGGCGCTGCCGCGCTCGAAGATCTTCACGTCGAGCTCCTCCTCCAGCTTCTTGATGGCCACCGACAGGGTGGGCTGGGAGACGAAGCAGGCTTCGGCCGCGCGACCGAAGTGGCGCTCGCGGGCCACGGCGACGATGTAACGCAGTTCGGTCAGGGTCATGGCGCCATTGTGCCGAGCGGCCAAGAAAAAGCCGCCGAACGGCGAACCGGTCGGCGGCTGGCAGGCGGGTGCAGCAGATTACGGGCGGTTCACGGCGGTCCAGGCCGCAGCCACCCCGTTCGCCTGGGACGAGCCGGCGCCGTACAGATCCACGGCGGCCTGGATGGTGTGGGTGCGGGCCTGGGCAAAGGTTTCGTTGGCCACCATGTACAGGTCCAGCGCGCGGTACCAGATCTTCTCGGCTGCGGCCCGGCCGATGCCGGTCACCGTGCCGTTGCCGGTGGCGACCCGCGTGTTGCCGGCGATGCAGGTCTTGGACGGCGAGCCGTTGGTCGTGCCCTCTGCCAGCAGGTAGAAGAAGTGGTTGGCCACGCCCGACGAGTAGTGCACGTCGAGGTTGCCCACGCCGGCATACCAGCAGTCCGCCGAGACGCCGTCCTGGCTCGGGTTGATCATGTAGCGCAGAGCCGAGCCGGGGGTGTTGTACAGCTTCTCGCCGATCAGGTAGTCGCCCGGGTCGTTGGCATTGTTGGCGTAGTACTCGACCATGGCGCCGAAGATGTCCGAGGTGCCCTCGTTCAGGCCACCGGATTCGCCCGAATAGATCAGGCCGGCGGTGCTCTGGGTCACGCCGTGGGACATCTCGTGGCCGGCCACGTCGATGGACACCAGCGGGTTGAAGAAGCTGCCGTCCCCGTAGGTCATGCTGCTGCCGTCCCAGAAGGCGTTGTCGTAGTTGAATGCATAGTGCACCCGCGAACGCAGGCCGCGCCCATCGTTGAAGATGCCGTTGCGGCCGTGGATGTTCTTGAAGTAGTCCCAGGTCATGTTCTGGCCGAAGGCGGCGTCGGCCGCGACCGTTTCGTCGCTGGACTCGAGGTTGTTGCCCCAGATGCTGTCCGGGCCGACATAGAGCGTCTCGGTGCTGGTGCCATTGTTCATGTCGACCACGTAGTGCTTGCCGCGGGTCTTGTCCTTCAGCTTGTACTTCGTGCCAGCGGCGTTCACGTTGTCGTGCAACGTGACGTTGCCCGCGTACAGCGTTCTGCCGGTACCCAGGTGGTCGGCGGTGTGGATGTCATCCCAGCGGTCCAGCAGCTCGCGCTTGTGGGCGGAGATGATCAGGTGGGCCCTGCTCGGGGTCTGGTCGGCCTGCACGCCGTGCACTTGCACGTCCCACGCCAGCACGGGCTTGTCGCCGCGCGCGTAGATCACCAGGCTTTGCGACGCGAGCTTGCCCTGCAGGTGCGGGAACTTCGCCAGCGCATGGGCGGCTGCATCGGTGGACGACAGCGTGGGTACGACGCTCAGGTCGATGCGGGCCGGCAGGCTCAGCGTCACGCCGCGCAGGGCGCCACCCGGGAGGCTGTGCACGACCAGGTCGCCACCGATGACGCGCAGGCCCTTGTACAGGCGGTCGAAGCGCACATGGGTGCTGCCATCGGCCTCTTCGCGCAGCACGCGGGCGGTGAACGCATCGCTGGGCGAGACGCGCGCAGCCTCGGCCGCCGTACCCTTCAGGTGACCCAGCGCGCGCTGGACGGCCGGGTGATCGGCCGCCGGGGCGGCCATGGCGGCCGCGGCCGCGACAGTGGACAAGGCGGCGATCGCCGCGCGGCACAACAGGGTCAGACTCGACATGCAGGTCTCCAGATCGATTGAGAGTGACGACGGTAACCCACGAGCGACCGTCCGGGACGTTGAATGTCGGCGCGCCCGAGCCGGCAGGCCATCCCCACAACAGGGGGGCGTGGCCCGGTCTTCAGAAAGCCTTCAGCATGGCTGCGCCATCAGGCCTTCAGATACTCGACCTGCTGCCCCAGCCACCGGCGCACCTGAGCCCTGGCGGCCTCGGGATGCGCCGCCAACAGCCCGCCCGCCACCCGCCGTGCCTGGGCCAGCAACGGCGCGTCTTCAGCCAAGTCGGCGAAACGCAACAAGGCGTCGCCGGACTGCCGCGCCCCCATGAATTCACCGGGGCCACGGATCTCCAGGTCGCGCCGCGCGATCTCGAAACCGTCGGTCGTTTCGACCATCGCGCGCAGGCGCTGCTTGCCACTGTCGGACAGCGGCGACGAGTACATCAGCACGCACACGCTGGCCACGCTGCCCCGGCCGACACGGCCGCGCAACTGATGCAACTGGGCCAGACCGAAGCGTTCCGAATGTTCAACAACCATCAAGCTGGCGTTCGGCACATCGACGCCGACCTCGATCACCGTGGTGGCCACCAGCACGCCCAGCTCGCCGGACTTGAAGCGTGCCATCACCGCCGCCTTCTCGGACGCGGGCAGCCGGCCGTGGATCAGGCCCACCTCGCAGCCCGGCAACGCCGCCGTCAATTGCTGGTGGGTCTCGGTGGCGTTGCGCAACTCGGCCAGCGGGCGACCGCCGCGCGGTGCGGCCCCGCCGTCGCCTTCGGCCTCGTCGATCAGCGGGCAGACCCAGTAGGCCTGCCTGCCGCCGGCGAGTTCGTCACGCACGCGGCCGATCAGCTCGTCGCGCCGGTTGTCGGCGATCACCTTGGTGACGATGGGTGAGCGCCCCGGCGGCAGTTCGTCGATCGTCGAGACCTCCAGGTCGGCGAAGTAGCTCATCGCCAGCGTGCGCGGGATCGGCGTGGCGGTCATCATCAACAGGTGCGGCTCCAGCCCGCCGGCAGCGTCGGCCGACTTCAGCTTGTGCCGCAAGGCCAGGCGCTGCGCCACGCCGAAGCGGTGTTGCTCGTCGACCACCGCCAGGCCCAGGCGGGCGAAGTGCACGTCCTGCTGGATCACCGCGTGGGTGCCGACCACCAGCGCCGCGGCGCCACTGGCCACCGCCTCCAGCGTGCGGTCGCGGGCCTTGCCGCGCCGCCCGCCGGTGAGCCACGCCACCTGCACGCCCAGCGGCTCCAGCCACTGCACCAGCTTGGCCACGTGTTGCTCGGCCAGGATCTCGGTGGGTGCCATCAACGCACATTGCCAGCCGGCGTCGATGGCCACCGCGGCAGCGAGTGCCGCGACCACGGTCTTGCCCGCTCCCACGTCGCCCTGCAACAGCCGGTGCATGGGCCGGGGCGCCGCCAGGTCGGCGGCGATCTCGCGGCCGACGCGCAGCTGCGCCGCGGTCAGGCCGAAGGGCAGCGCGCACAGCAGCTTCTCGTGCAGGCCGCCGGGCCGGGCCCGCAGTGCCGGCGCTGACAGCTGCGCCCGCTCCTGGCGCGACTGCGCCTGCGCCAGCTGCTGGGCCAGCAGCTCCTCGAACTTCAGCCGTTGCCAGGCCGGGTGGCTGTGGTCCTCCAGGGTCTCCAGCCGGGCGTCGGGCGGTGGGTGGTGCAGGAACTGCAGCGCCTCGCGCAGCGTGGGCAGGCCGGCGGGCACCACACCGGGCGGCAGCAGCTCGGCCAGCGCGGCACGTTGCAGGCCCGAGGCCACCGCCTTGCGCAGGTAGGCCTGAGGCAGCGCCGCGGTGGTCGGGTAGACGGGGGTCAGTTTGGCCGACAGCGGCGTGTCGCCCTGCACCACCTTGAAGGCCGGGTGGACCATCTCGCGGCCGAAGTAGCCGCCGCGCAATTCGCCGCGGGCGCGGACGCGGGTGCCGGGCACCAGGGTTTTCTGGTGCGAGGGGTAGAAGTTGACGAAGCGCAGCACCAGGGTGTCGCCCACCTCGTCGGCCAGGCGCACCACCAGCTGGCGCCGTGGGCGGAACTCGACCCTCGCCTCCTGCACCACCGCCTCGACCTGCACTGTCTCGCCAGGCCGGGCCTCGCTCAAGGGTGTGAGCCGCGTTTCGTCCTCGTAGCGCAGCGGCAGGTGCAAGGCCAATGCCTCGGGCGTGGACAGGCCCAGCCGTTCCAGCGCGCGAGCCGGGCCGGATCGGGCGGCGGCGGGCGGCGGCGGAGCGGGCATGGGCGGATTCTCTCCGCATCGCCCGGCACCTCGGCGTGACGCGCCGCACCGCAGCGTGGCGGGGCAGCCACGCGGGAGGCACATTCGGTGACGGCGTCTTGCGAATGCTCACCAACCCCAGGTCCCGGGGCGCGGCTTTGACGCCACAATCCGCCCGCGCCCTGTTTGGCGCCCGATCACACCATGCGCCTTGCCCTTCGAATGCTCGTCCTGATCGCCACCGTGCTGGGCCTCGGTGTCGCCTTTGCCTGGGCCTGGGACCGCTCCGACGCCCGTGCCGAAGCGCAGGTGCAGGCGCGAACACCCGGCTGAGATGAGGCACCCGGTGGCCGGGCGGGTCACGCGGCCGCATGAAACAATGCAGGTCTTGCCCTTGAAGGCCGGTCCAGCCTGCAAGCCATGCCCGCAGACACCACGCGCACCCACACCCTCTCCGATTTCGACTTCCAGCTCCCGCCGGAGCTGATCGCGCAGCACCCCAGCCCGGAGCGCAGCGCCTCGCGCCTGCTGGACGGCCGTGGCGAGCGGCCGGTCGACCGTGTGTTCCGCGAACTGCCCGCGCTGCTGGCCCCGAACGACCTGCTGGTCTTCAACGACACCCGTGTCATCCGCGCCCGCCTGCTGGGCGAAAAGCCCACCGGCGGGGCCGTCGAGGCATTGGTCGAGCGGGTGCTGCCGGGGCCCGGCTTCGAGGTGCTGGCGCATGTGCGGGCCAGCAAGTCGCCGCGGCCCGGCACCAGCCTGCGCTTCGGCATGCCGCTTCCTGGACCGGGGTTCGACGCCGAGGTGCTGGGCCGTGGTGGCCCAGGCGGCGGGCTGTTCCACCTGCGCTTCCCGGCCGAGCCGCTGGCGCTGCTGGAGCGGCACGGCCATGTGCCGCTGCCGCCCTACATCACCCACGCCGACGCACCGGAAGACGCCGAGCGCTACCAGACCGTGTTCGCCGAGCGGCCCGGCGCCGTGGCCGCGCCGACCGCCTCGCTGCACTTCGACGCCGCCTTGCTGGCGGCTCTGGCGGCGCGTGGCGTCGCCAGCACGCGGGTCACGCTGCACGTGGGCGCCGGCACCTTCCAGCCGGTGCGCACCGAGAATCTGGCCGAACACCGGATGCACAGCGAGTGGTTCGAGGTGCCCGAATCCACCGTCGAGGCCATCGCCCGCGCGCGGGCTGCCGGTGGCCGCGTGGTGGCGGCCGGCACCACCAGCCTGCGGGCGCTGGAATCCGCCGCGGTGCAGACCCCGGGCGGGCAGCTGACCGAGGCACGCCAGGGCGAGACCGACCTGTTCATCACGCCGGGCTTCCGCTTCCAGGTGGTCGACCGGCTGATCACCAACTTCCACCTGCCCAAGAGCACGCTGATGATGCTGGTCAGCGCCTTCGCGGGCCACGCGCACGTGATGGCGCTCTACCACCACGCCATCGAGGCCCGCTACCGCTTCTTCAGCTACGGCGACGCGATGCTGCTGGATCGGGCGCCCCCGCCGCGCTGAACCCCACGCCTATCATCGGGGCTGTTTTCGAGGGCTCTCGGGCATGAAGCTGATCCCGTTGACGCAAGTGGCCGCGCAGATCAAGGCCGGTGCGCCGCTGCCCTGGAGCGTGCGCGACGCGCATGGCGGCCTGCTGCTGGCACGCGGCAACCTGATCGGCGGCGAGGCCATGCGCGACACCCTGGTCGAACGTGGCGCCTTCGTCGATGCCGACGAGGTGCGCGCCGGCCAGCGCGAGAACAGCCTGCCGGTTGGCGAGCGGCGCATCACCTTGTGGAGCAGCCTGCTCACGCGCCTGAGCCTGGCGCTCCAGGACCCGGCCGCACGCGGGCTGGAGACGAATCTGCGCGGCATGGCCACCGAACTGGCCACGCTGGTGCAGGCCGATCCGGACATGTCGCAGGCGATGCTGGTGCACCCCGAGCTGTGCGCGGCCTACCCGTACAGCGTGGCCCACTCGGCGCACGTGGCCGCGACCTGGGCGCTCGTCGCCCTGCGCCACGAGGGCAGCGCCCCGCAGGCCCTGACGGTGCCCGTGGCCGCCGCGCTGTCGATGAACATCGCCATGCTGTCGCTGCAGGACCGCCTGACCCACCTGGAAGGGCCGCTCAAGGCGGCGCACCGGGCGCAGATCCAGCAGCATCCGCGCCAAGGCGCCGCCCTGCTGCGTGCCGCCGGCGTGACCGATCCGCTGTGGCTGGCGATGGTCGAGCAGCACCACGAGGATGCCGGCGACTCCGGTGACCCGGGCGCGCTGCCGCAGCCGCTGCCCGAGGCCCGGCGCCTGCGCATGATGGATGTCTACTGCGCCTGCTTCGGTGCCCGCGCGCACCGCCCGCCGCTGCTGGCCGACAACGCCGTGCGGCGCCTGTTCCAGCAGTACCCCAAGGACCCGACGGCGTTGGTGCTGGCCAAGGAGTTCGGCCTGTACCCGCCGGGCACGGTGGTGCGCCTGGCGTCGCTGGAACTGGCTCTGGTGGTGCGGCGCGGCCCGGCCGCCAATGCGCCGGTGGCCGTCGCCTTGCAGAACGCCAGCGGCGAGCCCCGGGCCACCCCGGCCCGGCGCGACACCAGCCTGCCCGCCCACAAGGTGATCGCCGCGGTGTCGCCCTCGCTGCTGCGGGTGCGCATTCCGTGGGCACAACTCTTCACCACGTTTTGAGCGACCGACAGCCTCCTGCACGCGGCCTGCTCCAGCGTGGCACAGCGCGTCGCGCGGACGCTGCGCTCCGCGGGCCACCGGTTGCTCCAGCCTGGCGAATCCCTCACGGGGCTTGATCTGGCTCAACCGCGGCTGCCCGCAGCTTCCCAAGATGGGCCCATCGAATCCCTTTTCCGATGGAGAACCCGCCGTGAACTCGACCTCTCTCAGCTCGCTGACCCTGTTCGCCCTGGTTGCTGCCGCACCTGCCTGGGCCGCCACCGCCGACGACGCGATGCTGCAGCTCGCCAACCGCAGCGGCTGCATGACCTGCCACCACATCGACCCCGGCGCCAAGGGGCCGGACGGCCTGCCGCCGATCGGCCCGGCCTGGCGGGAGGTCGCGGCCAAATACCAGGGACAACGCGATGCCAAGGCCAAGCTGACCACCACCGTGCTGGCCGGCTCCAACCCCTACGAGAGCCACTGGAAGGGCAAGGTCAGCGGCCTGGCGATGCCACCCAACAAGGTGGCCATCACCGAGCCCGACGCGCGCCAGCTGGTGCAGTGGATCCTGGCGCTGAAGTAGGCGGCCGGCCGCCGGGGTACGAAGGGGCCCTCTGAACCGGCTCGGCGACAATCCGCCGATGCTCCAGTTCGACCTGCTTGCCACCGAGGGCCTGGCCCGGCGCGGCCGCCTGACGCTCAACCACGGCGTCGTGCAGACGCCCATCTTCATGCCGGTGGGCACCTACGGCACCGTCAAGGGCGTGCTGCCGAGATCGCTGCACGACATGGGCGCGCAGATCATCCTCGGCAACACCTTCCACCTGTGGATGCGCCCGGGGCTCGATGTGCTGCGCCACTTCGGCGGCCTGCATGGTTTCGAGAACTGGGCCCAGCCCATCCTGACCGACAGCGGTGGCTTCCAGGTCTGGTCGCTCGGCGAGATGCGCAAGATCAGCGAAGAGGGCGTGCGCTTCGCCTCGCCGGTGAACGGCGACAAGCTGTTCCTCACGCCCGAGATCAGCGTGCAGATCCAGACCGTGCTGAACTCCGACATCGTGATGCAGTTCGACGAGTGCACGCCCTACGAAACGAAGGGCCACCTGACGACCGAGGCCGAGGCCCGCACGTCGATGGAGCTGAGCCTGCGCTGGGCCAGGCGCTCGCAGGCCGAGTTCCAGAAGCTGCAGAACCCGAACGCGCTGTTCGGCATCGTGCAGGGCGGCATGTTCGAGAACCTGCGTGAGGAGTCGCTGGCCGCGCTGGTCGAGCTGGATTTGCCGGGCTACGCCGTCGGCGGTGTTTCGGTCGGTGAGCCCAAGGAGCAGATGCTGCACATCATGGCCCACACGCCGCACCGGCTGCCGGCGCACAAGCCGCGCTACCTGATGGGTGTGGGCACACCGGAGGATCTGGTCGAGGGCGTGGCCTGCGGCGTCGACATGTTCGACTGCGTGATGCCCACCCGCAACGCACGCAACGGCCACCTCTTCACCCGCTTCGGCGACCTGAAGATCCGCAACGCCCGCCACAAGAGCGACGAGCGGCCGATCGACGAGAGCTGCCGCTGCTACACCTGCGCTGGCGATGGCTTGGGGCAAGGCGGTTTCAGCCGCGCCTACCTGCACCATCTGGAGCGCTGCGGCGAGATGCTGGCGCCGATGCTGGCAACGATCCACAACCTGCACTACTACCTGAACCTGATGCAGGAAGTGCGTGACGCGCTGGACGCCGGGCGCTTCGACGACTTCCGCGTGCGTTTCGCGGCCGATCGCGCGCGGGGCGTTTGAAGCCCGCATGCCGATCCTGCGCGGGCTGCTGAAGCAGCTGGCCTGGGCCCGTGCATCGACCGCCTGGCGGCCGCGCGGGCGCTGCGCCGCAGTCTGCGCCAACGCAGGCGGGGCTGGCTCGGCGCGCCGGGCTGAGTCGCGGCCTGGCGGGATGCGCCGCGGCTCGGCTCAGCGCCTTGCGTCGTGCAACCGGTCCAGCTCCGCACGCAGCGCGGCCAGCGTCAAGGCCCGTTCGTCGCGGTAAAAGATGTTGTGGCTCTCGAACGGCACCATGCGGCCGTCCGGCAGGGCCATGTGGATGCAGCTCTTCTTCAGGGCGCGGATGTCCAGGCCGCGGGCGTCCATGAACTGCACGATCAGCACGCGAAAGACCTTGGTGTAGTCCATCGCCGAAGGCGCCGCGATCTGGGGCAGGCAGCACATCAGCTCCGACAGGCAGCTGGCCTGCGATTCGGGCGAGTGGTTGGTCGAGAACAGCTTGAAGACCTGGTCCTTCAGCGACTCGTCGCGCTCGAAGACGATGGTGTTGCGGCTGCCCTCCACCAGTGTCTTCGGGTCGAGAAACCGGGTCAGCGGCTGCAGCGTGCCGTCGTCGCCGCGCACCGCGTAGGCCATCGCCAGCGTGTCCGGGTTGCAGGGCACCGGCACCACGTCGTCCAGCGTGAACAGGCCGGATTGCTCGGCGATGCGGCGGCGGATCTCGCTGACTGTCAGGCGGTGCCTCGCCGGGTCGTAGGCCTCGTTGCGGCCGGCGTCCTGCACCGGCTGCAGCGTGACACCACGCACGCAGGGCTGGGCGGCGGCGAAGCGGATGATCTCGCCGATCTCGTCGTCGTTGACGCCGCGCTTGACGGTCACCACCAGCGTGGTCGACAGGCCGGCGGCGTTCAGGCGCTCCAGCGCCTGCTCGCGCACCCGGCGCAGGTCGGCGCCGCGCAGGTCCATCAGCGCCTCGCGCCGGAAGGAGTCGAACTGCAGGTAGACCTCGAAGCCGGGCGCGTAGGCCGCCAGCTTCTCCGCAAAGCCCGGCTCCTGCGCGATGCGGATGCCGTTGGTGTTGAGCATCAGGTGGCGGATGGGCCGGGCCTTGGCGGCGTCGAGGATGTCGAACAGCCTCGGGTGCAGCGTCGGCTCGCCACCGGAGAGCTGCACCACGTCGGCCTCGCCCTCGCTGGCCACCACCGCGTCGAGCATCGCCAGCACCTCGGCGAAGCTGCGGTGCGTGAGCCGCTCCGGCCCCGAGTCGGCGTAGCAGGTGGGGCAGCGCAGATTGCAGTGGTCGGTGATCTCGACGATGGCCAGGCAGCTGTGCTGCATGTGGTCCGGGCACAGGCCGCAGTCGTACGGGCAGCCGTGCCGCATCTCGGTGGCGAAGCGGCGCGGCATCTCCGGGTGCTTGACGAAGACCTCGCGGCCGAGCCGGTAGTAGGCCACGTCGTCGCTCACCAGCACCCTCTCGGTGCCATGCGCCGGGCACCACTTGTCCAGGTAGACGCGCTCGTCCTTGAAGACGATCTTGGCCTCGACCTGGCGCAGGCAGGTGGTGCAGACCGACTGCGTGGTGTCGTAGAACAGGTAGGGCCGGGTCTTGCGGTCGCTCATGCGGGGCTCGCCTTCGGGAGAAGCCGGTGGCCGGCTCGCCACACCAGGGGCAGGTACAGGGCCAGGGCGACCAGACACACCCACTGGATGCCGGACAGGCCCAGCGGGTAGGGGTCGCGCACCGGCTTCAGCGCATCGCCGACCAGGCGCCACAGCAGGTAGGCGGCCAGGAACAGCTTGAACTGCAGGCCGGGCACGGCGGCCAGGCGCTCGCGCTGCGCATGGAGCACGCTGCCCAGCATCGACAGGACCACGATCTCGTAGAGCGGCGAAGGGTGGCGCCGTACGCCGTCGCCCAGGTCGACCCCCCAGGGCAGGCCCGTCGGCAGGCCATAGGTGTCGTCGTGCAGCCCGGCGATGAAGCAGCCCACGCGCCCCAGCGCGATGCCGGCCACCAGCGGCCGCACCAGCGCGTCGCCGGTGCTGCGGGTCTGGCCGCTGCGCCACTTGGCCAGTTCCACGCCGATCAGGCCGCCCAGCAGGCCGCCGACGATGCTCTGGCCCGGCAGCAGCCATTCGCCGGCCAGCAGGCGCTGCCAGACATCCGGCCGCTCGACCAGGAAGACGGCCTTGTTGCCGATCGCCGCGCCCAGCAGCAGGCCGGCCAGCACGGTGAAGTTTCGATGGTCCAGCGGGCTGCCCTGGCCCTGCTCGCGCAAGGCGCGCCGGTACATCGCGGCGCCGAGCGCGATGGCGCTGAACTCGAAGGCCGCGTGCACGCCGTTGGCGAGCGCCGCGTCAATCACCACGCCAGACCCGGCGCAGCTTGCGCGCGCTGAGCCAGCACAGCACGGCGCCGATCAACAGGGCGGGAATCGAGATCGCCCAGATGCCGGCCATGTCGCCCGCACCGGCGATGGTGAAGATGCCACCACACAAGCTGGCCAGGCCGAAGCCCAGCACCGCCAGCGAGAGCAGCAGCAGGACGAGGAAGCGCAGGGCGGGTGACCCCTGGCGGGCGGGTGTGTCGTTCTCGTTCACTGGTGTACCTTCGTGCTGCGCACTGCGGAATTCGCCCTTGGGGCGGCCCGGCGGGCTCATGCCGCCACCGCCTTCAAGCTGGCCGTCTCACCATGGGCGCTCAGCAGGCCAGCCACCTGCGCCTGCAGCGCCTCCGGGCTCACCGCTTGCGGCGGCACGGCCGGTGCGGCCACCACCGTGACACGGCTGAGCCACCCGCGCCGGAACGGCCGGCTCATCGCCCGCCCGCCCTCGGCGCGCGAGAAGAACGAGCCGTACAGGTTGACCAGCGCCATCGGCACCACCGGCGCGGGCCGGCGTGCCAGGATCTTCATGATGCCGCCCTTGAAGGGCTGCAGCGTGCCGTCGACCGTGATCCCGCCTTCGGGGAAGATGCACAGCAGATCACCCTCGGCCAGCACCGCGTCGGCAGCGTCGAAGGCGGCCTGGTAGGCCAGCGGGTCCTCCTGGCGCGGGGCGATGGGAATGGCCTTGGCCAGCCTGAACAGCCAGCCCAGCACCGGCACCTTGAAGATGCGGTGGTCCATCACGAAGCGGATCGGCCGCGGGCTGGCGGCCATCAGCAGCACCGCGTCCACATAGCTCACGTGGTTGCAGACGATCACCGCCGCGCCCTGGTGGGGGATGTGCTCGTCGCCAACCAGGCGAAGCCGGTAGATGAAGTGCGTCAGCAACCAGGCGACGAAGCGCAGCAGGTACTCGGGCACCAGCAGGAAGATGTAGCCGGCGACGATGGCGTTGGCCAGCGCGATCAGGCCGAAGACCTGGGGGATCGTGAAGCCGGCCGACAGCAGCGCGCCGACGATCAGGCTGCTGGCGATCATGAACAGCGCGTTGAGGATGTTGTTGGCCGCGATGATGCGCGCCCGGTGGCTGGGCGGCGAACGCAGCTGGATCAGCGCGTACATCGGCACGCTGTACAGCCCGGCGGCCAGCGACAGCGCGAACAGGTCGATCAGCACCCGCCAGTGCTCGGGTTGGGCCAGGAAGGCACCCACTGTCAGCATCGCGGGGCCATTGCCCAGCCCGCCCGCGGCCAGCCACAGGTCGGCTGCGAACACGCTCATGCCGATGGCGCCCAGCGGCACCAGGCCGATCTCCACGTGCCGGCGGCTGAGCGTTTCGCACAGCAGCGAGCCGGCGCCGATGCCCAGCGAGAACACCACCAGCAGCATCGAGGCCACGTGTTCGTCACCGTGCAGCACGTCTTTCGCGAAGGAAGGGAACTGCGACAGGAACACCGCGCCGAAGAACCACATCCACGAGATGCCCAGCAGCGAGCGGTAGACGACGATGTTGCCGTGCGCCAGCTTCAGATTGCGCCAGGTCTCGCTGACCGGGTTCCAGTTGACCGTCAGGTCCGGCGCGGTGGAGGGGGTGGCCGGCACGAACTGCGCCGTCACGCGGCCCAACACCGCCAGCGCCAGGGCCGCGAAGGCCACCGCCTTCGCGCCTGGCAGCCAGGCATCCTCCGGCAGCGTGATCAGCACGCCGCCGGCCAGGTTGCCCAGCAGGATGGCGACGAAGGTGCCCATCTCGATCATGCCGTTGCCGCCGGTGAGCTCGTGCTCCTCGAGGTGCTGTGGCAGGTAGGCGTACTTCACCGGCCCGAACAGCGTGCTGTGCAGGCCCAGCAGGAAGATGCAGCCCAGCAGCAAGGCGACGCTGCCGTTGAACAGGCCGATCGTCGCCAGCACCATGATCACGATCTCGAGGTTCTTGACCAGGCGGGTCATGAACGCCTTGTCGTACTTGTCCGCCAGTTGGCCCGAGGTGGCCGAAAACAGCAGGAAGGGGGCGATGAACACCGCGCCGATCACCAGCCCGGCCAATTGCGGCGGCATCCACGAGACGCTGACCCGGTAGGTCACCAGCATCGTGAAGGCGAACTTGAAGACGTTGTCGTTGGCTGCGCCGAGGAACTGGGTCCAGAAGAACGGGGCGAAGCGGCGTTGGCCGAGCAGGGCGAACTGGCCACCGTGTGCAGAAGACATGCTGCCTCCCGGGTTGCGATGGGCCGGATGATGCCGCATCCGCCAGGAGGGTTCGCAGCGCTTCAGGGCATGAAACGCTGATCTCTGCTACCGGGCGCTGGTGTTCCCCGGGCAGACGTCGGTGACCTTGATGGCCACCTCGGCCTGACTGGCGGCGGGGACCTGCGCGACGAGCTCCTTGAATCGAGTGATGCACAGGGAGCGCGCTTCCTGTTGCGCAGCCTGGGTCAGGTTCTGCGCGGCGACGCCGGTGGAAAACACCCGACCCATCGCCAACTGGCCGCTGGCGGGGCTCGACGCGGCCGGCGTGCTGCCGCCACCCGTGCCGTTGAACTGACCATACACGGACATCGCGTCGATGCTTTGCGACTGCAGCATGCGGATTGACTCGTCGGCCTCGAGCATCTTCGCGTCGGCAACTTTCTGCGCTTCCGCCAGGGTGGCCTGCTTCGCCGCGACCAATGCCCTCTTCTGGTTCGCTTCGGCCTTTGCCTTCTCGGCTGCCAGTCTTTCCGGCTCGGTGCCCGTCACGGCGGCGGTCGCCTTCTCGGCCTTCTCCGCCTTGATCAGGTCACCCTCCACGGAGCGCAGGTCGTTGCGGGCCTTGGCCAGCGCCATCGCTGCGTCCACGTAGGCCGCCAGGCGCTCGCGGTTCTCCTCGGACAACTTGTCGATCGAGGGGTTGCTGATGCCCTCGCCATGGCTGGCTGTCAACGGGGTCAACTGACTCGGGCTACTGCCTGGCGCTGACGCCGCGACGGCCACCGGCACATAGGCCAGGTCGGTGGTCTTGAAGCCGATGTTGAGCGACACGCCTTGGGTGTCGGTGGCGCCTCCCGAGATGTCCAGGCCGCCGCTGACGCGCGACGAGTAGATCAATGCGGCCTGGGGCAGCGCGGTGCAGGCTGCGAGGGCCACCAGCGGCGGCAGCAGCCCATAGACCACGCGGCGGCGCGAAGAGGTGTGGTTTGGGGTCATGGCGTTTTCTCCTGGGTCAGGACACACACCGGGCCCGACAACGGCCCGTCTCGCAGGCTGGCCCGCAGCGCCGCAAGTTCCTCGGCGGTGCGGACCAGAATGAACACCCGGCACACGGCCGCGTCGGGCACCAGCATCACGGTCTCGTCCAGGTAGCCCAGCGTTGCCGAGCGCCCGCCGAACACCAGGCCAAAGCCCTGGGTGACGACCACGCTGGCGTCCGTGGCGTCGGGGTGGATCTGCAACACCGTCAGGCCGGGAACCTGGAAACGGCTGACGCTGGCGTTGTGCACGGTCACCGTGGTGCAGGCCGCAAGCCACCACGGCAGCAGGAGGCCCCAGGCCGCCCGCAGGCACGGGGCGCGGCGGGCGCCGGCTGCCATGGCTACGGCACCACGGCCAGCTCGAAGTGCATGCCATCGCGCCGGCTGAAGTGGCCGCCCCAGAACAGGCCCAGGCGGTTGGCGTCGGCCACCAGCGGGTACACGCAACCTGGCCTGCCATGGGTGGCGGGCTCGGTGCCCAGCGCGTTCAGCTTGGCGTTGATGTCGAAGGCGGTGGCGAACGCATGGTTCGACAGGATCTGCTGGGCGGCCCCGCCGCGGATGAAGCGCGGGTTGAAGGCGCCGTCGAAGCTCAGCACCAGGTTCAGCAGGCCCTTGCGTTCCCATGCCTTCCACAGATCACGCACCGGCCCGGCGGCCTTCCTGTGCAACGCCAGCCGGCCGCTCTTGGGTGCACCTGGAATGCCGGCCAGCTGCGGAATGTCGACCATCACCAGGTTGGCCTTGTCCCAGCCGTTGGTGATGCGGATGGCTTCCCTGTTGGATGCGGTGGGCGCGGGCACGAACTGCAGCGGGCCGAACAAGGCCTGCCGCTGCGCGTTGCCGGCGATCGGGTCGAATGCCGGCCGCGGTGGGAAGCCGCTGTCAATGGGCGAGAAGTCGGTCAGCTCGAAGCCGAGCATGGCCGCGCGGCCAAAGCTCTGGTTGCCGACCACGCCGTCCACGTCGAGCTTGTGCCGCTTCTGGAAGGCGCGCGTGGCGGCGTCGGTCGCGGCATCGAACAAGCCGCTGTCATCGACGGCCAGGCCCTGCCCGCGCAGAAAGGTCTGCCACTGCGACACCAGGGGGCCCGTGGAACCAAGCTTCAGGATGGGCAACATCGGCGGCACCTCCGCACAGGCTCGAAGGAGCCCATGCTAGGCAGCGCCCCCGGCGCCCGCATCCTCAACCAGGAGGAAGGCGGCCCGCTAAGCCGAGCGCCGGGCCGCTCCCAAGCCGGCTGAGCACCCGCCTGGCGGGTGGGGCCGGTAGGCCGGCACCGGGTGCACCATCTCAGGCCGCGATGCCCACCGTCAGGCTGGCGGCGAAGCCGGCGCTGACGCTGCCGGTGACCGTGGCCACCTGCAGCGCGGCGCTGTCGTCGCTGAACACGTTGTCGCTGGCCAGCGAGATGGCGGCGAAATTGGACACGCTGGCCGCGTAGCCGCTGGCCACGCCGTAGACCTGGTTGCAGGCGGCGGCGGGCAGCGCCAGTTGCGAGGTCTTCACGTCGTTGCTGCCGCTGGTGGCCGAGGCGAGGCTGGGGAAGATCTCGAAGTGCATGTGCGGCCAGCGACCGCTGTAGCAGCCCGGGAAGACGGTGGTGAAGGTGGCTTCGCCGTTGGCGTCGGTCACCTGCACGCCGCGCAGGAAGTTCTCGTCGGTGACGCCACTGGAGTACAGCGAGTAGCCGCCGTCGGCGGTGCAATGCCACAGGTAGATCGCATAGCCGGCCAGGCTGGTGCAGCTCGAACCGGTGTTCACCAGCTTCAGCGTCACGGTCAGGGGCACGCCATCGGCCGTGCCGCTGCCGTAGTCGCCGAAGCTGCTGCGGATGTCGCTGCGCACGATGCCGGTCATGGCCAGCGCGTTGACCAGACCACTGCTGTTGCTGTTGGTGCCGTCGCCGGGGTAGGGGCCGGCGGTCTCGCTGGGGATCACCGAGCAGCTGCCGGTGCTGGCGCTGGTGCTGCCGCTGGAGCTGCCGCTCGTGCTGCTCCCGGCGTCGGCCTCGCCGCCACCACCGCAGGCGACCAGGGCCAACGGTGCCGAAGCCGCGGCGGCGCCGGCACCGAGCCAGCGCAAGGCGGCACGCCGGCTGGCCTGGCGGCGGGCGAGCGTGGCCAGGTCATGGGCCAGGCCGTGATCGAGGTGGTCGGGGGAGTCGAGGTGGTGCATGGTCAAAGGCTGGCGATGGGGATGCCTGCCATGCTGACGCTCGCGTGTTGCGGGCTGTCGACCGCTTTGTTTCCGGTGCGAAACAGACGAGGGCACCGAGGGCGTGGGTCACTCGTCGCCGAACCCCTGCCCGCTGTGCTGGCCCAGCTGTGGTGCGGGTCGCTCCAGCCGGCCCGGTGTGGCGGACAAGCGCGGCACGACCCCCGGCACCTTCAACGCCAGGCCGTCGGGTGTGGTGGCGTCCTGCAGCATGCCGCGGGCCTGGAAATGCGGGTCCTCGGCGATGTCCTTCACCGTGTAGATGCGGCCCACCGGCACGCTCACCGCCTGCAGCGTGGCCACCACCTCGCCGACGGGGCGCTGCACGGTCCAGGCGGTGATGGCGGCGTCGAGCTCGTCGGCGCGGGCGGCACGTTGGGCGTTGCTGGCCAGCGCGGCGTCCTGGCCCAGGTCGTCGCGGCCGATGGCGGCCATCAGCCGCTTGTAGATCGAGTCCCCATTGCCGCCGATCACCACCTGGCCGTCGGCACAGCGGTAAGCGTTGCTGGGCGCGATGCCCGGCAACGCCGAGCCGGCCGGTTGGCGGATGGCGCCGAAGGCGCTGTACTCGGGCAGCAGGCTTTCCATGCAGTTGAAGACCGCCTCGTACAGGGCCACGTCGACCACCTGGCCGCGCCCGTCGCGCGCGCGGGCCTGCAGGGCCAGCAGCACGCCGATCACGCCGTGCAGGCCGGCCAGGGTGTCGCCCAGCGAGACGCCGGCACGCACCGGCACGCGGCCGGGCTCGCCCATCAGGTGGCGCAGGCCCCCCATGGCCTCGGCGACCACGGCGAAGCCCGGCAGGTCACGGTAGGGGCCGGTCTGGCCGTAGCCCGAGATGCGCAGCATCACCAGGCCGGGGTTGTCGCGTGCCAGTTCGTCGGGTCCCAGCCCCCACTTCTCCAGCGTGCCGGGCTTGAAGTTCTCGATCAGCACGTCGGCCTCGCGCGCCAGCGCGCGCACGCCGGCCCGGCCCTCGCCGGTGCGCAGGTCCAGCACCACACTGCGCTTGTTGCGGCTCTGCACCTGCCACCACACGCTGGTGCCGTCGTGCAGCATCCGCCACTGGCGCAGCGGATCCCCGGTGCCGGGCGGCTCGACCTTGATCACATCGGCCCCGAAGTCGCCGAGCAGGCGGCCGGCAAAGGGGCCGGCGATCAACTGGCCGAGCTCGAGGACCTTGAGGCCGGATAGCGGGGCGGGGGTGGCTGGCATGCGCGCGGGCCGTCAGGCCGGCTGTTCCTCGATCAGGAAACTGGCGTCCTCGTACTGCGCCAGTTGCTCGACGAGGTAAGGCATCACCGCCGCCAGCGTGGCGTGAAGCGTGAATGGCGGGTTGATGATGAACATCCCGCTGCCCGACAGGCCGAAGCCCTGTGCATCGGGCTTGTTCACCGTCAGGCGCACATGCAGCCAGCCTTTCGGGCTGAGCGCCATCAGGCGCTTGGGCAGTTGCGCGGCCTCGATCCGGTTGACCTGCGGGTACCACAGCAGGTACACGCCCTCGGCAAAGCGCGTCACCGCGTCGCGCAGCGTGGCCACCACCTTGCCGTAGTCGCCGACGAGTTCATAGGACGGGTCCATCAGCACCAGCCCGCGGCGCGGCGAGGGCGGGATCTGGCCCTTCAGGCCGGCGAAACCGTCTTCGTTGATCACCTGCACATGGCGGCCGCCGAAATGTGCGGCCAGCGTGCGCGCGTCGCTGGGATGCAGCTCGAACAGGCGCATCGAGTCGCCGGGCCGCAGGTGCATGCGGGCGATCGACGGGGAGCCGGGGTACAGCGCCAGCGGGGGCGTCATGCCCTTTTCCAGCACCGGCGCGGGCTCGCCGGGTGCCGCCTCGGGCAGGTTGAAGCGCTGCACCAGTTCCACGTACTGCGCCACCGGCTCGGGCAGATCGGGCCGGCTCCACAGGCGGTTGATGCCCTCGCGGTACTCGGCCTTCTTCTGCGCCTGGGCCCCCTTCAGCAGGTACCCGCCGGCACCGGCATGGGTGTCGATGTAGCGGAACGGCTTGTCCTTGGCCGTCATGTAGCGCAAGACCTGGTCGAGCACCAGGTGCTTGAGCACATCGGCGTGGTTGCCGGCGTGGAAGGCGTGTCGGTAGGCCAGCATGAAATGTCTCGGGTCGTCGGGCGGCGCGGCGGTGGGCCCGCCACCCGTAAGGGCTTGATCCAGCTCGCACTGTAGCCGCTGGGTTGTCGATAGTCTTGCGCCCATGACATCCCTCTACGACCCGCTTCTCGTCGGCGACATCGCCCTGGCCAACCGCATCGTCATGGCCCCGCTGACCCGCAACCGCGCCGGTGCCGGCCAGGTGCCCACCGAACTGATGCTGCAGTACTACCGCCAGCGCGCCAACCCGGCCACCGGCGCCGGCCTGATCATCACCGAGG
>JADMKA010000163.1 GCA_018780145.1 Vitreoscilla sp. | reverse complement strand
AAGACAAGCTGGCCGTGGCCCGTGCCCGCAAGATCCAGCGCTTCCTGTCGCAGCCGTTCCACGTGGCCGAGGTGTTCACCGGCTCGCCGGGCAAGTACGTGCCGCTGAAGGAAACCATCCGCGGCTTCAAGATGATCGTCGCCGGCGAGTGCGACCATCTGCCCGAGCAGGCCTTCTACATGGTCGGCACGATCGACGAGGCCTTCGAGAAGGCCAAGAAGATCAACTAAGGAGCCGCGATGGCCACCATCCACGTTGACGTCGTTTCCGCCGAGGAGCTGATCTTCTCCGGCGAGGCGAAGTTCGTCGCGCTGCCGGGTGAGAACGGCGAGCTCGGCATCCTGCCGCGCCACACGCCGCTGATCACCCGCATCAAGCCCGGCGCGGTGCGCATCCAGCGGGCCGACAACGGCGAGGAAGAGTTCGTCTTCGTCGCCGGTGGCATCCTGGAAGTGCAGCCGGGCACGGTCACCGTGCTGGCCGACACGGCCATCCGCGGCCATGACCTCGACGAGGCCAAGGCCGCCGAGGCCAAGAAGCTGGCCGAAGAGGCGATGAAGAACGCCAAGAGCGACATCGACTTCGCCGCTGCCCAGGGCGAGTTCGCCGCCATGGCCGCGCAGTTGGCCGCGATCCAGAAGCTTCGCAAGACGCGCTGATCCGGCTGGCCCCGAGCCCGAACCAACCCGCCCGGTGGCGACACCCGGCGGGTTTTTTCTTGGCGGCGCCACAATCCGCACCAACCGCCCACCCACCCCCACCCCGGAGTTCGCCATGCCCGACGACAAGAAGCGCAAGAGCAAGAAGGCCGATGGCGTGCCTGACAAGCTCGGCAAGGCCACCTACCTGGAACAACTGGCCGGGCACGAGATCGCCCTGAACAACATGGCGCGCTGGCTGCAGGCCACCGGCAAGCGCCTGGTGGTGGTGGTGGAGGGCCGGGACACGGCCGGCAAGGGCGGTGTCATCTCGGCCATCACCGGCACGCTCAGCCCACGCCAGGTGAAGGCCGTGGCCCTGCCCAAGCCCACCGACCGCGAGAAGGCCCAGTGGTACTTCCAGCGCTACGTACCGCACCTGCCCGCAGCGGGCGAGATGGTGCTGTTCGATCGCAGCTGGTACAACCGGGCCGGCGTCGAGCGGGTGATGGGCTACTGCACCGAGGCCGAGGCCAAGACCTTCCTGAAACAGGCCCCGGTGTTCGAGCAGATGCTGGTGGACGACGGCATCCTGTTGTTCAAGTACTGGCTCACGGTGGACCAGGCCCAGCAGGAGGAACGTTTTGCCGAGCGCGTGGCCGACCCGCTGAAACACTGGAAGCTCTCGCCGATCGATCTCAAGGCGCGCGCCAAGTACGCCGAGTACGGCAAGGCCCGCGATGCGATGCTGAAGGCCACCCACACCAGGCATGCGCCGTGGACCTTGGTCGATTTCAACGACCAGCGCCGCGGCCGGCTGACGCTGATCGACCACCTCCTGCGCCACCTCCCCGACACCCTGGTGCCCCCCGAGCCAGTGGACTTCCCGCCCCTGCCCGGAAAGGCCCTGCAGGAGGTCTTCAGGGGCCCGGTGAAGCCGATCCGGCCCGTGGGCTGACGCCTGACGCCGGCGTCACGGCGGCGGGAAGCTCCAGACCGTTTCGCCGTGGAAGTAGACCAGCCGCTGCGGCGGCGCGGCGGTGTTCATCTGCTCCTTCCAGAAGTCGACGATGCCGGTGAACTTGACCACCGCCTCCACGTCGTCCCAGCTCTTGAAACTGGCCTTGCTGCCGTTGCCGATGTGGGCGAGCAGCCGGTCCGCGCGCTCTTCACCCACGTTGTAGAGGTTCAGCAGCGCGGTACGCGCACTGGGGTCGCCCGGCCGGCCGGACTGCGGCCGGTTGATGGCCAGGCGCTGCAGCACCGGCACCACGTCGATCGGGTGATCGTCGGGCGGCAGGCGGTGCGGCAGGGGCAGCTTGGGCACCACCGGGGCCACCGGCTTCCAGCCTGAACCATCGGGCACCACCTCGTCGGCCTGCAAGGTCACCTGGCTGGGCAGGTAGAGCTCCTGCGGCAGCTTGCGCGGGCCGGTGTGCCCGCCGTAGTCGAAGTGCACGCTGTAGCGCACCACCTTGCCCTTCTCGTGCACCGCCTGCTTGACCTTCTCTTCGGCCTGCGCCGACATGGTGCCGTTCAGGCTGCGCGAGATCGGCACCATGTTCTGCTTGCGCCCGGGGCCGTAGAGGTGGTGGTTCAACAGGTGGCCCTGCACATAGGCCTTCACGCGGCGGTTCACCGCGCGCCAGGTCGGCGTCTCGTCCAGCGGCGCGCTGCCGTGCAGCTTGCCGGGCCGGATCGACAAGGGCTCGGCCACCATGGTCTTGCCGACCAGGCTGCCGTCCGGCAGCGTCTCGGTGTCCTGCGTGACCAGCTTGGACTCCGGCACCACGCCACCGAGCTGCTCCAGCAGGTCGGCGATCTGGTTCATCGCCGCGGCGATCTCCTTGCCGGCCTGCTCGCCGAAGTTGCCGTTGCCGGTACGAGCCTCCACGAGCACCACCTGCTGATCGATCAGCGGCAACAGGGCGGCCTTCGGGTGGCTGGCCGGCACCTTGGTGCGCACGTCTTCATCGATGAACTTGCGGATGCCCTTGGTCTGGCTGGAAACGGCAAGCCGCGCCGCCGTGCCCTCGCCGACAAAGTGCAGCGTGTGCCGGTTTTTGCCCTGGCCGAAAGCGCGCCGCGTGCGCCACCACTGCACCACCGCGGCCACCGCCTTCTTGGCCCCCGAGGCCACCGCGCCGGCGCCGCGCCGGGCGCCGCGCGCGATCCACTCCACCACCGCGTCGATGACCCGCTCGACCCGCCCGGCCACCGCATCGATGACGGCCCGGATGCGGCCCGGGATGCCGCCCAGGCGCAGGAAGCGGGCGAGGAACTCGATCACCAGCTTCAGCGCGCGCGCCAGCCCAGCCTCCAGCGCCGCGGCGGCCGACGCCGTGTTGCCGGCGGCGATGTCGGCGATGGACCCGAGGAAGTTGCCCACCATGCGGGCGATGTCGGCCGCCTTCTGGATGAAGAAGACGATGGTGTCGTAGATGCCGATGATGGCCCGCACGATGCCGGCCCCGGGGATGAACATCTGCAGCACGGTCGTCACCGCCCGCTTGACGATCTCGACGATGACGAACTCGCGCAGCTTGCCGATGACTTCGCGCTCCACCTCCGCGGCCTCGGCCTTGATCTCCTCACAGGCCGCCGCCGGCCCCTCGGTGAGCACCTTGGCCACCAGCGGCGTGGCGCGCTCGATCTGCGCCACCAGGCGCGCATCGCCACCGAGCTTGAGCAACAGCTTGCGGCGCACCGCATCGCCGCTCAGGCGCAGCACCTGCAGCGCCACGTCGACCACGCCACGGGTGTTCCACACGGTGGGCAGTCGCACGCCGGTCAGCGAGCCGGTGAGCCACTCGAACAAGGCGTCCTTCAGGTGGCTGGGGAAGTGTTCGCGGAAGCTGGCGAAACCGTCCTTGGCGGCCTTGATCAGGTTCTTCACGAAGCGGATCGGCCCGGTGAAGATCGCCTTCAGCACCGCCGCGCCCTTGCTGATGATGGATTCGATGTCCGACAGCGACAGCCCGAACTGCCCCAGTGCCCAGGTGAAGAACTTCTTGGCCGCCCACAGCAGCAGCTTGCCCAGCTTGGCCAGTGCGCCGGCCATCGCCTCTTTCATCTTCTCGATCTTCTCGTCGATGGCCTTGATGGCCGCCTGCTGCTTGTCGAGCAGCTGCTGCTTCAGCTCGCCCTCCTTCTTCGCGACGAACTGGTCCAGCGCGCGCAGCCGCTCGCCCATCTCCTTGGCCGCCGTGTCGCCGACGCCGCGCAGGCTGGGCTTCAGGCCGGCGACGTAGCTCTTGATCGCCGCTTCGGTGGCGGCGACCTGGGCCTTGCACTCGGCCACCACCCGCTGGTTGTCGGCCGCGATGTCGTCCACCAGGCGCTGCACGGTGTCGACGAAGACCGCCCGGTTGCGCTCGAAGATGCGCTTCACGCCAGGCAGGTCGTCCATGCCCAGCAGCCAGTCGCGGGCCTTGCGCAGCCGGCCGAAGAAGCCCGAGTAGCGGTCGTCCTTGTAAGCGTCCAGGTCGGCGTTGACCTGCCGTTCGAAGCGGTCCGCAGCGGCGCGGTTGCCGTCGTCGAAGCGGCGCATCGCCGTGCTCTCCAGGTCCGCCAGGCGTTTCTTCACCAGCGTCTGCGTGGCCTCGGCCATGCCATTGATGCGGGCGGCCACCGCCTCGCGCTCCTTCTCCAGCGCGCTGCGGGTGTCGCGCTGGCGCTTGGCGGTGGCGCCGAGCGAATGGGCCCGTTGGCCGTGCAAGGCGCGGCGCTCGCGCAACTCGTCGGCACGCAGCCCGGTGTCGGTGCGCTGGGCCTCCTGGCGGGCCAGGGCCTGCGCGGCGAGGGGCTCGCTGCGCGCGGCCTTCTCCAGCCCCTGCTTCTCGCGCCGCGCCTCGGCCAGGTCGCCCGAGTCGACCATGTCGAGCTGCTCCTGGGTCACGCCCTCGTTGGCCAAGTTCTTCTGCGCGCCGTCGGTGTAGGCGCGGGTGTCCAGGTGCTCCGGGCGCAGCGGCGCGATCAGCCCGGCACCCAGCGCCAGCGCGGCCGTGGCGGGCGCGGCGTCGGTGGCCGGCAGCGGCTGCGGCACATGCTCGGTGGGCACCGGTGCCGGTGTCTGCCGCAGGTCGCCGAAGGTGGCCAGCACCGCGTCCTTGTCGCCGTGCGCCAGCGGCACGACCTCACCCACCATGCGCTGGGCCTTGGCGTCGGCGCGGAAGCGGTCGACGTCCTCCAGCGTCTTCGGGATGTGCCGCCGCAGCGCCTGGCCCAGCTCGGCCTTGGCGCGGGCCGGCTCGGCGCGCGGCGCCGGGCGCGCACCCACCTGCTCGACCTGCGAGGCATGGCCCTGCGACTGCTCCTCGCTGCGCGGGATGACGACGGCCTGGTCGGCCTGGCCGCGCTTGGCCGCGGCACTGTCGTGGGTCTGCTCGTTGGCCTTGAGCGCCTGCAGGCGGCCCGCGCCACGCTGGAGGGCCGGCATGCCTTGCGCCACCAGGTAGCGCGCCACCGGCCGTTCGCCGGCGCCCTTCGTCGCCAGGGCCTGCATCGCGGCCGCGGCGGCCGCGGCGCCCGCCGGGCCGCGGGGCACGCGCCCTCCGCGCCGGGCCGGCTTCAGCGGCAAGCGCGGTACCGGCCGCGCCGCGGCGGCCCGTGGCCGGGGTGCGGCGGCCCGGGGGCCGGCACGCTCGATCCGGGCCTGGGCCGCGCTGCCCTCGGCCTCCAGCTGAACGGCCTCGCCCGGGGACAGGTCCGCGGGCAGCTCGACCCAATCGCTTTCGCGGGTGTGGAACAGGCGCCGGCCCAGCACCCAGCGGATGCGCGAGGCGGTATCGCCGCCGCCGAGGCGGCCCGCCCGGCGCGCCGCCTCGACGACCCAGGCCACCAGGCGGTCGAGCGCTGCGTTCACCACCCCGCGCACCCGCTGGATCGCGGCACGCAGCAACGGGCCGATCCCGCCCAGGCCGAGCAGCCGGCCCAGCAGATCCAGCACCGGCGACAACGCCTGGCCCAGCACCTGGGCCGCGCGTGCAGCCACCGCCTGAACCGCGCCCGACAGCCACTCGGCCGCCCCGCCGAGAACGGTGGCGCCGAAGGCCGCGATGCGCCCGACCTGGCCTGTCAGGACCCCCAGCACGCGCTGCGCGCCCTGGAAGGCCCCCACGAGGGTGGGCCCCAACGGGCCAAGCCAGGTCATCAGATGCGCAATGCCCGGCTGCACCAGGCGGGTCGACACGAAGGCCAGCATCAACGGCCCCACCATGCCAGCCAGCGGTGGCAAGGCCTCGCGCAGTTGCGCCCAGGCGGCGACCGGGCCATCGCGCGCCAGGGTCCGGACCAGGGCGAAGCCGCCTTCCATCGCCCGCACGGCAGGCTCGCCCCACTGGCGCACCAGGCGTTCGCGCAGGGCGGCCCAGCCCGCGTCGCACACGCTGAGCGCGAACAGGGCCAGCTCACGCGGCTCGAAGGACCGCGGCAAGTGCAGGCCGGCACCGGACAGCACCGACGCCAGCCACTCCGCCAGGCCGCGCTGCAGGTGCTCGGCCAGGTTGCCGGCGAAACGCCAGAGGCCCTGCTGCACCGCGCGCAGCAGGTTCATGCCGGCGCCAAAGGGATCGCGGAGTACCTGGCGCCACAGCGCGGCGCCGCGGCCGAGCGCCGGCAGCAGGCCCGGCGCGACGGCGTTGGCGACGATGTCCAGCAGGCCCCACACGGCCTCGCTGGCCCAGGCGCCGAAGCGTGTACCGAGATCGCCGAAGACGCCCAGCATCCGCCCGGCCACCTGCGGCAGGCTGCGCAAATCGGCCCACGCCAGCAGGCCGAACGCGCGCTGGAAAGCGCCAGGCAGTTCGCGGGCAAAGCCCAGCAGGCTGCCCTGGGCGCGCTCGAACCAGGCCATGGCCTGGGCCACGACAGCGGATTGCTGGATCGCTTCCCAGGTGTCCGCGCGGCCGATCAGGGCCATGAAGCCGCCGATCAGCGCGGCCGGGGTCCGCGCCACCGCGGCGCCACTGACCGGATCGGCCCCGAGCACCGCACACAGAAGCGGGTAGGCCGCGGTCCCTTGCAGCTGCGTGGCCAGCGGCATCAGCAGGGCCTCGCGCACCAGCTCGGCCAGGCCGGCCTCCAGCGAGGCCGCCCAAGCCCGCAGGCGGTCGGCCGGCTCGCGGATCAGGCGCGCGGCGCGGTCCCACAACGCGGCGGGGTCGGTGACATCGTCCCAGGACAAGCCGTTCAGGAAATCCAGCAGGGCCTCGCGCACCGAGTGCACGGCGGCCCGCGCCCCCTGGGCCTGTTGCTCAGCCCACATGCCGGCGCGGTCGAGCACGCCGTGCCGGTCCAGCGCCTCGGTGGCCAGCACGCCGGCGGGCCACAGCTCGATCACCGCGCGCAGCAGCTGGGCCCCGCTGCGCGCCACGGCGCGGCCGGTCACCGGATCCGCCCCCAGCACCAGGCCCAGCAGGCGATAGCCCGGGATCAGCGGCGCGCGCTCGGCCAGCGCAGCCAGCGCGTCGCCCAGGCCCCAGCGCTGCACGCGCGGCGCGGCGCCCGCCTGTTGAAGCGTGTGGGCGAGTTCGTGGGCCAGCAGTTCCTGGCCGGCCGGGCTCTCGGGCTGGTACTCACCGGCGCCAAAGAAGACCTCGCGGCCGCGGGTGAAGGCGCGTGCGTTGAGCTGCCGGCTGGCCTGTGCGGCGCGCTCGCCGGTGTGCACCCGAACGGCGGCGAAGCTGGCCTGGAAGCGTGGCTCCATCGCGCGCCGCACCGAGGCGGGCAGGGCCTGGCCGGGGCCGGGCGCGGCCGGTTCCAGCGGCGCCGCCACGGCGGGTGGGCGGGTTTGCAGGGCGCGCCGCGCGCGTTGCTCGGCCTCGCGTTCGCCCGTGTCGTGTGCCGGCCGCGCGGACGACGGGGCCCGTGCCGCGGCGGGGGGCGCCACCCGGCGAGCCGGTGTGCGGGGGGCGAGGGTGGCCATCTTGAACGGGCCCCAAGCCCTACAAGGCGCGGCCTTCCTTGTGCAGCTCGCGGCGCACGCCTTCGTCCAGGTCTTCGGCGCGCAGCGTGAGGTCGCCGCGTGCGGCGCTGCACAGGCAGGCATGGCGCACTGCGTTGAGGATGGTGCCGCCGGAGATCTCGTGCTTCTCGGCCAGGCGGTGCAGGTCCACGCCACGCTCGGGCGTCAGCACCGCCGGCAGGGCCTCGCGCCACAGGCGCAGGCGCTCGTTGGGACGCGGCATCGCGAAGCCCACCACCGACTGGAAGCGCCGCAGGAAGGCCTCGTCGAGGTTGCTCTTCAGGTTGCTGGCCAGGATCACCACGCCGTCGAAATCCTCGATCCGCTGCAGCAGGTAGCTGACCTCCTGATTGGCATAGCGGTCGTGTGAATCGGTGACCCGGCTGCGCTTGCCGAACAGCGCGTCGGCCTCGTCGAAGAACAGGATCCAGCCCTGGTGCTCGGCCTGGTCGAACAGCCGCGCCAGGTTCTTCTCGGTCTCGCCGATGTACTTGGACACCACGGCCGCCAGGTCCACCCGCAGCACCGGCTGGCCGCAGCGCTGGCCCAGCAGGCAGGCGGAGAGGGTCTTGCCGGTGCCCGGCGGGCCGTGGAACAGGCTGGTGAAGCCCGGCTTCAGGCGGGTGCCCAGGCCCCAGTCGACCAGCAGGGTGCGGCGGTGCAGCGTCCAGTGGTGGATCTCTTCCAGCTGGGCCAGCGTGGCGGCCGGCAGCACCAGATCGGCCCAGGCCAGGCCGGTCTCGACCCGCCGTGCCGGGAAGCCGGCCTCGAACACCGGCAGCGCGTGGCCCGCCCCCTCGGTGGACGCGTGCAGCACCTGGCGCAGCAGGCTGGCGCTGGCCTGCAGCGGGGCCGCCCCGGCCGGCTCCCGCGGGCGCTCCGGCGCGGCGGGCAGCGGCTCGCGGTGGACCAGGTCGTGGCGTGCCAGCGGCTGGTCGTCCTCCAGCCGGTGGGCGGCACGCAGGCGCTCGTGCAGGTGGTCACCGGCCAGCAGGAAGCAGGCGGTCTCGGCGGTCGGCAGGAAGCCGCCACTGGCGCCGGGCAGGCCGCCGAACTCGGTGAAGCCGCGGCCGGTGGTCTCGTTGCGGGCCAGCAGCACGTCCAGCAGCTGCGGCCGCAGGTGCGGTGCCAGCGCCAGGGCGATCAGCAGGCGGTCGTCCGGCCCCAGGCCATGGCGGCGCAGCAGCGAGGCATAGGCCGAATCGCTGGTCGCCAGGTCGGGTGGCGCCAACCTGGCCACCGGCCAGGGGCCACCACGCGCCTGCGGGTCGAAGTAGTCGTGCAGTCGCCATTGCCAGACGCGGGCCAGCCACTCCAGCTCGGCTTCGAGGTCGCGGGCCTGGCTGGACCACGCGGTGCTCACGTCGCGCCCCATTCGGTGGCCAACGCTGCGGGCATCCAGGGCAGCCGCACCCACGAGATGCCCCAGGGCAGGCGGGCCAGCAACAGGTCGAAGGCCTCCGGTTGCGGGCGCAGCAGCCAGCGGCCGTCACGTTCGCTGAGCAGGCCGCGGCGCTGCAGGAAGCTGGCGCGCAGCGCGTCGACGCCGGTGCCCTTCAGCACCTCCCAGTGCCCGATCACCGAGAGCAGCAAGGCCTCGCCCTCGCGGCGCTCGGTCTCGTCCGGTGGCTGGCTGGCGCCGACCCACGGCGTGTCGGGGCGCTGGCCCAGCAGCAGCTTGACGAAGGGCAGGTCCAGCTCGGGCGCCTCGTCACGGCCGGTGGCCAGCCAGACCAGCAGCCCGCTGGCGCGTGCCAGCGCGGCTTCGTCCAGCAGGCTGGTGTCGGCCCGCGCGATCACGCCGCAGCGCTGGAACAGCGAAGGCAGCCAGGGGTGCAGCAGCAGCAGGCCGGCCATCGGCACCATCCAGCCCGGGCCGGCGTCGGCCTGCTCCGCGGAGCCGGGCGGCGCGCGCAGCGGGGTGGGCTCTGCGGCACGCCAGGGCGGCTGCGGTGGCGCGGTGGGCATTTCCAGGGGCAGCGGCAGGGCGGGGCACAGCCAACGCTCGAGCAAGCGCTCGGCGTCCTGCAGGTCCTGCTCGCGCCGGTGCGCGTCCAGGCTCACCGCGCCCGGCGCCATCACCGCCAGCCACAGGGCCATCATCTGCAGGCGCAGGGGCTCGGGCAGGCCGGGGTCGAACAGGCGCCGGTCCAGCGCCTCGTGCAGCGGTGCAGCGGCCATTGGGTGGCCCTGCGCGGCATCGACCTGATGCTGCATCCAACGATGGCGCTCGGGCTCGGGCCACAGCTCCAGCAGGCGGCGGAACCAGCCGGTGCGCTCGGCGAGGTTGCCGGCCCGCATGCCCAGGCGCAGCGGGTCGTCGCCCCCGACGAGGGCCAGGGCGGCGGCGCGCAGGCCGGCACGCACCCGCTCGGGCTCCAGCCCGGCCAGCGACCAGTGCAGCACGCCGCTGGCCAAGTAGTCAAGCAGGCGCTGTTCCATTGCCACCGCCTGCGGCAGATCCGGTTCTGGCCCTGGTATGGCGGGGGTGCTGCGCTGCACCGAGAGCACCTCCCATTCGCGTTGGACCAAGGCGCGGATGATCTGGTCGAGCTCCGCGGCATCGGCATCCAGCGCGGCCGGCGGCAGCGCCAGTTCCATCCGGCGCAGGTGCAGGATCAGTGCCGGGTCGCCGGGGTCGATGGCATCCAGCGCGCGCTCCAGCGCCGCGCTGACGCGCTCGGTCGCGTCGTGCAGGCGGGCACGCAGGGCGAAGGCCGCCCCGGTGTCCGGGGCGCTGGCCTGCCAGCGCAGCTGGCGGATGCGGTGTGGGTGCATGGTGTCAACCGGCCCTATCTCCTGAGGCCGGCGGCGACCTGCCGCAAGCCGCCGACGAACTGTTCCTGCGCCGCGTTGCCGGCGCGCAGGCCGGCCAACTGGCCTTGCACCCGCTCGCTGGCGGCCGGGGTGCTGAGCTGGGCGATGCCGGCGGTCAGGGCACCGGTGGCCGCCGCGCCGCGGGTGCCCGGGGCCAGATCCAGACCGCTGTCGATCACCGCCTGGCTGGTGCTGGACACCGCTTCGGCAAGGTCGAGCTGGGCTTGCTCCAGCTGCCCCTGCGCCAGGCGGCGGCTGGCCGGGTCGAGGTCGGGCTGGCCGATCAGATCCTGCGCGTCGCGCACCGCCTGCTGCCGGTAGCTCAGACCCTTGAGCGCGTTGTCCACCGCCTTGTTGCCGGTCAGGCGGTCGGTGCCGGTGATGGCGAAATCGGTGTTCTTCGGGTCGACGAACTTGAAGACGCCGTCGACATAACTCTTTTGTGCGGTGAGCTGCAGGCCCCAGTCCTTGTCGATCTCGGCCCGCTGGCTGAAGAAGCGCTGGTCGAGCACGGCCTCGATCGGCTTGACGACGCGCAGCCCCTCGGCCAGCACGAAGGGTGGCTTGTACGGCCGCACGGGCAACGGCGGTTCCTCGGGCTCGGGCTCGTCGATCTCGGGGAAGAAATCGTCGAGCGCGAAGTCGGCGACCACCTGGTTGTTGTCGTCGTAGGCCAGCACCAGGGTGCCACCGCGCGGCACGCCGCCCTGGTGGTCCAGCCCCGGGTGGTCGGCCAGGAAGCGGCTGAACAGCAGCTTGTCGTCCTCGCGTTGGTCCTTCTGGCCGATGAGGTCGTCGAGCCAGTCGATCCACTGCGGGCGGTTGGTGGCCAGCAGGCCGTCGAAGGGCACCGCGAAGTCGGTGCGCGACAGGTTGCCCAGCGTGACCTTGCTCTGGCCGACCGCGCCCAGCGCGCTGGCGTAGGTGGCCTGCCACGGCGCTGCCGCCTTGTAGGCGGTGTAGCGGGTCGCGGCCAGCGGCGCGGTCTCGCGGGCCAGGCCCTGCATCGCCTCGCGCGCACTGTTGGCGGCGGCCACGGTGGACTGGCCGCCGGGCAGGCTGGCGGCCACCGTGCCCTCGCGCACCGCGCGGTCCATGTCGGCGGCGAACTTGTCGCCGAACTGCTGGCCCTGCTCGACCTGCAGCGCCACGTCGCGCCGCAGCAGGTAGTGCAGGCGGTGCAGGTCGGTGTAGCGGATGCCGGGGCGCACCAGGCCCGGCGTGCGCAGGGTGTGCAGCAGCACGGCGCGCGCGGCGAACGGCAGGTTGTGTGCGGCGATGAGCTTCTGCAACTCGGCCAGCACCTCCGTCACCGGCCGGCCCAGGTGGCCTTCGACACGGAAGAAATCGTGCCGCCCCAGCGAGCCGGCCAGCGGCGCCAGCGCACGCGGGCTGCCCTGGTACTGGGCGGCGCGGTAGCCGAGGTTGTGGTTCGCCTGGTCGCGTGCGGCCAGGCGGTAGTTCCAGGCCACCGGCAGCGTGCGGCCTTCGTCGATGCGGTAGTACCAGGGGATGGCACGGTCCTCCAGCGGCCAGCGCTCGGCCAGGCTGGGGGTGATGCGCAGGGCGGTGTCGGTGGGAGGCGCGAAGGCACCGATCAGGTGATGCAGCTTCCAGACCAGGAACTTGGCGTGGGCCAGCGCGTCGCGCGTGCCGCCGGCGGCCGGCGACGGGTAGAGGCCGGTGCGCAGGCTGCGCGGCGACGCCAGGTCGCCCAGCAGCAGGTGCTTGGGGAAGGCGTCGAAGCCCGGCAGCAGCACGCTGTCGTCGGCGAACATCGCCTCGCGCAACGCGTTCCAGGTTTCGACCAGGTCCTTCAGGTAGGCATACCAGAGCTGCATGCGGTTGCCGCTGCGCTGCATCACCAGCGACTGGTTCTGCAGGCTGGCGACCCAGCCGGCACTGACGTCGGCACCGAACAGTTCCTGCATGGCTTCGGGCCAGGCGGCGGCGAGTGCCGGCAGCTGCCGCGACAGGTCGGCCCGCATCGCCTCGGCGGCGTCGCGGAAGAGGGCGTTCAGCATGCTGGTGCCGGTGATGCCGCCACCCAGCGCCGGGCGAGGGATGGTCAGTTCGGGCAGGGCCTGCGCCCGGCTGCTGGCGGGCGCCAGCGCGCGCTCCCTCTGCAGCAGGCCCTCGGCGTCGGCGCGGCGCAGCAGCAGCAGGCGCTGGCGGTGCAGGGCATCGCGGCCGAGGTTGTCGCAGTCGGCGCCAGTGCACTGGTCGGGGTCGTTCTCGACGCTCTCCATCAGCAGCACGGCCACCTTGTCGGCCAGGCCGGGCGCGGGCAAGGCGGCCAGCGGCAGGGCCAGCACATCGCTCTCGCCCTGGGCCACCAGCTCGACGATGGCGAAGGCCGGTTGATCGGCCGGGTGGAACGGCGGGTAGACCGGGGCGCTGTCGTCGTAGGGGCGGAAGCGGTCGTACAGCGTGTCGGCCGGCAGCATCAGCAGGTCGCCGTCGGTGCTGAGGCCCAGCCCACCGGTCACGCGCACCAGCCCGCCCTGCACGGCGACGCGCAGCCCGCCCACCAGGCCGACGCCTGCGAGCGTGACCCGCGACAGGCGCTGCTGATCATCCAGGTAGCTGACCACGTCGTTGAGCTGACCGTGGGTCAGCACCTGGTCGGGCTCGAAGACGGTGTAGCGGTTGCTGACCGTGTCGAGCCGGTTCAGCACCTTGATGGGATCGGCCATGGTGGGCTCCTTCAGAGACTGCCGAGCGAGTGGCGGCCGAGGATGAACGGCGGCTTGGCTTCCTCGGCCGTGCAGTCGAACAGGCGGCGTGGCGGGTAGACGTTCTTGACCTGGGTGAGCGCGTCGATGAAGGCCTGCAGCCGGGCCGTGCGATTGCCCGCCTCGGCGCCGGTGTGCAGCGCGATCCAGTCGCGGTAGGCGGCCTCGAAGACAGCCATCGCTTCCGGCCCGGCCCAGCAGACCTTGGGGCACAGGTGGGCCGGAGTCTCGGCACGGATCGTGGCCTCGGCGAAGTCGCGGAAGCCGGGTTCGACGAAACGCCCGGCATAGGCTGGCAGCACCACCTGCAGGCGCCACGAGTAGGGGTCGTCGTTGGCGCAGTCGGCGCAGCCAGCGTCCAGGCAGATCGGCAGCAGCGGGTCGCCGGCCTCGGTGGGGCGCAGCTGAAGGTTCTCGACCAGGTACAGGCCCTCCTCGCCACCGCCCTGAGCGTCGAGCAGGGCGATCAGGGCGGCGATGGCGGCGTCGCGCTCGTCCTCGGTGGCGAAGTACTCGATGCGCCGCGCGATCACCTCGCCGGTGGCATCCACGATGTTGAAGTAGTGCGTGCCGTCGACCGCGGTCTCGCGCGCGTAGCCCGCCTCGGCACGGCCGGCCGCCATCGCCAGCATCATCTCGGCGCGCGCCGCCTCGGGCGTGTTGTAGTGGGTGCTGGACGACAGCACGATGGAGGCGTCCGCCGGATCGAGCACCCGGAAGCGCCACTCGTCGCGGTTGTCTTCCACCGCGTCCTGCTCGCGGTAGAGCTGGTGGGCGACCAGCGCCAGGTTGCGGCGTGACGGGTCGGTGATGCCCAGCAGGCGCGCGATGCGGCGCTCCAGGCCGCTCAGGTTGGCCGCGCTGTCCCAGGCACCGTCGGCGAGCGTCTGGTTCCAGCCACGGCCGCGCTGGGCACCGAGGGCCGGCAGCTCGGCCAGGAAGCGCGCCTTGTCGGCGGCGCGTTGGGCCAGATCCTGCAGGTCGCTGCCCGCCACCGGCGCCATCACCGCCTGGTAGTCGCCGAAATCCTCGGCGGCACGGGCCAGCAGGTGGTCCAGCCGGCGGTGCCAGCGCGCCTGGGCGGCGTTGGCGGTTTCGAACAGCCGTGCCAGCGCCGGGCCATCCCAGGCCGGATCCAGCAGCCGCTCGTGGCCGGGCACGACCACCCGCTGCGCGGCCAGGCTGCGCGGCATGTCGCTGTCGGTCTCGACGGTGTCGAGCTGCGTGGCCAGCGCCACGAGGTGCCCAGGGGCGACCGACAAGGCCTGCCCAGCCCCACCCAGTTGCGCCAGCTGGTTGGCCATCACCTGGTCGGCCAGCATCAGGTAGGCCTGGAACTGGAGGATCTGCGCCGCGTGCAGCGGGCTGGGTGTGGTCGGCAGCCCGTGCTCGCCCAGGCCGTAGAGGGCCGGGAAATCGAGCTGGAACGAGCGGTGGCGCGCCAGGGGCTGCGCCGGGCCGAAGGCGGGCCGCAGGTCGTCCTCGCGCGGTGTCTCCAGCTTCACCCGCTCGGCCTCGCGCAGCACGGCCAGGCGGGCCAGCACCGCGTCGCGCAAGGGCGCGGCCACGGCCTCGCCCTCGGGGCGCTGCGCGCCGAGGTTGAAGCCGGCCACCGGCAGCCCGCGTTTGTGGAAGACGAGGCGGCCGGCGTTCGGCGCCAGGCGCGGCGCGTGGCCGGCCGGCACCGGCAGGCACCAGGGGTTGGGCACCGGCAGCGGCTCGCCAGACCCATCCACCGGTTGCAGGCGGACCTCGCGCAGCGCGCGCACCCCGTCCACGCTGGCGAGTGCCTGCATCAGGTCGGACAGGTGCAGTTCGGTCGGCAAGGCCGAGGCGTCGAGGTCCTCGTCGGCGATGAAGCCGTGGCGCAGCAGCGGGCCTTCGAAGACCTGGTCCACCGTCCGCGGCGAGCCGTCCGGGTGGGGCCGCGCCAGCATCTCGGCGAGGGAGTAGTTCGCCACCGCCGGCGCCAGCATCTGCCGGGTGGCCATCAGCAACCGGGCGGCGGCCTCGACCACGTCGGTGCCTGGCGCCAGCTCGATCTCGGCGCACAGCGCGAAGCCCTGCACCGGCACGCTGCGTGGCGGCATGAAGTCCTCGCCCAGCGGCCGGTGGGCCTGCAGCGTGCGGCCCACCTCGGCCAGCACGGCGCCCTGGTCGGCCGGGGCCAGCACGTCGTCCATGAACTCGATCAGCGGTTGCTGCAGGCCGCCGAGGTGGAAGCGGCGCTCGCCCGGCACACCGGGCTGGGTGACCGACAGTTCGCGCCTCACCGGGTCGACCCACAGCGCGGTGTCGTCGCCCTCGTACGGCAGCAGCCAGGCGTTCTTCACGCCGGGCAGGTCGATCAGCAGCTTGCGCAGGTCCCGCTCGGTCCAGGGCTCGTGCGGCAGCACCTCGCGGGCGCGGAAGAACTGCGCCAGCGCGGCCTCGGCGCTGCCGCCGGGGTCGGCGAGCAGCGACTCGATCGGCGCCTCGCAGCGGTAGGCCAGGTCGGTCAGCGCATAACAGGCCAGTTCCAGGGTGGTGATGCCGGGGTCGTGGGCGTTGTGGTCGGTCCATACCGCGCCGGCCTGTCGGCGGATGTGCTCCAGGCCCTCGGCGAACAGCGCGCGCCAGTCCAGCGCGGGGTGCTGCCGCAGCCCATTGCGGTCCAGGCGCAGCTCAGCCATCGCCGCCCCCGACCAGCTCGACGATCTCGTGCTGTGCCGCCGAGACGAAGATCGCGTCCGGCGTGTCGGCCAGCGCCTCGGCGGTGTTGGGCCCGCCGTCGACCCGCATGCGGAAGTCGCTCACCCAGTCGACCTCGGCCAGCGTCTCCACGACCTGCAGCAGGTGCGAGCGGTAGACCCGGTTGCCGAAGCGCATCTCCTGCGACGGGTCCTGCGTCCAGGGTGCCAGCGCGGCCTGCAGTGCACGCTCGATGGTCGGCCGCACGAGGCTGAACACCGCGCCGCGCCGCAGCCGCACGCCGAAGGCCACCTGGACGACGAGGTAGCGCGGGTTGCCCACGTGGGTCTGCACGGCCGCGTCACTGCGCGTTCGCAGCATCGCGGCGATGCGCTCCAGGGTGTCCAGATCGACGCGTGGCTGCAGCGGGTCCACCCCCGGCCGGCCGCGCAGATCCGGCACGACCACCACGCGCCGGTGGCCCGGCTGGAACCAGCCGCCCGGCCCCGCATGGGGGATGCACTTGGCGCGGTGCACCGCCGGGAAGGCGGCCAGCACCAGGCGCTCGACGTCCCAGGTGGTGAGGGCGCGGCCGCGGTGGCGCAGCCGCTCGGCGGCGCGCCGGTTCAGCTGGGCCGGCGTCTCGGACACCGCACCGCCCCAGGAGGCGAAAGGCTGGGCAATGGACTTGATGCCGTCGACCGGGGTCAGCAGCTTGGCGATCGTGCCGGCGGGCAGCGGCAGCGCGCCATGCGCCGGGTCGTTGCCCTGGTCTTCGAACCTCAGCTCGGCGGCATTGGCCAGCACCGCGACCAGGTCGCAGGCGGCGCGCGGCTGGCTGGGGATCTCGGCGCGCAGCCACACCAGCCCGGCCGGGGCGCGGGTGTGCTGGGTGCTGGTGTCGGCCGGCAGCGTGACCTGCACCAGCCCGCTGGCGCGCAGGTCGCGGGTGGTGTCGAGCGTCAGGTGGTCACCGGCCAGCGGCCGCCAGGTGGTGTCGGCCAGGACCGACCAGCGCAGGGCCTGCGGCGTGGCCTGCGGGTCCGCGCTGCCTTCGGCCACCTGGAACAGCAGGCTCACCGCGTCGCCCGCCGACAGGCCCGAAAGACCCAGCCACAGCTCACCGGCCGCCTCGTGCGCGGGCAGCAGGGTCGGCGCCTGGCCGCTGGGGCTCAGCCAGGCGTGGGCCCGTGCCGGGCCGAAGGCGTCGACCTGGAACACCTGCAGCGCGCTGCCGCTGAAGGAGGCCTCGTCGGCCAGGTCCAGCGCGGCGTCGTCGCTGCGGGCCTCGTAGTCCAGCCACAGCGCCGAGAGTTGAGGCGTGTAGGGCTCGTTGAGCGGTGGTGGCTTGATGCCACTGACAGCCGGCTTCATCAGCTGCATCACCGCCTCCTGCCGGAAAGCGGTGTGCAGGAAATCTTGTTCCAGCGTCAGTTCGATTGAGCCGGCAGGCGCTGCTTCACCACCACCACCGCCGCCACCGCCACCGCGGCCGAGGTGCAGCACCGGCCGCGCGAGCGCCATCTGCTCGGCGCGCCAGCGGCCCCGTACGCTGCTGCTGACGGCCAGCGCCTGCAGGCGATCCCCGGGCGACGGCGCGGCGCTGCTTCCCGGCAAGGCGGCTTGCAGGGTGGTGGTGGCGCGGGTGAGCGGGTGCAGGTTCACCGCCTGGTCCACCGCCTGGCCGGCACCGTCGGTGAAGCGCAGGCGTGCCCCCACGCCGCCCTGGATCTGGTGGCGCCCGCTGTAGTTCGCGTACCAGGCGGCCAGGTTGTCCGGTGCGCCCTGCCAGTCGAGCCGCAGTCTCAGGGACACCAGCGGCTTGGCCAGGGCCTCGGTGTGGCCGATCACCAGCCGCGAGCCGATCACGGGTTGGGCACCGAAGGGCTGGAAACTCTTCTTCGGGTTCAGGTTGCCGTGGTCGTTGCCCAGTTGCTGCGGGCGCGCTGCGGTGACCTGCACGCTGAGTTGAGCCCGCTGCAAACCGAGCTGCGCGAGCACACCATAGGCTGCCGCGCCCCCCGGCAGGCTGGCCCCGCTGCGCAGCAGCAGTTGCCACACCGGCGTGCCGTCCGGGTAGGGCTGGCGGTGGATGGCGGCGGCGTGGTCGGTGACAGCCGGCTCCGCTGCACCGAGGCGCGTGGCCAGCACCAACCGGTCACCGCTGGCCGACCCGCTGACCGGGAAGGGGCCGAGCCAGCCCTTGGGCCCCGTGAGCCAGGCCTCCAGCGTGGCGGCCAGCGCCGCGGCCGCCGGCATGGCCCCGCCCAGACGCAGCGACACACGGATCTCGCGCTGCCCGTCGGCCAGGCGCAGCAACGGCGAGGCCAGCGCCAGGCCCACCGGGGCCTCGGGCGAATCGGCCGGGCCGAAGGGCGAGAAGCGCGCCGAGCCGGCGGGCAGCGGCGCCCCGAGGCCATCGGCCGATGGGGCCACCGGCGCGAAGCGCAGCCGGCCGCCGTCGCGCCGCAGGGCGCGCAGCTCGGCCACCTGGCCGCGACCGATGGGGGTGTCACGCACCGGCCGGTAGTGCTGCGGCACGCCACGCGCGTCCGGCCCGGCGGACAGCAGCTGTGTGGGCGTCAGCCGCAGCGGCGCGGTGCCCTTCTTCAGCGTGGCGACGACATGAACATGGTCCGCCTGGGCCGGCCGCAGCACGAAGCCCAGCATCTGGCGCCATTGGAAGTCGAGCTGGCGGGCGACGAGGCCGTCCAGCAGGGCCTGCGGCGTGCGCGACAGGGCCAGCACCGCGTAGAGCAGCGCCTGGTGTGGCGGCACCTGGCCGTCGGCCCGGGCGAGTTCGCGGCGCAGCGAGGCCAGGTCGCCGTCCGGCAGAAAGCTGGCCCAGTTGCCCGACGGGTGGCCCGGTGTCGACCCGAAGTAGGCCAGCTCGCCGGCCAGTGCGCGCAGCTGCACCAGCAGTTCGGCCTCGTCCAGCCCCTGCAGCGGCGCATGGGCCGGGTCGAGGCGTGGATCGTCGCGCTCGCCCTGGCTCTGGCCGAGGCGCTCGACCTGGTGCTGGAGCATGGCGGCGAGGCCCATGTCAACCGCCGACGGCCCCGCGCCGCTCGTTGGCGTCGGTGGCATAGAACGGGAACACCAGGTTGAAGCGCGAGTTGGTGGCGCGCACTTCATAGTCCAGCCGGATCTGCAGGCTGCCGTCGTTCGCATCGGGGCTGGCCACGTCCAGATCGATCACCCGGATGCGTGGCTCGTGGATCAGCACGGCGGTGGCGATGCGGTCCTTCAGCAGGTGGCGCAGCGTGGTGCTCATCGGTTCGAACTGCAGCTCGCGGAGGCTGAGGCCGTAATCCGGCCGCAGGAAGCGTTCGCCGGCCGCGGTGCCGAAGAGGATGCGCAGGCTGGCCTCGATGTCCTCCTCGTCGCGCGACATCCGCACCGTGCCACCGCCGAACTCGGGCGGGAAGCGCCAGCCGGTGCCGAGGAAGGGGCGCTCGCTCACCTCATCCCCCGATCTGCACGGTGGGCAGGCCGACCGCGGGCGCGGCCCCGCAGGCGCAGGCATCGCCAGCTCGCAGGGCGGGGCGGCCACCGATCAGCACCGTGCCACTGCCGAGGATGAAGGGGCTGCTCACCAGAGGGTGGGCCACGCTGACCGGCAGGCTGCACAGGTGCATGTCGCCGAGCACGGCGGCCGGCATTCCGCCGATCAGCACCGTGGCCACGCCGGGGCCGGTGACGGTGCCGCCATGGGTGCTGAGGTCGCTGACGCGGGCTGCGGAGGGCATGGCGTGGGCTGTCCTCAGTTGATCAGCACCTGGCCGCCGACGATCTTGGTCATGCCACCGCCCTTCAGCTCCGCGCTGGCACTGCCCTCCAGCGTGAGGCTGGTGGCGGCCTGGAGCGACAGCTCGGCGCTGCTCTCCAGCGCCATGCCGGCGGGGCACTTCAGCGTCAGCTTCTGCGCGCTTTCCAGCGTGACCCCGGTGTCGTCCATTGTCAGCCGGTTGCCGGCGGCGTCGCCCAGCGTGATCGAGCCGGCGTCGTCGTCGAGCACCAGGCGGCGGTCTCCCGGGGTCTTCAGCGTGACGATCGTCTTCTCGTCGTCGAAGCTCAGCTCGATGCCGCTGCGGCTGCGGTAACCCTTCAGCGGGTTGGCATCGTCACCCGCGAGATGCGCCGGCTTGGCGCTGCTGTGCAGCTGGCCCAGCACGACGGGGTGGCGCGGGTCGTTGTCGAGGAAACCCAGCACCACCTCGTCGCCCACCTCGGGGCGGAAGACGAAGCCGCGCTGGTCGCCCGCATCCAGGCTGGCCACGCGGGCCCACAGGCCGTCTGCGGCGCCCTCGGCCAGCGGCAGGTGGACACGAACACGGAACTCACCCGCCGCATCGGCCAATGCCGTCACCACGCCGATCTGCAGGCCATGCACCGGGGCCAGCAGCGCCGGGGCGGGCGGCTGGTTCAGGCGCTGGTCGAGCGCATCGTCGTCGCCCAGGCCGCCGAACTGCAGGTGGGTGCGCCAGCCCTGCACCACATCCATCTCGTGCCGCACGCCGGTGACGAACACCGGGCCGTTCAGGCGGGCACCGCAGCCGGCCAGCGTCACCACGTCGCCCGGCAGCACCTGGCCCAGGCCCTCGCACTTGGCCCGGCCGCTGGCCTTGTCGGCGCGCGCCGACTGCCAGGCCGCCGAGCCCAGCGCCCTGGCCTCGTCGCTGGCCAGCGCGGTGCGTGGCAGCTTCTCGGTGGCGACGCCGTGCACGGCGGCCAGCTCGGCCGGCGCGAAGTCACCCAGGCCCGTCAGGCGGGGCTCGGGCGCGTCCTCGTCCACGGCGGCCTGGTCGCCGATGTCCCAGCGGCGCACCTGCACCGCCGCGGGTTGCAGGCGCGCGTCGATCTGGGCGTCGAGCTCCAGCAGCGTGGCGCCGTGCTGCAGCGTCAGTCTGGGCGCCGCGCTGTCGTCGGGGGCCTTCAGGACCAGGCGGTCGGCGCGCGGCAGCACCAGCAGGCCGTTGGCGCGGGCGCGGGCGACGATGAAGTCCCAGTCGGTGCAGTGGGCCTGCACGAGCTGGTCATGGTGCAGCGCGGCGCCGTCGATGTCCGCGCTCAGGCCGGCCGCCGACAGCAGCTGCTGGATCAGATCCGCATCGCTCAGATCCAGGTAGATCATGCTGCGGCGGGTGACGGTGAGTTTCGTGGCGGCGTGCCGGCAATCGACGACCAGTTGCGACGCGCTGGCCTCGCGCAAGCGCAGCGACTGCTTCACCACCAGGCCATCGAACAGCAGGTTCGATTCGTCTCCGCCGCCCGCCGAGATCCGCACCTTGGCGCCCGGGGCAAACAGCGGCGAGGCGGACAAGGGGAAGTCACCTGCCGCCGCGGCACCGTCCAGGTAGGCCAGCCTGGCCCAGGCCACATGCTGGGCCGGCAGGCCGATGCTGGCCGACAGCAACTGGTGCGTGCGCGGCACGGCCTCGCCGTCCACAGTCACCGTGAATTCGCGGTGTTCGGCGGTGATGGGCAGGCTGCGTTCGGCGGTGGCCATGGCGATCAGCGTGTCAGCGGCGGGAAGACCAGCCGGGTGCCCGGCGGCAGGTGGCGAAAATCGGCCAGCCCGTTGGCCCGGGCGACCAGCGGGTACAGGCCAGCGTCGCCATAGACCGCGTGGCAGAGCATGGGCAGCGAGTCGCCGGCCTTCAGCACCCGCACATGGGTCAAATCCGGCGACTGGTCCTGGGCCATCGCCACGCGCGTGAGGTCGTCGCTGGCATCGGCGAAGCTGGCGTTGATGACGGCGCGCAGCGGCACGCCGTCCGGCCGGAACATCTTGTAGGCGATCGACGCGGTCTTCAGCACGCAGCGCTTCACCTGCAAGGTTCCCCAGCAGACGACCAGGTGGTTGGGCTGGTGGATGTTGCCGTTGTAGCCGGTGACGCGCTGGAACTGCTCGACGCGCTGCTGCACGTCCACCCGCTCGCCGTTGGCGCCGGTGCCGTCGATGAAGAACGCGAGCTGCAGGTCACCGGGCTTCTGCTTCTTGAAGTTCATGCGGCTGCCGGTGGTGCCGGCCCCCTGGGCCGCGTCCCACTCGAACTCGTAGCCGAGCGTGATCTCGTTCGGGTTCACATAGGCCGTAAATTCGGCAACCGGCACGCCGGTGCGCTCGGGTTTCTCGAACGCCTTGATCAGCAACTTTTCGAGCTGGCCGCGGTTGAACATTTCAGTGGCTCCACTGCGCTTTGCGCGCAAAGGTCGGCGCGGCAAAGGGGCGTGCGGGCAGGCCGCGGCGCTTCGGTTCCGCGGTCGGCGCTGCGCGCCGACTCCCCTG
>JADMKA010000251.1 GCA_018780145.1 Vitreoscilla sp. | reverse complement strand
ACTTGGCACTCGCCTTCAAACACCCACACTTATCGGCTGTTAGTTTTTAAAGAACTTCGCTGCCAGCGTTCTGGCTGCGCTGCTGATCTGTGATCAACAAAGAGGGAGGATTCTGACTCGATTTCTTAACCTTGTCAAGCGCTCTGCCTTTGCGCTCTTGCTGATTTGCCCCGCTGCTCCCAGCTTGTGTGGGTGTCGCGTTGGGGCTTGGTGGCCGCGTCTTTCGAAGCAGCACCGTGATCAGCGAAGCCCACGACTATAGCAGAGGTTTTTGGCCGCCCGCAAGTAGGCGCCAAACTTCTTGCAGGAGCGTCAGTGCGGCCGCGCCTTCATCAGGCTCGCGCAGGCTTCTTCGGGCGCCTCTGCGGAGAGGACGGCGCCCACCTGACCATGCAGTGCCCGGGCGTCGGCCCTCAGGACGCGCTGCTTGATGGATGCGATCTGGGCAGGGTGCATGGAGAAGCTCCGCAGCCCCATGGCCAACAGCAACTCGGTGAAGGACGGGTCGCCAGCCATCTCTCCGCATACGCTGACACCCCGCCCCATGGCGTTGGCCGTGGCAATCGTCTGCTCGATGAGGCGCAGTACCGCAGGATGCCAGGGGTCATAGAGATGAGAGACCGCTTCGTCTGCGCGGTCGATGGCGAGCGTGTACTGGATCAGGTCGTTCGTGCCGATCGACACGAAGTCGAAGTGGCGCAGCAGGCTGGACACCATCAGCGCAGCGGCAGGGATCTCAATCATCGCTCCGAGTTCAACCTCGGTATAGGGCTGCCCCTTGTCGCGCAACTCCTCCTTGGCGCGGTCCAGCGCCTGGCGAATCTGGTGCACCTCGGTCAGGTGAGCCACCATGGGCACCAGCACACGAACTTTGCCGAACGCGCTGGCACGCAGGATGGCCCGGAGTTGCTGGCCGAACATCTCCGGCTCGGCGAGACTCCAGCGTATGGCCCGAAGGCCCAACGCGGGGTTCAGGGTGTGCTCGTGCCGCAGCTCGTGGTTGGACATGCGCTCCAGCGGCTTGTCCGCCCCGATGTCCACCGTGCGGATGGTGACGGGCAGACCGCCCAGCGCCAGCACCACCGCGCGATAGGCCTCGAACTGCTCGTTCTCGTCGGGCAGCTGGCCCTCTCGGTTCATGAACAGAAATTCGCTGCGGAACAGCCCCACCCCGACGGCGCCTGCGTCGATGGCCGCCGCGGCGTCCGACGGCAGTTCGATGTTGGCCAACAGGTCCACGGCCTGGCCGTCGAGGGTCACCGACGGCGTATGGCGCAGCCGATTGAGCTTGGCCCGCTCCAACTCGATCTGGCGCTGGCGAAAGCGGTACTCCTCCAGCACGATCGGCGAGGGATTGACGATGATCACCCCTGCGTCGCCATCGACGACGATCCAGTCGTCCTGGCGGACGATGCGGCTGGCCTCGCGCGCACCGACCACCGCCGGAATGTCCATGCTCCGCGCCACGATGGCGGTGTGCGAGGTGCGCCCCCCCACGTCGGTGACAAAGCCGGTGAATACGCTGCGCTTGAACTGCAGCATGTCGGCTGGCGCGATGTCGTTGGCGACCAGGATCAGTGGATCCTCCCCGGCGAAATCACGCGCCGCACCGGGCGCCCCCGGTTCCGATGGCGTCGCCTGGCGGGACAGGGCCTTCAACACCCGCTCGACCACCTGTTCGATGTCGGCCTTGCGTTCGCGGAGGTAGTCGTCCTCCATCTCGTCGAACTGGCGGGCCAGCACTTCCAGTTGGGCCGACATCGCCCACTCGGCGTTGTAGTGGCGCTCGGCGATCCACTGTTTGGTGGCGTCGGCCAGCAACTCGTCGTGAAGCAGCATCAAGTGGACGTCGAGCAGGGCGACCAGTTCGGCATGGGCCTCCTCAGGCACCTCACTCTTGAGAGTGACCAGCTCGGCCGCCACCTCGTTGCGCGCATCGCGCAAGCGGCTCACTTCATGGTCGACATCCGCCGGATCGATGAAGTAGTGCGCCACGTCGACCCGGCTGGAGGCGACGAGCACCGCGCGACCGATGGCCACGCCCCGCGACACCGGCAGACCGAAGACCTGGATGCTCATGGCTTCACTGTAGCAGCCGCTTCGACGCCCGCCACTGCCCGTTGGTAACTGTCATCGCGTGGTCATGGCCTGGTCATGAACGGGTCACCGCCGCGAGGGACCATGCCCGCATCGACAGCCGATGAGACGCCCGCCATGAAGGAACTGCCCGTGCCGACCCTGCCTCTGATCCGCCTGCTGGATTTCCGGCTCGGCCGCCAGGCCAGCACGACACCGCCGGCGCCTGCGCTCGCCGTCCCGCCCGAGGCCAAGGAGCCGCAGTTCGAGGTGTGCTGGGCCCGCCACCTGGACGACGTCAGAGAAGCCCAGCGACTGCGCCACAGCGTTTTCGTGACCGAAATGGGCGCGCGCCTGGCCCCACCCCCTGGCACGCTGGACGGGCTGGATGTGGATCTGTTCGACGACTTCTGCGAGCACCTGCTGGTCCGCACGCTGGAGACAGGCGACGCGCCGGCTCAGGTGATCGGCACCTACCGTGTTCTCACACCGGCTGCGGCAAAGCGCGCTGGCGGCTACTACAGCGAGACCGAGTTCGACCTCACCCGCTTGCGGCCGCTGCGTGATCGCATGGCCGAGTTGGGCCGCTCCTGCGTGCACCCTGAGCACCGCTCCGGGGGGGTGATCCTGGCCTTGTGGGGTGCCTTGGCGGGGTTCATGAACAGCAACCGGCTCGACACCATGGTGGGTTGCGCCAGTATCGGCATGCGCGATGGCGGGCACGCCGCCGCCAGCCTCTGGGCCCGGCTGAGCCAGACCCATGGCGCGAGCCTGGAGTACCAGGTCCGGCCGCGCCTGGCCTTGCCCGTCGATGAACTGGATCGGACGCTGGCTGTCGAGCCGCCGGCCCTGATCAAGGGCTATCTGCGCTGCGGCGCCAGAGTGCTGGGCGCGCCGGCCTGGGACCCCGACTTCAACACCGCCGACCTGCCGATGCTGCTGCGCCTGTCCGACCTGCCGGCCCGCTATCGCCGGCATTTCCTCGGCGAATGAAGCCTGGTTCGGCTACTGCCCTTCGCCGAACTTGTCGTTGACCAGGGTGACCAGGGCGTCCATCGCCTCCCGCTCGTCGCTGCCCTCGGTCTCGATCTCCACCTCGGTGCCCATGCCGGCGGCCAGCATCATCACGCCCATGATGCTCTTGGCGTTGACGCGACGCCCTTTGCGGCTCATGAAGACCTCGCACTGGTAACCCCCCGCCAGCTTGGTGAGCTTGGCCGAGGCCCGGGCGTGAAGGCCCAGCTTATTGCTGATGGTGATGGTTTGACGAATCATGGGTCGTGGGGTTGGGGCTCTGGTCCAGGGGTTTGGGTGCCGATGCCGGCATGACACCTTGTGTGCCGCCAGCCAGCGCCCGCTCCACCAGCGCATCGAGTGGGCGCTCGCTGGTGGTCAGCACGCGCCACAGCATCGGCACGTTCACACCGCTGACCAGCCGCACCTGGGTGCCGTCGGCCACCCGCTGGGCGCCGTTGCAGGGCGTGGCGCCAAAGACGTCGGCCAGGATCAGCACCTGCGCTTGCCCCAAGGCCGCCATGGCCTCGCGCACCGCCTGCTCGACCCGCTCGGCAGGCCAATCGGGCGGCACGTCCACGGCCGCGAGGCAGTTGGCGCAGTCCGCCACCACATGCGCGCCCACCGCCTGCAGGGCGGTGGCCAGCGGGGCATGGGCGACGATCACCAGGGCTGTCATGGGCGCATTATTGAGGATCGGCGCCCCGCAGGGCCCGGCGCGTCACCGGCAAGAAGCACAGGTAGGCGCGCGCGCAACACATTCCGATGTCGCTGGAGGCGGCACGCCGTCGTGGGGCTCATGGCTGGAAGCGCAGGCCCTCGAAGAAAGGCTGCGTCCTCACGTCGCTCAGTGACGAGCCGATCACCGTCACCTGCACCACCCAGGTCCCACGCGAGAACACCGCTGTGTCGGCGTGCAGGGGCTGGCCGTCCGGCCGGTGACCCCCGACGCGCCAGCGGCCGGCTTGAGACTGCGGCGTGGCGCCGGCCAATGCCCAGGCTTCGGGCCGGAAGTCGGTGCCCGCGGCCAGGTTGCGCGACGTGGCGTCTCGCAGGGCACGGAGCGTCTCGGCCACCGCGGCCGGGTCACCGATCTCTCCAGAGGCCACGGCATACGTGCTGCCGTCGGCCTCGCAGGACTGCAGGGTCAAGTTGACGGTTCGGCCGGCCAGCGGCACGGGCCTCGCCAGGCTGACAGGCCGGCAGGGAAACAGTGCCGTCAGTTCCGGGCCCGGCACGACGACCTCGCGCCAGTTCAGCGACGGCACGCAGCCGGCCAACCCGGCCCAGGCCAGCGCGCAGGCCATTCCCCCATGCCACGCCCGGCCAAGGTGTCGTGGGCAGTGGCAAGGAGGTGTCATCGGCGGATTATCCGGGCTCTCCGAGGCTTGCCGATCCGCGCAGGATTTCACGCTTCGCCTGACCGGACCGGCCCGCCCCCCACAATCTGCAGGATGGACGCTTTGGAAACAAACGGTCACCATCCATGAAACAAATTCACGACTTCAGGCCACGTCGAAACCTCGGCGGCTGGGTCGGTGATGCCTATTGTTGCCTCCATGAACGCCCCTGACCGATTTCGCCCCGACATGCTCAACCCCGTCGCTCCCTGGCCACCCCAGGGACAGGAAGAACACTACCGGGCGCTGTTGGCCCAGGTCGGCAGTGAAATCGGCGCGTCCTTGTCGACTGCGCTGGAGCGGGTCACCACGCTGGCCACCACCGGCAAGATCGATCGGCCAGGCCTGCGCGCCCTGCGCGACGAAATCGAGTTGGCGCGCCGCGTCGGCATGATGGGCCAGCAACTGGCCCGCTTCGCCTCGGGGCGCATTCGCCAGTCGCCCGAGACCCTGAGCCTCACCCAGATGGCGCGCGACGTGCTGATGCAGCGAGGCCGGGAAATCGGCGCCCGCGAGATCGACATGCGCCAGGCGCTGCGGCCGGTGGAGGTGATCGTCGATGCGACCTTGCTGCACGCCTTGCTGCAGGCGCTGGTCGACTGGGTGCTGGAGCATGCGCAGGCGAACCTCGAGTTCCGCATCGACTTGGCGCCCTGGCCGCCACGCGCGCGCCTCAGCTGCCACTTCAGCCACCTCCGGCCCGCGCCAGCCGACAGCCGGGTGGTGGCCCGCAACGACGCTGAGCCGTCGGCCTCGTCGCTGGACACGCTGAGCTGGCGCCTGGTTCAGCAGATCGCCTGGGCCTTGAAGCTAGAGCTCGAACGCCTGGACACACCGGATGGCCGCACCGCCGTGACGATCGAGTTCCCCCAGACGGTGAGCGAGGAACTGGAGGGTGTCACCGCCGTCGAGATCGACCAGGGGTTCGGCGTCTCGGACAACTCCAAGCCGCTGGCCGGCAGCCAGGTGCTGGTGCTGGCCGTCCGCCGCGACCTGCGCACCGACATCCGCGAAGCCACCCGGCACATGGGCCTGGTGGTGGATTTCGTCAGCTCGGTGGACGAGGCCGAGGAGTTCTGCCGCGAGTCCTTGCCGCAGGCCATCATCTACGAATCGGCCCTGTCGGGCCAACGCTTCGACGCGCTGCGCAGGAGCGTGGAACACGAGTTGCCGGGCTTCGTGTTCATCGAGATCGCCGAAGAGGGCAACAGCTTCGCGCTGTCCAACCACGGCGACCGCGAGCACGCCACCGTGGGCCGCGACGCCGTGCTGGCGTCGCTGCCCTCGGCGCTGATCTTCGAGCTGTCGAAGTCGATGTAGGCTATCGGCCGAAGACCTTGCTGAGGATGTCGCTGCCGGTGCCCACCGGATCCTTGCGGATCTTCTTCTCCTCCTCGCCGATCATCCAGTAGAGCCCGTCCAGCGCCTTGCGCGTGACATAGCTCTGGATGTTGGCGTCTTCCTTCTTCACCAGCCCCAGGCCGCTGGCCTTGCCGGCCACGGCGTTGTACTTGTCGGCCAGCGAGACCTTCTCGGTGGCGGTGGTCACGATCGGCAGGAACCGCTCGCCCAGCGGGGCGCGGGTCTTGGTGGAGAAGTACTGGGTCACCGAGGTGTCGTTGCCGCGCACAATCTTGACGGCGTCGGCCACGCTGAGGGATTTCACCGCATCGAGCAGCAGGGCCTTGGCCTCGGGCACCGCCGCTTCGGCGGCGCGGTTCATCGCCATCACCAGCTCGTCCACCTTTTTCTGCTGGCCGGTGAACTTCAGCAGTTTGGCGGCGTCATTCAGGAAGCCCGGCAACGGGATCATCACCTTGGGGTTCTTCAGGAAGCCGTCGGTCTGCCCCAGCAGGCCCACGGCTGCCACGGCGCCGCGCTCCAGCGCGGTCTTGACCCCCAGCGAAGCGTCGCCCTCGCTGAGCAGCCCGCCCAGGGCGGCGTGGGCCGCCGGAGAATGTGCCCAACCCCAGACCAGCAGGCTGCTGCCAGCGGTCGTAAACTGCCTACGCTTCATTCAATGTCCTCCATGAATTCAGAACGCCGACACCATCTTGCGCTCTCGCTTGGCTTGCTGGCAACCGCGCCCCTTGTGTCGCTGGGCCTGGGCGGCTGCGCGCGTCGCGAAAGCGCGCCGGATGTCACCTACACGTTGCTGGATGGTGCCAAGGGCTCGCTCAAGGCCCAGCAGGGCAAGGTGGTGCTGGTGAACTTCTGGGCCACCAGCTGCACCACCTGCGTGAAGGAGATGCCGGAGATCGTGGCCACCCACGAGAAGTTCAAGGCACGCGGCTACGACACCGTGGCGGTGGCGATGAGCTACGACCCGCCAGCCTACGTGGCCAGCTTCGCCGAAACCCGCAAGCTGCCCTTCGGCGTGGCGATCGACAACACCGGCGCGGTGGCCCAGGCCTTCGGTGACGTGCGGCTGACGCCCACCACCTTCCTGCTGGACAAGCGTGGTGGCATCGTCAAGAAGTACGTGGGCGCACCGGACTTCGCAGCCCTGCACGGGCTGATCGAAGATCTGTTGAAGGAAGCCTGATCAGGCCACCCCGGCCTGCGCCGCCTGCTTGTCGGCGTGGTAGCTGGAGCGCACCATGGCGCCAACGGCGGCGTGGCTGAAGCCCATCTTCTGCGCTTCGGCCTCGAACATCTTGAAGGTGTCCGGGTGCACGTAGCGGCGCACCGGCAGGTGGTGGCCCGACGGCGCCAGGTACTGGCCCACGGTGAGCATGTCCACCCCGTGGTTGCGCAGATCCTGCATGACAACGAGGATCTCCTCGTCGGTCTCGCCCAGGCCCACCATCAGGCCGCTTTTGGTCGGCACGTCCGGCACCGCAGCCTTGAAGCGCTTGAGCAGATCCAGGCTGTACTGGTAGTCCGAGCCCGGGCGCGCCTCCTTGTACAGGCGCGGCACCGTCTCCAGGTTGTGGTTCATCACGTCCGGCGGCGCGGCCTTCAGGATCTCCAGCGCGCGGTCCATGCGGCCCCGGAAATCGGGCGTCAGGATCTCGATGCGGGTGGCGGGGGACTGCTCGCGCACCTGGCGGATACAGTCCACGAAGTGGCCGGCACCGCCGTCGCGCAAGTCGTCGCGGTCGACGCTGGTGATCACCACGTACTTCAGCTTCAGCGCGGCGATGGTCTTGGCCAGATTGGCCGGCTCGTCCACGTCCAGCGGGTCGGGACGGCCGTGGCCCACGTCGCAGAAGGGGCAGCGCCGGGTGCACTTGTCGCCCATGATCATGAAGGTGGCCGTGCCGTGCCCGAAGCATTCGCCGATGTTCGGGCAGGAGGCTTCCTCGCACACCGTGTGCAGCTTGTGCTCGCGCAGGATCTGCTTGATCTCGTAGAAGCGGGTGCTCGGCGAACCAGCCTTCACGCGGATCCACTCGGGCTTCTTCAGCACCTCGGCAGGCACCACCTTGATCGGGATGCGCGCCGTCTTGGCCTGGGCCTTCTGCTTGGCGGTGGCGTCGTAGTCGGCGCCGGTCTTGGCTTCGTGGGTGGTGTTCTGCGTGGCCATTCCAGGTCCAGGGTCAGGGGCTCAGGTGGGCGGCGAGGCGGTCGGCCAGCAACTCGGCCATGGCCTCAGGGTTCGCCCGGACACCCAGTGTAGCCAGATCGACCGTCCGCAACCCGTGGTAACCACAGGGGTTGATGCGTAGGAAGGGCTCCAGATCCATGGCCACGTTCAGTGACACGCCGTGGTACGTACAGTGATTGCTCACTTTGATGCCGAGCGCCGCGATCTTTCCCAAACCGGAGAACGGATCCAGGCGCGGGCCGGCGGGCAGCCCGGCCTGGAACGGGTCGGACAGGTTCACATAGATACCAGGCGCGCCTGTCACGCGAAAACCGATCACGCCCTGCGCCTCGAGCGTCTGGATCACCGCCGCCTCGATGCGGAACACGTACTCCTTGACGAAGATGCCCAGGCGCCGCAGATCGATCAGTGGATACACCACCACCTGCCCGGGGCCGTGGTACGTGACCTGGCCGCCCCGGTTGCTGGCCACGACCGGGATGTCGCCGGGCGCCAGCAGGTGCTCGGGCTTGCCGGCCACGCCTTGCGTGAAGACCGGCGGGTGCTGGACCAGCCACAACTCGTCGGGCGTGTCCGCCGTGCGCTCGGCGGTGAAGCGGCGCATCGCGTCGAAGGTGATCTCGTAGGGCTGCTGGCCAAGGTGGCGGCGCAGCAACGCGGGCAACGGGGTCGGCATGGCTGCCATTCTCGGCGAGCGGCACGCCCTGCGGTGGGCAGGGCCAAGGCGCTTGCCGTATCGTGCCATCAATGAAGTTCTTCTCCTGGATCCTCCTCGCTGCCAGCCTGTTGACACAGCATTGTGCGGTGGCCGGCGACGCCGACACGCCGCTGGCACGCGCGCTGAAAGCCTACGAGCGGGGTGAGTTCGTGCCGGCCAGCCAGGCCTTTGGCGAGTTGGGCGCCCAGGGCGACCCGGTGGCCCTGCACAACCTGGCCGCCATGCACCTGCGTGGCGAACTGCCCGAATCCAGCCCCGAGCGCGCCCGGGAGTTGCTGGCGCGCGCCGCCGACAAGGGTTTCGTCACCGCGCAGTTGGCGCTGGGCGAGCTCTACGAGAGTGGCCGACTGGGACGCGCCGACCTGCCGCTGGCGCTGGCCTGGTACGAACGCGCCGCCACGGCGGGCAGCGTCGACGCCCAGGTGGCCGCCGGCACGGCCCACTTCATGGGCCGCGGCACACCGGCCGACATGGCACAGGCCGCCCAATGGTTCCGCCAGGCCGCCAACGCCGGCGACGTGGGCGCGCAGTACATCCTGGGGTCTATGTACGAAAAGGGCGACGGCGTGGCCGCCGACCTGCGGCTGGCGCGCTACTGGTACGCCGCGGCAGCCCGGCAAGGCGACGAAGCCGCACCCGCGAAGCTCAAGGAAATCGACGGCCGCCTGGCGGCACAGTGACGGGCAGGCGCAGGCTGCGCTAGAGAACCACCTTCACCATCGGGTGGGTGGACAGCGTGCGGTAGAGCTCGTCGAGTTGTTCCCGGCTGGTCGCCGTGACGGTGATCGTCACGCCCAGGTACTTGCCCCCTGAACTGGGGCGGGTCTCGACCAGGCCGGCGTCGAACCCCGGATCGAACTGCGCCGCCACCGCCACCACCGCCTCGACAAAGCCTTCCACATGCAGCCCCATCACCTTGATCGGGAAGGCGCTCGGGTACTCGATCAGCGACTGCTCGGGCGGGATCTCGGGCAGCGGCCGGGGCTCAGATCGATTGCTCACGTTTCGCCCCTTGGTACGCTTCGTACAGGCGGCCATAGACCGGCCCGGGTTTGCCCCGCATCGCGCCGTGGCCCACCAGATCACCATCCAGCCGCGTGACCGCCAGCACCTCCTTGCCGGAGGACGACAGCAGGATCTCATCGGCGGCGCGCACATCCGCCTCGCTGATCGGCCGCAGGTTGAAGGCGATGCCGAGCTCCTCGCACAGCTCGCGCAGCACGCCGACGCGGATGCCCTCCAGCACGTGCTCGTTCATCAGCGGGCCCAGCAAGGCGCCCTCGTGCACGATCCAGACGTTGCTGGAGGCGCCCTCGGTGAGCCAGGGCCCGCCGTGGGCCCCGTCGCGGAACAGGATGGTCTCGGCCGCGCCCACGTCTGCCGAGATCTGGCGCGCCAGCACGTTGCCCAGCAGCGAGGTGCACTTCAGGTCGCCACGCTCCCAGCGCACGTCGCGTGCGCTGACGCAGGCCACGCCCTGGTGGCGCAGATCCCCGGGCACCGGCTTCATCGGGTTGCTCATCATGAACACCGTGGGCTCGACGCCGACCGGCATCACGTGGTCGCGCATCGCCACGCCGCGGGTGACCTGCAGGTAGAGGAACTGGTCGTCGGCCGCCTGCTCGGCGATCAGCCGCCGCGCCCGAGCCAGCCAGGCGTCGCGGCCCATCGGCGCGGGGATGCGCAGTTTGTCGAGGTTGCGCGACAGGCGCGCCATGTGGTCGTCGAAGCGAAACAGGCGCCGGCCGTAGACGGGGATGGCCTCGTAGACGCCATCGCCGAAGATGAAGCCGCGGTCGAGCACGCTGACCTTGGCCTGCGACAGCGGCAGCAGCTCCCCGTTCAGGTCGCACAGGGTGTCGGGCAGGGCGATCATCGAGACCTCCGCGGCGCCGGGACAGCGCGCATGAAGACGCAGATTACTTGATCCACAGACGAATGGCATCCCACGCGCGGCCCAGGATGCCGGCCTGGGGCACTTCTTCGGCCACCACCAGCGGCACGGCCGCCACCTGCGCGCCGCCGGCGGTGGTGACCTTCAGCGTGCCGACGCGCTGGCCCTGGGCCAGCGGAGCGACCAGCGGGTCGGTGCGTTCGATCGTCGTCTTCAGCCGGTCGCCCTCGCCCTTGGGCACGGCCACGTAGACGGCGCCCTGGCCGACCAACCTGGCTTCCGCCGCCTTGCCCTTCCAGACCGGCACGGTGGCCACCGCCTTGCCAGCCTCGAACAGCCGCACCGCGTCGAACGCCGTGTAGCCCCAGTTCAGCAGCTTCTGGCTCTCGTTGGCGCGGGACTGCATCGAGTCCGCGCCCATCACCACCGACAACAGGCGGCGCTTGCCGTTCGGGAAATCGCGCTGTGCCGAGGCGATCAGGCAATAGCCGGCCGCGTCGGTGAAGCCGGTCTTCATGCCATCGACAGTCGGGTCGCGGCCCAGCAGCAGGTTGCGGTTGCCCTGCTTGATGTTGTTGAAGGTGTACTCGCGGATCGAGTAGGTGGCGTAGCGCTCGGGGAAGTCGCGGATGATGGCCTGGGCGATCACCGCCAGGTCGCGTGCCGTGCTGCGGTGGCCGGCCTCGGTCAGCCCGGTGGGGTTCTTGAAGCTGGTGTTCTTCAGGCCCCAGGCCTGGGCCTGGCGGTTCATCATCGCGACAAAGGTCTCGACCGTGCCGCCCACGCCCTCGGCCAGCGCCACCGACGCGTCGTTGCCGGACTGCACGATCATGCCCTTCAGCAGTTCGTCCACCGTCGGGGTCATCTTCGGGTCGATGAACATCAGCGAACCGCCGCCCTTGCGTTCGGCCCAGGCCCGCTCGGACACCGGCAGCCGTTGGTCCAGCGCCAGCTTCTTGTCGCGCAGGGCAGCGAACACGACATAGGCCGTCATCAGCTTGGTCAGCGACGCGGGCTCGGCGGGTGCGTCGGCCTCGCGCTCGGCCAGCACCTGGTTGGCGGTCATGTCGACCAGCAGGTAGCCGCGCGCGGCGATCTCGGGCGGCGGCAGGGCCTGCGCCGCGGCGTTGACACCCACCATCGCGCTCAGCGCGGCGGCACACAGGGACACCAGGAAACGATTCATCAGGATTCAGCGATCACGGAAGAGAAAAAGGGGATCCATCAACGGCGCCAGGCACCGACGACGATGGACTTGAGCAGCGACAGCTGCCCATGGAAGAAGTGGCCAACGCCGGGCACCACCACCACCGGCAGGTGCTGCGGGCGGGCCCAGTCCAGCGTGGCCTGCAGCGGCACCACGTCGTCGGCTTCGCCGTGCACCACCAGGGTGTCGGCGGGCACCGCGGCGACGTCGAAGTTGCGCGTCGCCGGGCCGATGAGCACCAGCCGCTCCACCGGCGCCTCGGCCGCCAGCCGGGCGGCTGCCCGCGAGGCGACGTAGCCGCCGAAGGAGAAACCCGCCAAGGCCAGCGGCCGACCGGGCTCGCGCACGGCAGCGATCACCGCCAGCGCATCGTCGACCTCGCCGCGCCCATCGTCCCAGGCGCCTTCGGAGGCGCCGACCCCACGGAAATTGAAGCGCACCGCGCGGTAACCGAGCTGCACGAAGGCCCGCGCCAGGGTCTGCGCGACCTTGTTGTCCATCGTGCCGCCGTGCTGCGGGTGCGGGTGGCAGATCACTGCCACGCCGTTCACGGTCGAATCGGCCGGCGGGGCGTCCAGAGCCGCCTCGATGGCGCCGGCCGGGCCGGCCAGGCGCAGGCGCTGGGTGTTGGCATTCATGTCGGACGGCTCAGCGGCCGACGTCCGGGGCCAGCAGCAGGCGCTCGACCGGCTGGCCATTCTTCAGGTGCGACTCGACGATCTCGTCGATGTCTTGCTCGTCGACATAGGTGTACCAGGTTCCCTCCGGGTACACCACGGCCACTGGGCCGCCGGCGCAGCGGTCCAGGCAGCCGGCCTTGTTGACGCGCACGCCGCCGGGGCCCATCAGGCCGGCTTCCTTCACCTTGGCCTTGCAGCGGGCAAAGCCGTCCTGGGCCGCGTGCTGGCTGCAACTGGCCTCGCCGTTGTCGCGCTGGTTCAGGCAGAAGAACACATGGTGGCGGTAGTAGCTCATCGGTCGATTGTAGAAGGCACCCTGTGGTTTACCCGGAGTCAGGGTTCCCGGGCGGCCAGATGCGCCGCCAGCCAGCCGAGCGCCGCCAGCGGCCAGAGCCAGCCGAGCCATTGCGCCAGGCCATGGAAGTGAATGAACCGGCCCTGCTCCCAGGCCTGCAGGCTCAGCGCGAAATACGGGTCCGACGGCGCCTGCGCCACCAGCATGACCCCGGCCGACATCACCGCGATGCCCAGTGCCGCCGTCAGCCGCGCCGGCGCAGCGAGCAGCAGGGCCGCCAGCGCCAGCGCCACCGCGCAAGCCGGCAGCAGCACCGGCGTGACCCAGGCCATGGCGTGCGACGGGCCGAAGTTCAACGCAGCCGACAAGGTGGTGGCTGCCCAGCCCAGCCCTGCGGCCCCCGCCGCCATCACCGCGCGGCGCCAGCCGCGGCGGGTCACCGAGAAGGCCAGCAGGCAGGGGCCGAGCAGGCCCAACGCCACGCCGGCCCCCTCGGCCAACGGCGAGAGCTGGCCCATGGATGGCGGTGAATCGGCCAGCCAATCCAGCAGGGCTTCCACACCGCGCGTTTCCGTGAGCAGGTCCAGCAGGCTCTCCTGCACACGGCCCCAGCTCGGGCCCAGGCCCAGCGGCATGGGGGTGGGGAACAACAGGCCCAGCGGCCAGGTCAGCAACAGCGCCAGCGCACCGCCGCTGTGCGGGGCGAACCAGCGGTCGCGCGCCGCCTGCCAATGGTCGATCAGGCCCAGCCGCTGCATCGCCGCGGCGGCGGTGGCGCCCGCCAGCGAGCCCAGCGCGTTCAAGCCCCAATCCAGTTGCGAGGGGTAGCGGTCCGGCAAGAACTGCTGGGTCAACTCCATCAGGTACGACAAGGCCGCAGGCCCCAGCACCGCCAGCCACCAGCAGGCTCGCGGCCGGTGACCGCTTCGCACGCCGGCACCATAGATCAGGGCGGCCACCGGCATGTAGCCCAGCAGGTTGGCACCAATATCGAAGCGCAAGCGCTGGGGCGGCAGCGGCAACCACATCAGCTCCCACAGCGAGGCCCCGGCCGGCCAGCGCCAGTCGGCGAACGGATAGAGGCTCGCATAGACCACCACGCCCACCGCCAGCAGCGCCAGCGGGAACGCCGAGCTGCGGTGGCGGCGAGCGAGCATCAGGGTGGACATGGCGGCGGCCCGGCCAACGGCGGCGCGATCAGAACGGCTTGACGACCACCAACACGACGATGACGGCGAACAGCAGCACGGTCAGCTCGTTGAACATCCGGTACCAGCGCTCGCTGCGCCGGTTGGCCAGCTGCTCGAACCGGCGCATCAACACCAGGCAGGCATGGTGGTAGCCGATGGCCGCCACCACCAGCACCAGCTTGGCATGCAACCAGCCGTTGCCCGGCCCCTGCCAGAGGCCGAACCCCAGCCACAGCCACAGGCCCAGCGCCAGTGCGGGCACCATCAACACGGTGGAGAAGCGTTGCAGCCGGCGCGCCATCAGCAGCAGGCGCTCGCGCTCGGCGTGGCTGTCGGCCGACACCGAGGCCAGGTTGACGAAGAAGCGCGGCAGGTAGAACAGGCCCGCGAACCAGCTCGCCACGAAGACGATGTGCAGGGCCTTCACCCAGAGGTACAGGGAGGACATCCGCCGATTATGCGGTGCACAAAAGAAAGAGCCCCGGCATCAAGCCGGGGCTGAAAAGCCTTGACGCTGTCATCACGTAAAGGCACCTGCTCAGGGAGGAAAAGCAGGGAGCAACACCCTCACGGGCATCGCTCACTGATGACTTTAACACCGCCTCGCGGCTCTGTACCATAGAGGTGAACCACATTTTTTCTGAGTCCGTGACGCCCGGTGGGCGGGCGACGGCCCGTACCACAGAGGGCATGATGTCGCACCGCCCCGCCGGCCCTCTGGAAACCGCCCACCCCATGCTGCCCAACTACCCCGCGAGCCGCCCGCGCCGCCTGCGCCGCGATGCCTTCAGCCGTGCCCTCGTGCGTGAGCACGCGCTCAGTGCTTCGGACCTGATCTACCCCGTCTTCGTGCTCGACGGTCAGGGCCGTGTCGAAGACGTCGCCAGCATGCCTGGCGTGCAGCGCCTGAGCCTGGACGGCCTGTACGCCAAGGCCGAGGCCTGCCTCTCACTGGGCGTGCCGGTGATGGCACTGTTCCCGGTGATCGACCCTTCGTTGAAGACGCCCGACGGCATCGAGGCGACCCGCCCCGACGGCCTGGTGCCGCGTGTGGTGCGCGAGTTGAAGCAGCGCTTCCCCGAACTCGGCCTGCTCACCGACGTGGCGCTGGACCCCTTCACCAGCCACGGCCAGGACGGCCTGCTCGACGAAACCGGCTACATCCTCAACGACGAGACCGTGGCCATGCTGCGCCGCCAGGCGCTGGTGCAGGCCGAGGCCGGCGTGGACATCGTCGCGCCGAGCGACATGATGGACGGCCGCATCGGCGCGATCCGCCAGGCGCTCGAAGGCGCCGGCCACATCCACACCAAGATCATGGCCTACAGCGCCAAGTACGCCAGCGCCTTCTACGGCCCCTTCCGCGACGCGGTGGGCTCGGCCAAGAACCTCGGCAAGAGCGACAAGAAGACCTACCAGATGGACCCTGGCAACAGCGACGAGGCCCTGCGCGAGGTGGCGCTGGACATCGCCGAAGGTGCCGACATGGTGATGGTCAAGCCCGGCCTGCCCTACCTGGACATCGTGCGGCGCGTGAAGGACGAGTTCCGCATGCCGACCTTCGCCTACCAGGTCAGCGGCGAGTACTCGATGATCAAGGCGGCGGCGGCCAACGGCTGGCTGGACCACGACGCGGTGATGATGGAGGCCCTTCTGGCCTTCAAGCGGGCCGGTGCCGACGGAGTGCTGAGCTACTTCGCGCTCGACGCCGCCCGGCTGTTGAAGAACTGAGCGGGATGCGCTTCTTCCACATCCTGGCCGACCGCTTCGAAGAACTGGCCGAGTTGCCGGCAGCGTTGCCGGCAGCGGGGTTTGTCTGGATCGGCAGCGGGCGGCGCGAGTTCGAGGTGCACCGCGAGGCGATGCAGGCCTTCCTTCAGCGTGGTGCCGGCGGTGCCATCGTCGACCTGCACGTCAGCGACCTGCTGAACAACCAGCTGCCGTCGCACTTCGAGGACACCTCGTGGTACGACATGCTGGTCTTCCGCCGGCTCGCCACCACCCAGGCCGGCAAGGCCTTGTTCGTCGACGAGAACCACGGCACGCTGGCCTCGGCGCGGCGCGCGCTGGAATCCATCGACACCAGCCCGGTGGGCTTCGCGGTCTTCGACCGGGTGCTGATCACCGTGCACCCGGCCGACTGCCAGGTGCGCGAGTTCTTTGCCCAGCGGCTGACCCAGCACAGCCACGAATCCGACCTGCGTGGCACTGCCCGGCTGCCCGCCAACCCGGCCGACCTGATGCTGCGCATGGTCAACCACATGGTGGACAGCTACCTCGACCTGCGCCGCCTGCTGACCCGCCAGCTCTCCACGCTGCAGGCCGAGCTGCTGAACCCGAAGAGCCGCTTCGACGACTGGCAGGTGCTGCTGGCCAGCCGCGACGCACTGCACATGCTGGAGGACACCTGCGAAGACCAGCGCAGCGCCATCCAGGAGTGGATCGACGCGCTCGACGAGTGGCCGCCGGAGACCGACCCCGGCGCGCAGCGCGAGCGCGAGTTGCTTCGTGTCCGGTCGCGCGACGTGCTGGAGCACATCGAGCGGGTGCTGGCGCATGTGCGGCGGCTCCAGCAGTCGGCCGAGGCCGCGGTGCAGATGCACTTCTCGGCGCTGGGCCACCGCACCAACGACATCATGCGCACGCTGACCGTGCTGACCGCGATCTTCATGCCGCTCAACCTGGTGACCGGCATCTTCGGGATGAACTTCGATTTCATCCCGCTGATCCATGCCAGCACCGGCTTCTGGGTCACGATGGGCATCATGGCGGCCATCGCCATCGGCCTGGGCTCCTACTTCTGGCGCAAGCGCTACCTCGGAACGCATGTGCGGCCGTGACCCGGCTGCTCAGCGCTTTCGGTAAGGGTCCTTGAACCCCATCGCCATCAGGATCTCGGTCTCGCGGGCCTCCATCGCCTCGGCCTCTTCGTCGTTGCGCTCGTGGTCCCAGCCCTGCGCGTGCAGGGTGCCGTGCACCAGCAGGTGGGCGTAGTGATCGGCCAGCGGGCGGCGCATCTCGCGGGCCTCGCGGGCCACCACCGGGGCGCACAGGATCAGGTCGGCCGACACCACCGGCTCGGCGCTGTAGTCGAAGGTGAGCACATTCGTCGCGTAGTCCTTGCCGCGGTAGTCGCGGTTGAGCGCCTGCCCTTCTTCCTGGCCGACGATGCGCACGGTGATCTCGCCCGGGGCCTCCAGCGCCGCACGCACCCAGCGCGCCACCTTGTGCCGGGGGAGCTGGTCGCGGTGCGCCGGGTCGGCGAACTGCAGCGAGAGGTGCAGCTCGGGTTTCATGCGCGCTGCCCCGCCACGCCGTTGCGGTCGTCCGTCTGCCGCTGCGCGTCGTAGGCCTCGACGATGCGGGCCACCAGCGGATGGCGCACCACATCGGCCGCGGTGAAGCGCGTGGTGGCGATGCCCTTGACCTTCTTCAGCACCTGGGCCGCGTCGATCAGGCCGCTGGGCATGCCGCGCGGCAGGTCGATCTGGCTCACGTCGCCGTTCACCACCGCCTTGGAGCCGAAGCCGATGCGGGTCAGGAACATCTTCATCTGCTCGGGCGTGGTGTTCTGTGCCTCGTCGAGGATGACGAAGCTGTGGTTCAGTGTGCGCCCGCGCATGAAGGCCAGCGGAGCGACCTCCAGCGTGGCCTTCTCGAAAGCCTTGGTCACGCGGTCGAAACCCATCAGGTCGTAGAGCGCGTCGTACAGCGGGCGCAGGTACGGATCGACCTTCTGCGTCAGGTCGCCCGGCAGGAAGCCCAGGCGCTCGCCGGCCTCCACCGCTGGCCGGGTGAGCACGATGCGCTGCACCCCACTGCGCTCCAGCGCATCCACCGCACAGGCCACGGCCAGAAAGGTCTTGCCGGTGCCGGCGGGACCGATGCCGAAGGTGATGTCGTGCGACAGGATCTGCCGCAGGTACTGCACCTGGTTGGGCGTGCGGCCGGTCAGGTCGGCTCGCCGCGTGTGCAGCACGATGTCGCCGTCATCGGCCGAGGGCGCCGCCGCCGGCGCGCCACCGCGGCGCAGGTCGTCCAGCGCCAGTTGCAGGGTCTCGGCGTGGATGGGCTTCTTCGCCCGCTCGTACAGCGATTCAAGCAGCACCAGCACGCGCTCGGCGTCGCGCTTGCTGCCGTCGATGCGGAAGGCCCCCTGGCGCCGCGTGATCGTGACCGGCAGCACCGCCTCGATCGTGCGCAGGTGTTCGTCGACCGCGCCACAGAGGTGGCTCAGGCGGTTGTTGTCGAGCGGCGAGAAGGTGTGGCGCAGGATCACGCGGGCGGGTGGTTGGAGAGAAGGCGGCGATTGTCCGGCAAACGATAATCCTTCGCCATGATCGGCCGCCTCACGGGATTGCTCGCGGAAAAGTCCCCCCCGCTCGTGCTCATCGACGTCAACGGCGTCGGCTACGAAGCCGATGTGCCGATGAGCACCTTCTACAACCTGCCCCACCTGGGCGAGCGGGTCACGCTGCTCACGCACCTGATCGTGCGCGAGGACGCGCACCTGCTCTACGGCTTCCTGACTGGCCAGGAGCGCAGCACCTTCCGCGAGCTGATCAAGATCTCCGGGGTCGGCCCGCGCACCGCGCTGGCCATCCTCTCCGGGCTGTCGGTCCCCGAGTTGGCTGCGGCCATCTCGCGGCAGGAGAGCGGCCGCCTGCAAAAGGTGCCGGGCATCGGCAAGAAGACCGCCGAGCGCCTGCTGCTGGAGCTGAAGGGCAAGCTGGGCGCGGACCTCGGCCTGCCGTCGGCCCAGGTGGCCAGCGAGGCCCAGGTGGACATCGTGCAGGCCCTGATGGCGCTGGGCTACAACGAGAAGGACGCCGCCGCCGCGCTGAAGAAGCTGCCGGCGGATGTCGGCGTCAGCGAGGGCATCAAGCTGGCGTTGAAGTCCCTCGGCTGACGACGCGCCGCTCAGTGCCCCATGGCCGGGGCACCCAGCGCCTTCACTGGCGCCTGGATCTCCAGTGTCTGCTTCTTGCCGTCCTTGCCCTCGACCACCAGGGTCAGCGGGACGCTGTCGCCGGCCTTCAGTTCCTTCTTCAGGTCCATCAGCATCACGTGGTAGCCGCCGGGCTTCAGCTCGACAGCCTGGCCGGCCGGTAGATCCAGCGACGAGATGGCGCCCATCTTCATCACGCTGCCTTCCATCTTCATTTCGTGGACTTCCACGAGCCCGGCCACCGGTGAGGCGGCCGACAGCAGCCTGCCGCCAGTCGCGGAGGTGATCTGCATGAAGGCGCCGGTGGCCTTCTGCTGGGCGACGGTGCCACGAACCCAGGGGTCCTTGACGGTGGTTTGTGCGTTGGCCGGCAAGGCCAGGGTCAAGGCAAGGCCCACCAGGCCTGCCAGGACGGCAATGCTGTTCTTCATGATTCGATGTCCTGTTTCAGGCCGCACCGCGGCCTGCGGGGAAATTGTCGAGTGAGGACGCGGCCGAGCGACGCCGCGCCAGGGGTGGCCGGGCTCAGGCTGCCGGCGGGCCTCTTGGTTGGGCGCGAGGCCAGGTGAACACGCAGCATGGCAGGTGCGGGAACGGCCCCGGCGCCATGCCGCGGGTGGCATGGCCCAGGCCACGTGCTTCGTGCGCAGGCAGCAGCGACACACCGGCAGCGAGGCCGCACAGGGGGCAATGGTCCAGATGCAGGCCGCCGGCCTGCGGTGCGGCGGGATCGCCAGAACCGCCTTCCGCGTCAACGAGCTTCACGCCCTTTGGTGTGCAGACCTCGGCCTGGAACGGGCCGTCGCTGTCGGCCGCCATCGCACGCGAGATCGTCGGCGCGATGGCCAAGCCGAGGATCGCCAGCAGGGCGATCCAAGAGAGTTGGCGAACATGACGGCGTAAGCGCAGCACGGCTGGATTGTAGGCAGGGCCCTCCCGGCGATAATGGCTGTATGTCCATCCAGACTGACGATTTCGGCCTGCCCGAGCGTGGCCCCCGCGTGGTGACCGCCAGCCCGGCCTCGGTGCAGGAGGAGGCGCTGGAGCGCGCCCTGCGGCCCAAGGGCCTGGCCGAGTACGTGGGCCAGGCCAAGGCCCGCGAACAGCTGGAGATCTTCATCGGCGCGGCCAGGAAACGCAGCGAAGCGCTCGACCACGTGCTGCTGTTCGGCCCGCCGGGCCTGGGCAAGACCACGCTGAGCCACATCATCGCCAACGAGCTGGGCGTCAACCTGCGCCAAACCAGCGGGCCGGTGCTGGAGAAACCGAAGGACCTGGCCGCCATCCTCACCAACCTCGAGAAGAACGACGTGCTCTTCATCGACGAGATCCACCGGCTCTCGCCGGTGGTCGAGGAAATCCTCTATCCCGCGCTGGAGGACTACCAGATCGACATCATGATCGGCGAGGGCCCGGCCGCGCGCTCGATCAAGCTCGACCTGCAGCCCTTCACGCTGGTGGGTGCCACCACCCGGGCCGGCATGCTGACCAACCCGCTGCGCGACCGCTTCGGCATCGTCGCGCGGCTGGAGTTCTACACCGCCGATGAATTGACCCGCATCGTCACCCGCTCGGCCGGCCTGCTCAACGTGCCGGTGGATGCGGAAGGCGCGCTGGAAATCGCCCGCCGCTCACGCGGCACGCCGCGCATCGCCAACCGGCTGCTGCGCCGGGTGCGCGACTATGCCGACGTCAAGGGCGACGGCCGCATCACCGAGGAGATCGCGCACAAGGCGCTGGCCATGCTCGACGTCGACCCGCAGGGCTTCGACCTGATGGACCGCAAGCTGCTCGAAGCCGTGGTGCACCGCTTCGACGGCGGCCCGGTGGGGCTGGACAACGTGGCCGCCGCCATCGGCGAGGAGCCGGGCACGATCGAGGACGTGATCGAGCCCTACCTGATCCAGCAGGGCTATCTGCAGCGCACGCCGCGCGGGCGCATCGCCACGCTGCTGGCCTACCGGCACCTGGGGATCACGCCACCGCAGCGCGGCGGCAGCGACCTGTTCGAGGCCTGATCAGGCGGCTGGCGCGGCCCGCCGGCGGTACCAGGCCAGCAACTCGCCGACGAAACCGCGGCGGAACGCCACCACGCACAGCACGAAGATCACCCCGATGATCACCGTGACCCACGAGCCCACGCGGTCGGCCAGAAAGTTCTGCAGCCCGATGATGGTGAAGGCCCCCAGCACCGGGCCGGCGAAGGTGCCCATGCCGCCGAGCAGGGTCATCAGCACCACCTCGCCCGAAAGCGACCAGTGCGCGTCCGACAAGGTGGCGAAACCCAGCACCAGGGTCTTCAGCGAGCCGGCCAGGCCGGCCAGCGTGGTGGACAGCACGAAGGCCAGCAGCTTGTACCTGTCGACGTCGTAGCCCAGCGAGACGGCGCGCGGCTCGTTCTCGCGGATCGCCTTCAGCACCTGGCCGTAGGGCGAGTGCACGATGCGGATGACGCCCAGGAACACCGCGACGAAGACCGCCAGCACCACGTAGTACATGGTGACGTCACTGGCCAGCGAGATGAAGCCGAACAGGTTGCCGCGCGGCACGCCCTGCAACCCGTCCTCGCCCCCGGTGAAGGGCGCCTGCAGCCAGACGAAGTAGATCATCTGCGCCATGGCCAGCGTGATCATCGCGAAGTAGATGCCCTGGCGGCGAATGGCGATCAGCCCGACCGCCAGGCCCATCAGCCCGGCACCGGCCGTGCCCACGAGCACGCCCAGCTCGGGCGACAGGCCAGCCGACTTGACCAGCCAGCCGGTGAAGTAGGCAGCCGCCCCCAGGTAGGCCGCATGGCCGAAGGACAGCAGCCCCGTGAACCCCAGCAGCAGGTTGAAGGCCACCGCGAAGATCGCGAAGCACAGGGCCTTCATCATGAAGATCGGGTACAGGCCGATGAAGGGTGCGGCCAGCAACACCGCCAGGGCGGCTCCCCATGCCCAACGGGACCGGCGAGCCAACAGGGATTCGGTCGAGGCGCTCATCACTTCTCCTTGCCGAACAAGCCTGCCGGCCGGATGATCAGCACGATGGCCATGATGACGAACACCACGACACTCGACGCCTCGGGGTAGAAGACCTTGGTCAGGCCCTCGACGAGGCCCAATGCCAGGCCGGTGAGGATGGAGCCCAGGATCGAGCCCATGCCGCCGATCACCACCACCGCGAACACCACGATGATCAGGTTGCTGCCCATCAGCGGCGTGATCTGGA
>JADMKA010000004.1 GCA_018780145.1 Vitreoscilla sp. | reverse complement strand
CGCTCGCCGCTGGGCAGCGTGGCCGACAGCAACGGGCGTTCCTGGTTGATCTGCTGGTCGCAGAAGGTGGCCACGGCGGTGGCCAGCGACTGGCAGCGCTCGGCAGTCATGTCGGGTGCGGCGACTGCCTGCCAGCCCCGCAGGGTTTCGACAAGGAGCTCGCCGGGGCGGTTGACGCAGACTTCCAGCACACCGGGTGCATCAAGCTGCTCGCGCAGCGGGCGCAGGAACTCCACCACTGAGGTCGCGTCGCCACACCAGCCCTCGGCGGCATCGCCGTGGTCGTGGTCGTGGGCGTGGGGCGTGGCGCTCACCGCGACACCGCCTTCAGCTCGTACACCGACGAGAAGTCCACGTCGCGGGCGACGTAGATGCCGACGATGCCACCCTGGTTCTGGTAGATCAGCGGTGGGATGTTGATCGTGCTGTCCAGGACCTTCTCGGCCAGCTTGCTGGTGTTGGAGGTTGTCGAGGACAGCAGGATGGTGTCGGCACTGCCGCTGCCCGACTCGTTGCGCAGGGTGATCTGGACCGCATCGTCGATCAGCGACAGCAGCATCGCGGCGCCGATGCGTTCGACCCAGCGGTTGTCGACGTAGCCATCGATGCCGGATTCGCCCAGCGCGCCGGTGCCGGGCGAGTCGATGTCGACTGTCACGCCGAGCGGCGTGCGGATCCGCGTCCACAGCACGGGGATGCGAACCATGCCCGGGCGGACCGAGGCGATGCGGTACTCGCCGTCCATGTGCGAGCCCCGCTCGATCAGCAGCACCCGGCCGTCGTCGCTGTAGACGTTGCGTTGTACCTGGCAGCCCACCAGTCCCGATACCGCGCTGACGACCTTTGTCTTGAGCGCGCAGGTGAAGGCCGTGCCCTTGGGCAGCGTCAGGCTGCGGTTGCCCAGCGTCGATGCAACCACCCTTGGCGTGGCCGAACCCTGGAGTTGGCCGCCGAACAGGCCCGCGCCGGCAGAGTGATTGATCGCGCCGGCCAATGCCTGCGGCAAGCCGGGGCCCGCACCAGTGGGTGGCAGGCCGTTGACCGCACCGCCGGTGGCTAGTTCGGAAGTTTTGGAGAGGTTGTCCAGCAGGCCCTGCAACTGGCGCTGATAGCCCTCCAGGTTGCGCTTGGTGCCTTGCAATGGGTCTGTGGCATCGGCTGGCACCTCGAGCGGGAGGCCACGGGCTGTTCCGCGCGACGGGCCATCACTGGCCGGGTTGCCCGCGCCAGGCCGCGTGGCGACGAGGATCACAGGGGCATCCTCGGGTGCCATGCGCGGCGCTCTGGTGCCGCTTGGGCCCGCCAGGCCTGTGCGTCGAACGCCGATCGGTTCAGCCCGTTCATCGTCGGTCAGCGGCGTGATGGCCGGGATCAGCGGGCCGGTCGGCGCAGAGGCCTTGGGCACGGGCGCCAGGCTCATGTCGAGCTTTCTGGGCTCGGTGGCCGCGGCGGTGGGCCGATCCGACATGCGCTTGGATGCGGCGTCCGGGTCCTTGGGGCCACCGAACAGCCATTGATGAATGGCCATCGCCGAGACCGCCACCAGCAACAGTACGACCAGCGCCACGGCGGCGATGCCCTTCCAGGACAGGGTGCCGGACTTGGCCTGGGTGACGCTCGGGATGCCCGCTTCGCCGTCGAGTGGCGTGATCGCGTTGGGGTCGTCGCCGGGTTGGGTCCTGTCATTCATCGTTGATTCCCCTTCGCCGAGCTGCCAGATTGGACGGGTGGCTCCGCCTTCAGCGCCCGCCGCACGCCAGCCACCGTGGTTCCCTCGCGGGGTGGTACACCGTCGATGTCGAAAGCCTCGTTCCAGATGCCCACGACAGCCGAGCCGGCGCGCAGCATCAGGCGGCGGCTGACACGGTCGACCACCAGCAGTTCGCCCTCCATGCGGGCATTGACCAGGGTCTCCGAGCCATCCCCAAGGACGTGGAACACGGCGGGCACTTCGCGGTTGTTCGCAAAGCGAAAGTAGGTGAAGCGGCCATCGTCGAACACCAGGCTTGGCAGGATGTCCTGCGAGTTCTCGCCCTCGGCTACCGAGTAGTTCGAGTTGAGGAGTTCGGGCGCTGCTGTCAGGCGCTGCGCGATCAGCTCGACCGGGGAGGGTGGGGCGATCTCCGGCGGCGGAGCCATCGGCAGTGGCCGAGGCGGGTCGGCGGGTCGGCCCATCCCCAACGCTGCCGGCGCAGGAGCCGCCGCCTTGACAACCAAGCGGTACACCGGTTGCCGCGCATCGCCATCACCCAGCACCACGAACCGGAAGGCGTGGGTGCGCCTGTCGGTTACTACAGCCAGGTTGTTCGCCGCGCTGGCGCCGCTCTTGGGCTTGATGAACAGGTGGTGCCCGCCGGGCTGGGCCGCGATGCACCAGCTTGCCTCGGGCTTGCTGCAGTCGGCGCCCAGGCCGCTGCCGACCTCGGTGATCGCCTCGTCGGCGTCCAACACCAGATGGGTGACGACGCCGCGCTTGACTGGGACCGTCACGACCGTGTTCGGGTTGTACCGGACCTCCCTCAGGCGCGTATCGGGTCCCGATCCAGGCGCCTCGGCATGGGCCGACCCGGCGCAGGCCGAGAGAAATATCCATGCGGCGGCGAACGTGAGCGACAACGTGTGCATGGCGACCTCACGGCTTGTTGGCCACCGCGAC
>JADMKA010000191.1 GCA_018780145.1 Vitreoscilla sp. | reverse complement strand
CAGCGGCACAGCGGGATCTGGTTCATGATCGCCGCGCCGTCCACCAGCCAGCCGACCACGCCCACATCGGCCCAGCTCAGCGTCGGGTAGTTGAAGATCGAGCTGTACTTGGCCTTGCCGCTGTGCAGCGCATCGACCATCTGGTCGCGGCTGGTGCCCAGCGTCTCGGCGGCGGCATAGAGGTACAGGCCATGGCCGCCCTCGTCCTGGATCTTGGCCAGCAGGATGGCCTTGCGCTTGAGCGTGGGGGCGCGGGTGACCCAGTTGCCCTCGGGCAGCATGCCGACGATCTCGGAGTGCGCATGCTGGCTGATCTGCCGCACCAGGGTCTTGCGGTAGTGCTCCGGCATCCAGTCCTTGGCCTCGATGAAGCTGCCTTCGTCGATGCGGGCGTCGAAGCGCACCTCGAGCTCGTGCTCCTCGGCCGAACGCAGCGGTTTGCGCTCGTCGGCCGGAGCCATGTCCATCATCTGGGTGTACATATCTGCCCTTTCAGCGGGGACGTTTGTCGATCACGCGGCGGGCCTTGCCCACGAGCGTGCGTTCAATGGATTCGGGCGGGCCGACCTCGACCCGGGTGCTGACGCCGATCAGCGTCTTGATGCGGTGCTGCAGCTGGTGGCCGAGCGCGGCGCGGTCGGTGCCGGCGTGCGACGGCAGCACCTCGGCGAGCACCTGCACCGCGTCCAGCGCCCCCTCGCGGGTGACGATGATCTGGTACTGGCCGGACAAGCCTTCGGTCTGCAGCACCAGCTCCTCGATCTGCGTGGGAAACAGGTTGACGCCGCGGATGATCAGCATGTCGTCCGATCGGCCGACGATCTTGCCCATGCGCCGCATGCCACGCGAGGTGGGCGGCAGCAGGCGCGTCAGGTCGCGTGTGCGGTAGCGGATGATCGGGAAGGCTTCCTTGCTCAGCGAGGTGAACACCAGCTCGCCCTCGGCGCCATCGGGCAGCACCTCGCCGGTCTCGGGGCTGATGATCTCGGGGTAGAAGTGGTCTTCCCAGATCACCGGGCCGTCCTTGGACTCCACGCATTCGCTGGCCACGCCCGGGCCCATCACCTCGGACAGGCCGTAGATGTCCACCGCGTCGATGCCGGCGTCGGCCTCGATCTGCGCGCGCATCGCCTCGGTCCAAGGCTCGGCGCCGAAGATGCCCACCTTGACCGACATCTCGCGCGGGTCCATCCCCTGGCGGCGGTACTCCTCGATGATCACCTGCATGTAGCTGGGGGTGACCATGATGATGTCGGGCTTGAAGTCCTGGATCAGCTGGACCTGTTTCTCGGTCTGGCCACCGGACATCGGGATCACGGTGCAGCCCAGCTTCTCGGCACCGTAGTGCGCACCCAGCCCGCCGGTGAACAGGCCGTAGCCGTAGGCGATGTGGCAGATGTCGCCCGGGCGGCCGCCGGCGGCGCGGATCGAGCGCGCCACCAGGCCGGCCCACATCTCGATGTCGTTCTTGGTGTAGCCCACCACCGTCGGCTTGCCGGTGGTGCCGGAGGAGGCATGGATGCGCGACACCTGCTCCCGCGGCACGGCAAACATGCCGAACGGGTAGTTGGCCCGCAGGTCGTGCTTGGTGGTGAAGGGGAACTTCGCCAGATCCGCCAGGCTCTTCAGATCCGACGGGTGCACGCCCTTCGCATCGAAGGCCTGCCGGTAGTGCGGCACGTTCTCGTAGACCCGTGCCAGGGTGGCCTTCAGCCGCTGCAACTGGAGCGCGGCGAGTTCGTCACGGCTGGCGGTTTCGATCGGCTCCAGGTCGCCGGGGGCTGGCGTCTTGACGGGCATGCGCGTTGTCTCCGAGTGCCGCCGGAATTAATCTACCGAACGGTCGGTAAATGATAAGGGCGCAAGCCACCTTGACGCAAGACAAAGTTCCGCCAGGGTTTCTACCGAGTGAAGGTCAACGCACCGCCGCCGCGGAGACGACCGGGCACTTGGGATCGTTGCTGCGCACCACGAAGGGCTGCTCGGCCCAGGGCCCGGTCTGGCCACAGGTGGCGCCCGTGGCGCAGCCGCAGCCCTTGGTCTGCAGCAGCTGGGCCACCACGGCCTGTTCGCGGGGCGCCAGGCGCGGCAGCCGCGGCGACACCACCAGCTGCATCGCATCCGGCGGCGGCGGCGTGCCGTTGGCTGGCAACCTGCCCAGGATGGTGGCGATGGGCTCGCCGGCCGCCTTGACCCCGCTGCGCAACCGCCGAAGCTGCGCCAGCGCGGCCTCCATCGCCGCGTAGCCACGCGCCGCCGAGGTGGTGAAGGGCTTGCGGTAGGCCGCCGTGTAGGTGCCTTCGGCCTGTTGCCAGCGCGGCTTGTCGACGCCGAGGACCGGGCACAGCAAGGCGTCGTACTGCTCGCGCAGCACCGGCTCGAAATCCATCCAGCAGGAGGTGCGGGCCGAGACCCGCAGCCCGGTCTCCGCGCGCAGGCTCTCGGCGATGCGCCCTGCCGCGTAGAGCTCGATGCGGCCGAGTTGCAGCACCCCCTCGGGCGGCTTGGCCAGGCGCTCTGCATGGGCAGACACGTAGGGCAGGCCGGCGTCCGCCACCAGCCTGGGCACCTGGCCGATGACGCACCAACTGCCCACCACCATGTCGACCTTGGCGGTCACCAGCTCGCGTGCGGCGTCCTCGGCGCGCTGGGCGTCGCACGCGCTGTTCTTGACGATCAGCGTCGGCGCCGGCTGGCCCGGCCAGGTCTTGATGGCCAGTTGCATGCCCAGCACGATCTCCTCGCCCTGGGTGGGGCTGGGCCAGCTCTGCGGCACGATGGCACCGATGGTGAGCGCCGGCCCTGCATGACCCAAGCCCCAACAGCCCATCGCGGCGGCCCACGCCACACACCGGGCCAGGCTGCGTCGCGCAGTCGTCATGGCTCTCGCTCCTGTTGTGTTTGCTCCACCCGCGCCGCCGCCGGGTGCTTCAAGCCAGGCTGTCCAGGTTCACCACCGGCCTGCCCTTCATCGTGTACGAACGCCCGCGGAAGGCCGCCACCTTCTCGCCGCGCTGGTTGCTCACATCGATGTCGTAGACGCCGGTGCGCCCGGCCTTGCTGACCTCGCGCGCCTGGGCCGTGAGCACATCGCCCTTTCGCGCCGCGGCCACCAGGTTCACGTCGAAGCCCGAGGCCACGGTGACCTCGTTGTAGGCGTTGCAGGCGAAGGCGAAGGCCGAGTCCGCCAACGTGGTCACCAGGCCGCCGTGGCAGATGTCGTGGCCGTTGAGCATGTCGTCGCGCACGGTCATCTGCAGCGTGGCCGTGCCCGGACCGATGGCCAGGACCTGCATGCCCAGCATCTTGGACGCGCGGTCGTCGCGCCACATGGCGTCGCGCACCGCCTCGGCCACACGTTGAGGGTCATGCTGGCTCATCAGCGGTCCTTGAACACGGGGGTGCGCTTCTGCTGGAACGCGGCCACGCCCTCGGCGAAATCGGCCTGGCGGCCGAGCTCGCGTTGCACGTCGGCCTCCAGGGTCAGCGCGTCGGCCATGCCCATCTGCGCCGAAGCATCCAGCGCGGCGCGCGTGGCGGCCAGGGCCTTGACCGGCATCGCGGCCAGGCGCTGCGCCAGGGACTGGGCGGTGTCGGCCAGTGCCGAGTCGTCGACGCATTGCCAGATCAGCCCGATGCGGGCGGCCTCCTCGGCGGGCAGCTTGTCGCCTGTCAGCGCCAGGCCCAGGGCCCGGGCCCGGCCGAGCAGGCGTGGCAGCAGCCAGGTGCCACCGCAATCCGGGATCAGGCCGATCTTGGAGAAGGCCTGGATGAAGCTGGCGCTGCGTGCAGCGATCACCAGGTCACATCCCAGCGCCAGGTTGGCACCGGCGCCGGCGGCCACACCGTTGACCGCTGCGATCACCGGCACCGGCATCGAGCGGACGCGCAGCGCCAGCGGCCGGTAGTTGGCCTCGATCACCGCGCCGATGTCCACCTTGCCATCCGCGCCCGGCGCCATGCCGGGGTCGTTCAGGTCCTGCCCGGCGCAGAAGCCGCGGCCTGCCCCGGTGATCACCAGCGCCCGCACGCCGGCCGTGGCGGCGGCCTCGTCGAGCGCGGCGCGCAACTCGGCATGCATCTCGCCGGTGAAGCTGTTCAGCGCCGCCGGGCGATTCAAGGTCAGCGTGCGCACCGGGCCGGCATCGGCCACCAGGATCAGGGCTTCAGGCATGGGACTCCCCAAGAATTTCTGGCCATGGTCGCAGGCCCGCCGCTGCAGGCCGAACTGTCCAGAGAAACGGCATTGTCAACGAAGTGCCCACTGGCCGGACCAAGCCGCCCCGGCCTCAATCGGTCGCCGGCAGTTCCACCCGGAGCTCTGCCCCGCCCTCGGCCGCGTTGCCTGCCGTCAACTGGCCGCCATGCTGCTCGACGATGCCGTAGCTGATCGACAGGCCCAGCCCCGTGCCCTTGCCGACCGGCTTGGTGGTGAAGAAGGGATCGAAGAGCCGAGACAAGTGCGCCTCGGGGATGCCGGGCCCGTTGTCCCGGAAGCTCAGGCGCACGACCCGGCCGAGCGTGGCCGCGGTGATCCACAACGCGGGGGGGCTGCCGTCGCCGCGCACGCCGGGCGCACTGGCCGCGTCGTAGGCGTTCTGGATCAGGTTCATCATCACCTGCATAAGCTGGCCACTGCTGCCCATCACCGTGACGGGCGGGCCGGCTTCCCAATGCACCACGAAGGCCGGGGCGGTGCCTTTGCGCACCCAGTGGATGGCCCGCTCGATCACCTCGTTGAGTGCCACCGGCCCGCGCTCCTCGCGGTCCATGGCGCTGAAGCGCTTGAGCCCCTGCACGATGTCGGCGGTGCGCTGCGCGCCTTCCAGCGTGCCTTCCATCAACGACGGCAGGTCGCCCAGCATGTGGTCGACCCTCAGCTCGGTGCGCAGACCCCGCAGCGTGGCCTCGTCCACTCCGGCGTGCACGGCCTGCAGGTAGCGGCCCAGCCGCTCGCTGTAGCGCTTGAGCGCATGCACGTTGCCCAGCACGAAGCTGATCGGGTTGTTCAGCTCGTGCGCGACGCCAGCCACCAGGCGGCCCAGCGAGGCCATCTTCTCGGAGTGCAGCAGCTGCTGCTGGGTTCGCTTCAAGGCCTCGTGTGCCTCGCGCAGCTGGTGGTAGGCGCGCTTGAGTTCCCCCATGGGGCGGCCGACGAACACATGGCCGACGCGGCGCCCGCTGGCATTGATGCGCGGTGTGCAGTTCAGGTCCACCGGCACCCGGCGGCCCTGCGCATCGGCCAGGTCGATCTCGACCACCGCCCCGGCCCGCAACGAATCACGCTGCTCCAGCACGGCGCGGATGCGCGCCACGTTGTCGTCGTCGGCCATCAACGCGTACACGCTGCTGCCGCGCAGCGTGGCGTCGCTGCGGCCCACCAGCTCGCACAGCGCGGCATTGGTCTCCTCGATGGCACCGTCCTCGTCGCAGGCCACCAGCACATCGGTCATCGCCGACAGCAGGCTGAAGATGAACTGCTGCGATTGCTCGAGCTGCGCGTTCTTTTCCTCCAGCGCCACCTCGTCGGCCACGAGCTGCGAGTACACCTCGTCCATCTTGTGGATCACGTCCATCCAGGTGGACTCGTCGATGCCTTCCATCGGCGCGCCGCCGGACGACGGCGTAGCGGGGCGTGGGGGCAATGGGCGGGCCATGGGTACGTGAAGTGCCGGACGGGCTGCTCAGTGCACCGTGCAGACCATGCACGGGTCGAACGAGCGCACGATGTGCTGCACGGCAACCGGCGTCTGCTCGCCGGCGCGCACCGGCGCACCCACCAGGGCCTGCTCCAGCGCGCCGGGGGTGCCCGCCGCGTCGCGCGGCGAGAAGTTCCAGGTGGTCGGTGCCACGATCTGGTAGTTGACGATGCGCCCCCGTCGCGCCACCACCCAGTGCCCCAGGCTGCCCCGCGCGGCTTCACCAAGGCCAACGCCCTGGCCGTCCAGGCCCTCGGGACATGCCAGGCAGAAGGGCTCGCCAGGTTGCAACGCCTGCAGCCAACGCTCCATCATCGGCACTACCCGCGCCAGCTCCACCAACCTGGCCAGCACGCGGGTGTAGACGGTGCCCCCATGGCGGCGCACCACATCCAGGATCAAGGGCTGGGCAGATGCCAGCTGGCGCGCGATGGCGCCGGTCTCGACCACCTGGCCGGCCAGTCGCGGTGCCTTGTTCCAGGTGTAGGCACCGGGCTTGTCGGCGTCCGGCTGGGTCAGCCCCTCGCTGGGGTGGCGCGGCGGGGCGCTGTCGGCCAGCCAGGAATGCGTGGCGTCTTCGCGGATGGCCAGGCTGTCGACCGGGTGGCAGTGCGCGCTGTCGGCATGCCACACGCCGCTGCCCAGCTCGCAGGCGCCATCGGGTTGTGGGTAGGCGCCGAAGCTGAGGTAACGGCCCGGGCCACCGCCCAGGGCCGCCAGGCCTGTGGCCCGGGCAATGGACAGAAACGCCCGCAGGTCGCCCCGCTCCGGGTCCTGGGCATGCCAGGCCCACAGTGCCGCCTCGTCAGGCAGCGAAGCCACGACCTCCAGCGGCGCGGCGAAGAGCTGGCGTTCGAGGAAGGCACGGAACTCGCGCAGGCGGGCCAGCAGGCGCACGCGCTCGGCCGCGTCGATCGGCCGGGTCGAGCCGCCGGGTTCGATGCTCTGCGTGTGCGGCCACTTGCCGGCCAATGTGCCGAGCAGCGTGAACCAGCGCTGGCGGGCGGCGATGGCGGCACGCACCTGCTCCCCAGACTGCGGCTCGAAGCGGCGCCGGGCCTCGGCATGCCAGGGTTCGGCAGCGTAGGCCTCACGCGTGAAGTCGGGCATGAAGAACAGATAGAAATGCGTCAGGTGATCGGCGAGGTTCTCGGTGGCCAGGATCACGTTGGTCGCATGCTGGCCATTGGCCGGCATCTGCAGCCCGGCCAGATCGGCCAGGGCCCGCGCCGCCACCACCGATTGCGAGACCGAGCAGATGCCACAGATGCGCGGCACGTACACCAGGGCATCGTGCACCGGCTTGCCCTGCAGGATCTGCTCGAAGCCGCGGTACATCGGCGCATTCACCCGGGCCGAGCGCACCGCTCCGTCGGCCACCTCCAGCGTGACCTCGAGGTCGCCCTCCACGCGGTTGAACGGGCCGACGATCAGGCGTGGCATGGGCGTGGGCCGTGGCGCCAAGGGGTCATGGGCATGTCACTTCAGCCGGGTCTTCTTGGCCACGGGTGGGACCACCAGGTGGTCCGCCACCGCGTTGAGCCGGACCCGCCGCGGCGTGGCGGATTTCGACAGCGACGCCAGGGCCACGAACCAGGCCTTGGGCATGTCGGTCGGCAGCCCGATGGGGATGCCGGCCAGCTTGGGCGTCTGGTGGAACGGGTGGCCCGGCTCCTGGAAACCGGGCTCGGTGCAGGCGATGCAGGCATAGCCGCCGCGGGTGCAGGAGCCCTCGCCGTTCCACAGCCGGGTGTTGCAGTCGGCGTGCACCTGGGTGCCCTTGCACCCCATGTGTTCCATCATGCAGCCCAGGTCAGAAGGCTTCTCGGCGCTGGCCTTGAACTCGTAGTACTCGTTGCGCGTGCAGCCGTGGTGCACCAGCTGGTCGGCATAGAAGCGGGGGCGGTTCAGGCTGTCCAGGTCGCCAGCCTGGAAGCCATCGGCGGCCAGCGCCATCAGCGTGTCGGTGACCCAGTTCGGGTGGGTGGGACAACCCGCGACGTTGATCACCGGCAGGCCGCCACGGGCCCGGAACGCAGCGCCCAGCAGGCCACCGGGGTGTTCGTCCTCGTACTGCAGGCCACAGGCGTCGGTGGGGTTGCTGCCGCCGGCGGTGATGCCACCCCAGGCCGCGCAACTGCCCACGGCCACCACATGCCGGGCGATGCCGGCCAGCTCGCGCACCCAGTCGATCATCGCGCGGCCGGTACCGGCCAGCATGTGGAAGCGGCCGCTGCCGTTCGGCCCGCGCAGCAGCGACCCCTCGACGCACAAGGCGTCCAGCCGTTGCCGCCCGCTGGTGATTTCGGCCAGCAACGCGGTCAGCTCATGGCCACTGGCGAGCGACAGCGAGGGATGCCACAGCAGGTCGATGCCGGCGTCGCGCAGCTGGCCGTGGAAATCGGTGGTGTCGGCGCACAGCAGGGACATGCTGCACCCGCCACAACCGCCGGACTGCAGCCACAGGACCGTGAGGGCGGGGGAGCCCGAGCCAGCTTGTCTCATTGATCCTCCAACCCGAAGCGCAGCAGCTTGCCACGCAGGCCCACGCGCGACAAGCCGAGCTCCTTGGCGGCGCGGGTCTTGTTCCAGCGGTGGCGCAGCATGACCTCGCGCAGCACCATGGCCTCGATGGCGTCCAGCCGCTCCTGCAGCGTGCCGCTGATGGGGATGCCCGGCAGGCTTCCCGCCCCGTTGGCGGCCGGCCGGCCGGCTGCCCCGTGCAGCACCTTGAGCGAGAAGGCCTCGGCGCCGATGCAAGGGCTGTCGCAGAGGGCGATCGCACGGGCGATCTCGTTGCGCAACTCGCGGATATTGCCGGGCCAGGGGTAGCCGATCAGGCAAGGCAGCGCGTCGTCGGCAAAACGCACCTCGGGGCGCCCCAGCTCGGCGCCCACCTCGTTCAGCAAGCGTTGCGCGATCGGTGCGATGTCGCCGCTGCGCTCGCGCAATGGCGGCACCCGCAGCGTGACGCCCGCCAGGCGGTAGTAGAGGTCTTCGCGGAACCGGCCAGCGGCCACGTCGGCCTCCAGCGCGCGGTGCGTCGCAGCCAACACCCGCACATCCACGGGAACGGCACGCGGCGAGCCGACCGGGCGCACCTCCCCTTCCTGCAGCACGCGCAGCAGCTTGACCTGGAAGGCCGGCGTGGTCTCGCCGATCTCGTCGAGCAGCACGGTGCCGCCGTCGGCACGCTGGAACAGGCCGACATGGTCTTCGTAGGCACCGGTGAAGGAGCCACGCTTGTGGCCGAAGAGTTCGGATTCGAGCAGGGTGTCTGTGATCGCGGCGCAGTTCTCCAGCACGAACGCACCGGCGGCCCGCGGCGACGCATAGTGGATAGCGCGGGCCAGCAGCTCCTTGCCGGTGCCCGATTCGCCCAGGATCAGCACCGGCAGGTCGTAGCGGGCCACGCGCTCGGCCACGGCGCACACGCCATCGAGCGGGCTGCCGGCTGCACGCTCGATGCGCTCGAAGTCGAAGGCGTCGCGGGCGCGGGCGAGCCGTTCCTGGCGCCGCCGGCGCAGCACTGGAGCGCCGGCGCGCAAATCCACCTCCAGCCGGCGCAGGCTGCCCTGCAAGGCGCGCGACTCGGCGGCGGTGCGCACCGTGCCGAGCAGATGGTCCGGCACCCAGGGCTTCAGGATGTACTGGTAGATGCCGGCCTCGTTGATGCCTGCGATGATGTCCTCGGAGTCGGTGTAGCCGGAGATCACGATGCGCACGGTGTCGGGCCAACGCTCGCGCACCTCCTTGAGGAACGCCACACCCGTCAGGCCGGGCATGCGCTGGTCGCACAGGATCACCGCGATGTCGCGGTGCTCCAGCACGCTGCGGGCCTCGTCGGCATCGCTGGCGGCGAGCACCGCGAACTCCTCGTCGAGCGTTCGGCGCATCGCATCTTGCGAGCGCACCTCGTCGTCGACCACCAGCACGGCGGGCAACGCTGCAAAGGGGTCGGGGGCGTTCATCGGTGTACCGCCAGGTGCCGCGGTGTCCAGGCATGCGCCAGCTTGTGCACGAAGTGGTATCGCGCCACGTGGTAGCTGGGGTCGAAACCGTAGAAATTTCGGTGCATCTGGGCGAGTTCGTCGGCTCGGTAGGCCGCCAGCGGCCGGTGGGCCTCGTCAGCGGCACGACGGGCCAACTTGGCCCGCACGCGGCTGCTGGCATTGTGCAGTGCCAGCTCGCCGGCGCGGCTGCGGACTTCCCGCAGGAAGCCCTCGCCCACCGAGCCGAAGCACGCGTCGACCAGGCCCAGCTCGGCCGCCTGCCGAGCGCCCAGCGGCAGGCGGCCCTGCACGATGGCCTGGGCACGCCCGGCCCCGGCGCGCCGCGGCAGCACGTAGGTCCAGTACTCCGAGCCGTGCAGGTTGCCCATGTTGCGGTAGTGCGGGTTCAACACCACGCCGGGATGGGCCCAGACCTCGTCGGCCGCCAGCGCCAGGAACACACCGCCCGCACCGGCATTGCCACGCAGGGCGGCAACGGTCAGCCGGTCGTCCATCGTCAGGATCTCCAGCACCACGTCGTTCATCGCCTCGATGTTGCGCCACGAGGCATCGGCCGCGCTGTCGCCGTCGTGCGCAGCGGCGGCTTCGATGGCGTTCAGGTGGATGCCGTTGCTGAAGAAATCTTCGCCGCCCAGCAGCACCAGCACTTGCGTGTCGCGGCCGCGGGCCAGGCGCAGCGCGTCGCGCAGGCGTTCGCACTGGCGGGTGCTCATCGCTCCATTGTGGAAGGCGAAATGCAGCTGGCCGACACGCGCACCCTGCGGGCCGGATTCCTCGTAGCGCAGTTCGTCCCAATCGTCCTGCCCGGCGGCGGAGGCGCGATGGAGCGGAACGGGCAGTTCGGGCAGCGCCGCGGCCTGGACCCGGAACACCTCGGTAGCGGGCAGTTTCAGCGGCAGCAGGGAAGCCGGCTGCGGCGTGGGCCCTTCCGGCCGAACGTGGCCGATCCACACGGCGCCGTCCACCGTGCGGCACAGCAACGCGGGGCCACGGCGGGCCATGGCCTGGCCGGGGCGGAAATCGGCGAACGCCGCCGGTGCGGGCCTTGTCGTCACCGGGTGGGCGTCGAACACCCGGCAGTCCTGGCCGAACAGGCGGGTCTGCAGACCCGGGTGACCATCCGCACTGCGGATCTTTCGCAGCACGGTGGCACTGTCGTCCTGGGCCCAGTCGATGGCCCGTTCTGCGGGCGGCACGGCGGGCCACCAGCGGGTGGGGCCGGGATCCTGCGGCTGTTTGCCGTCCGCGATGCGCTGGAGTGCCCGCAGTACGGCCTGGGTGGCGGCCTCGGTCACCTCCTGTCGGTACAGGCTGCCCTTGGGGGCCGCACGCATCGGGAAGTTCACGCTGGCCCACACCGGGCCGGCATCGAAATCATCCACCGCCTGCAGCACCGTGACGCCCCAATGGGTGTCGCCGCGCAGGATCGCGCGGTCCAGCGCGGCCGGCCCGCGGTCGCCGACGACGCCGGGGTGCACCACCAGGCAAGGCACACGCTGCCACACGGTCGCGGGAATGCGGCGCTTCAGGAAGGGCGCGATCACCACGTCGGGCGCGAACATCGCCACGGCCTCTTCGGTGACGCCGTCGGCAATGTCCAGCTCCACCGAGACCTCGTGGCCGCGCGCGCGCAGCTCGACGAACAGGCGCTGCGTCAGGCTGTTGAAGGCGTGGGACAGCAGCAGCAGCCGCAAGGGCCGCGTGGTGGGCGTGAGGCCGGAGGGCATGGCTCAGCAGATGCGTGGCAACTGCTCGCCCGCCAGCCAGTCGACGACGCGCCGGCCGCCAAAGGTGGTGGCCATCTGCACGAAGTGCTGCGCATCCTCGGTGACGCTGCCGATGCGCACCGCCTGCGCACCGCACGGGTGGGCGCGCATCGCCGCCAGCACGGCCTCGGCCTGGTCTTCGGCGACGATGGCGATCAGCTTGCCCTCGTTGGCCACGTACAGCGGATCCAGGCCCAGCAACTCGCAGGCCGCATCCACCTGGGGCAAGACCGGGATCGCGGCCTCGCGGATCAGCATGCCGACGCCGGACTGCTGCGCAATCTCGTTCAAGGTGGTCGCCAGGCCGCCGCGCGTCGGGTCGCGCAACACCCGCACGCCCCCGTCGGAGGGCGCCGGCACCGCCAGCATGGCCTGCACCAGCGTGTGCAGCGCCGCGGTGTCGGAGACGATGCTGGTGTCGAAACTGAGCGATTCACGTTGCGACAGCACCGCGACGCCATGTTCGCCGATGCTGCCCGACAGCAGGATCGCATCGCCCGGCCGCGCTCGCGCGCCGCCGATGCGCCGGCCCGGTGGCACAAAGCCGACGCCGGTGGTCGAGACGAAGACGCCATCGCCCTTGCCCTTCTCGACGACCTTGGTGTCGCCAGTGACGATGGGCACGCCGGCCTCCCGCGCTGCCGCGGCCATCGAGTCGACGATGCGCTTCAGCTCCGCCAGTGCGAAGCCTTCCTCGAGGATGAAGCTGGCGGCCAGGTACAGCGGCATCGCGCCCATCATCGCCACGTCGTTGACCGTGCCATGCACCGCCAGGCAACCCAGGTCTCCGCCAGGGAAGAACAAGGGCGAGACCACGTGCGCGTCCGTGGCCATCACCATCTCGCTGCCGGGCGGCAGGGGGGGCAGCGGCAGGCGCGCGCCGTCGTCGCCCTGGCGCAGCAGCTCGTTGTCGAACGCTGCCAGGAACAGCTGCTCGATCAGCTGCGCCGCGGCACGCCCGCCGGCACCATGGCCCATGTCGACCCGGCCGTGGCGGATGTCCAGCGGCCGTGCATAACCCCTCTTCACCTCACCGCTCATGCTGCCACCACCGGAATGTCCTTGAAGCGCCCGTAGGCGTAGTGCGCCGCGCAGGCACCCTCGCTCGACACCATGCAGGAGCCGACCGGGTTCTCCGGCGTGCAGACGGTGCCGAAGATCTTGCAGTCGGTCGGCTTCTTCACGCCACGCAGGATGGCGCCGCACTCGCAGGCCTTGTTGTCCGGAACGGGCGTGTAGGTGATCTGGAAGCGCCGCTCGGCGTCGAAACTGGCGTAGCGCGGGCGGATCCTCAGCGCGCTGTAGGGCACTTCGCCCAGGCCGCGCCACTCGAAGCTTTGACGCAGCTCGAAGACGCGCGACACCAGCGCCTTCGCCGCCGCATTGCCCTCCCGCGTGACGGCGCGGGTGAACTCGTTCTCCACCTCGGCGCGACCCTCGTTGACCTGGCGCACCAGCATCAGCACCGCCTGCATCACGTCCAGCGGTTCGAAACCGGCGATCACCACCGGCTTGCGGTACTCGCGCGCAAAGTGCTCGTAGGGCTGCGAGCCGATCACGATGCTCACGTGCGCCGGTCCGATGAAGCCGTCCAGTGGCACGGTGCCGTACTGGCGCACCTCAGGCGATTCGAGGATGTGCGTGATGGCCGAGGGCGTCAGCACATGGCAGCACAGCACGCTGAAGTTCGCCAGGCCTTCCTGGTCGGCCTGGTCGATGACCAGGGCCGTGGGTGGCGTGGTGGTCTCGAAGCCGATGGCGAAGAACACCACCTCGCGGTCCGGGTTGTGGCGCGCGATGTGCAGCGCATCGGCGCCCGAATAGACCATGCGGATGTCGCCGCCGCGGGCCTTGGCGCGCAGCAGTGACAGGCCGTCCGAGGCCGGCACGCGCATCGTGTCGCCATAGGTGCAGACGATGGCGCCGCGCTCCAGCGCCAGGCGGATGGCCAGGTCGATGCGGCCGATCGGCAGCACGCACACCGGGCAGCCGGGGCCGTGGATCATGCGCACGTTGGGCGGCAGCAACTCGCTGACGCCATAGCGCGAGATGGCGTGGGTGTGGCCGCCGCAAAACTCCATGAAACCATAGCGCCGGCCAGGGTCTGCCTCGTCGGCCAGTCGGTCGGCGATCTTGCGGGCGATGTCGCCGTCGCGGAACTCGTCGATGTACTTCATGCTGCGCCTCCGTTCAGCGCTGCGGCCTCGGCCTGCGCCAGCTCACCGAACAGTGCCAGCGTGCGCGCGGCCTCGTCGGGGTCGATCATGCCGATGGCATGGCCTACGTGCACGATGACGTGGTCGCCGACCTGCGCGTGGGGTACCAGCACGATCGAGACCTGCTTGCGCACGCCACCCAGGTCGACGACGGCCTGGCCGGCCTCCAGAAGGGACACCACGCGGGCGGGGATGGCTAGGCACATGAAGACAACTCGGCGGATGAGGACGGTCGGGCGAGCGCGACCTGGTGCGCGGCGACCCAGGCCTGGCCAAGGGCCAGGCCGGCATCGCCACAGGACAGCGCCTGGGGCTGCAGCACGCGCAGGCCGGCCTGCTGCAAGGGCTCGCGCAGCCTGCTGGTGAGCACGCGGTTGAAGAAACACCCACCGCCGAGAACGACGGTGAAGGTGAAGCGGCCGCGCGCGGCCTGCACGACCGCGCGGGCCAGGGCATCGGCCAGTGCGGCATGGAACAGTGCGGCGCCGCGCGGTGCCGCGGCCGGCCCTTCGGCATCGGCCAGCGCGAAGAGCCGCGCCAGCAGGGCATGCAGGTCGGGCACCACGGCGCCGCTGCGCGGATCGGCCGTCAACGGGACCAGCCCGGCCGCCTCGCGGGCGATGCCCGGATGCTCGGCCAGGCCCTGCTGCGCCGCCCGCTCCAGGGCCATCGCCGCTTCGGCCTCGGTGTGCTGGCGCAGGCACAGGCCGAGCGCGGCGGCCGCGGCGTCGAACCAACGGCCGGCACTGGTGCTGGGCGGGCAGCGCAGGCCGCGCTGCAGCAGGGTTTGCACTGTCGACGCGGCGGTGCCCCCGACACGGGAGGCGAAGCGGGGCCCGATCTCCGCGCCACGACCGGCCGCATGCAGCACCGCGGCGGCCATGCGCCAGGGCTCGCGCGCCGCTGCATCGCCGCCCGGCAAGGCCAGCGGCGGCAGGTGGCCGAGGCGCTGGCATTGGGCGCCGTCGACCCACAGCAGTTCGCCGCCCCAGGCCTGCCCGTCGGTGCCCAGGCCGACGCCGTCCAGCGCCAGTCCGATCACCGGTTCGGCGAGGCCCTGCTCGGCCTGCACCACGGCCACATGGGCGTGGTGGTGCTGCACGCCGATGGCCGGAATGCCGAGCCGGTGCGCCAGCTCCTGGGCCAGGCGGGTGCTGTGGAAATCCGGGTGCAGGTCGTGCGCCAGCGCATCCAGCGGGCCGAGAGCGACCAGGTGCCGCGCCGTGGCCTCCAGCGCCAGGCAGGCTGCCGGGTCGTCCAGGTCGCCATGCAAGCCAGACCCGGCCAGGCGGTTGCCGTCCACACGGCAGGCGCTGTTCTTCAGCCAGGCGCCCAGCGCCAACACGCGCGCGGGCGCGGCGCGCGGCAGCAGGGAGTCCGGGATGGCCATGGCAGCGGGAAGCATCGGGAGCGCCCGTGTCAGGCCACTGCCTCCGGGGCCTTGGCCAGCCGCACCGCATCTTCCAGCAGCCAGTCCAGCCAGGCTTCCAGGCCGTCACCGCGGGTGGCCGAAACCAGCAGCACCTCGATCGCCGGGTTCACGCGGCGCGCGTACTCGATGCAGCGCGGCACATCGAACTGCACATGCGGCAGGAGGTCGATCTTGTTCAGCACCATCAGCCTCGCGGCGGCGAACATGTCGGGGTACTTCAGCGGCTTGTCCTCGCCCTCGGTCACCGAGAGGATCGCCACCTTCGCGGCTTCGCCCAGGTCCCACATCGCGGGGCAGACCAGGTTGCCGACGTTCTCGATGAACAGCAGGTGGGGATGGCCGTGATCGTGGGCGTGGGCGTGGGCGTGGTCGGCCGTGTGGGCGTGGTGATGCTCGCCATGCCAGGGCAGGCGGTCGAAGGCGTCGCCAACCATCTGCGCGTCGAGGTGGCAGCCCTTGCCGGTGTTGATCTGGATGGCGGGGGCGCCGGCGGATCGGATGCGATCGGCGTCGAAGCGCGTCTGCTGGTCGCCCTCGATCACCGCCACCGGCAGCTGCGGCTCGCGACCGCGCAATGCGGCGATCGTCGCGCACAGCAGCGTGGTTTTGCCCGACCCGGGACTGGAGACCAGGTTCAGCGCCGTGACGCCATGCTCGCCGAAGTGCGCACGGTTGCGGGTGGCGAAGCGGTCGTTTTCACCCAGCACGTCCTGTTCGAGCCTGATCGCCCGTTGCTGGCTCATGCCGGGCACCGACACGCGTGCCGCACCGGCACCGTAGTCCAGGTCACCGGTCTGGCTGTCGACACGCGCGCCATCGGGTGCCGTCGCGGGGGAACATCCACACACCACGCACATGGTTCGTCTCCTCAATCGTTGACCAGGATGTCGATCACCCGCAGCTCGGTGCCGCCGGTGGGTTGCAGGCGGTGGCCACCGCACTGCGGGCAGGGGTCGGCGCGCTCGTCCAGGTCGACGCTGGCGTCGCACTTCAGGCACCAGGCGCGGCCGGGCGGCTCGTCGATCTCGATGGCCGCACCGTCGAGGCAGGTGCCGGGCGCGATGGCGTCCAGGGCGAAACGCAGCGCGCGCACCTCCACGCCGCTGAAGCGGCCAGCCTCCAGGTGGAGCCGCGTGACGCGGTCGAAGCGCTCTCGCTCGGCCGCCTGCTCCACCAGCCTCAGGATGCCGCCGGCCAGGCTCATCTCATGCATGGGCAGCCTCCGCGGGCCACAGGCAACGGGCCTCGACGCAGGGGTCGAAGGCGGCCAACAGCAGGCGCGCGCCAGCCTGGCCCTTGGCGTCAACCGACAGCCGTGCCAGCGCCTGCGCCAGCGCGCCTGCGGGGTGGAAGTTCCAGTCGGTGGGTGCGAGCACCCGGCAATCATGCACCCGCGCATCGGCGCCCCGGCCATCCAGGGCCAGCCAGTGCACCAGCAGTCCGCGGGCGGTCTCGGTCCAGGCCAGCGCCTGCTGCGGTCCGGTGGCCCGGGCACCGCTGGCCAGGCGGAGCGCGCCGTCGTCGCCGCACAGGATCACCAGGTCGACCAGGCGGCTGGCCAGGCGGTGCCAGGCTGTCGGGGCCGCGCCGGGCGTGGCGGGATCGGCGGCGCGCGTCCAGGCGCCCGTCTCGGCGCAACCCGCGGGCAGCGCCGGGCCATCCGCAAAGCCCGGTTCGCGGGCCAGCTGCGCGGCCAGCAGGTGTTGAGCGGCCTCGTCGTCATGCAGGCGCAAGGCGTGCAGCGGCAGACGCAGGTACGGGGCCATGGCATGTGCCTGGCGCAGCAATCGGGCCCAGGGTGTGCGGCCCTGCTCGCACCAGCCGATCAGAGCCACCTCGCCGCGCGAGCACCAGGCCCGGTGCAGGCTTGCAGCGGAGCAACCCAGCAAGGCCGCCTCCAGCCAAGCCGGCATCGCCTGCAGCGCAGCAGCCGCAGGCTTGCCGGGCTGCAGCAAGGGGCAGCGACGCAGCAGGTCGGCATCGCAGAGCGGGGCCGCCATCGGTTCGATCCCCAGGCGTGCCGGCCAGTCGATCAACAGGCAGCGCACATGCTCGCGCGCGGCATGTGCACGCAGGGCCAGCGCCTCGGTGGCGGACAGCGGATCGTCGTCGCCCTGAGCGGCAGCGACGGCCCGCCGCGCGGTCAGGCTGTGCGCCGCGCCGCACAGCGTGTAGAGCGCACCCAGCATGCCGGGCAGCGATGCCGCGGTGCGGCCACGCAGCAGCGCGGGCAGCGCGGACGGCCGCGTGCGAACGATGTTCGGCACCGGGCGGCCCGGATGCAGGAGCAGGCTGCCAGCCAGCGACGGCAAGGCGTTCACCGCGAGCCCGCGGCGGCGCCGCGACCGAACAAGAAGGCGCGCCGCGGCGGCGGCGCGACGGTGGCCGCCGGTGCCGGCGGCACGCGCAACGCGGCGAGCACCGCCAGCGCCGTGGCCCGCGCGGCGGCCTGGTCGGTGAACTCGAACATGGGCGAGAACAACGAGCACATCTCGTAGGCGCCGGCCTGGTCTTCGTGGGCTCCGATGAATTCGAAGCGCTCGCCACCGATCCGGCGAACACGGCTGACACCCTGCGGCAGCGCCGCTTCGCCGGCTGGCCGCAGCGGCAGCCAGACCAGGTTCATGAACCACGGGGTGAGCAGCACGCCCAGGCCACCCTCGCCACCGCCATCCTCCTCGCCCTGCTGGTTTGGCGACCGAGGGGCGCGCTCGTCCGGCTGGGCCGCGAAGCCCAGCGCCTCGACCGCCAGCGCCGGATTCATCAGCGGCAGGCCCGCCATGCGGCCGTGCGCGATACCGACGAACGCCTGCTGCAGGTTCTGCACCCGAGCATCCAGGGCCACCTGGGCCGAGGCGACGATCCCGTCGATGGGCCGGATGCCTTCCATCACCCTCAGCCCTCCAGCACCATGAACTGCTCGGCGTCGCCGTCGCAGACGGGGCAGCGCCAGTGGGCGGGCAAGTCATGAAAGGCCGTTCCCGCCGGCACCTGCCACACCGGGTCGCCCTGCGCCGGGTCGTAGACCCACCAGCAGATCTTGCATTCCAGCCGCGCGGCGTCCGGCAGCCGTGCGGCATCGCCGAGGTAGCTGCCTTCGAAGCGGGGGCGCGTGGCGGTCATGCGGCGCTCCCGTCCAGCGCACCTTCCACCCACTGCAGCACCTCGTGCAGGCGCTCGTGCGAATCGTGCAGATCCACCAGTGCGGCGCAGGCCACCTCGGGCAGATCGACCACCTCGACGGTGTTCAGGATCACGGCGTCCTGCGAGTTGTAGTAGACGACACGCCAGCAGTTCGGCATGCAGGTGTTGGTGATGCGGCAATTGCCGTAGCCGCGAGACAGGATCAGCACACGGCCGGTGCCGAGCTGGTGGTCGAGGAAGCCGATGTCGGCCACCGACATCGGCAGCAGGGTCAGGTTGACCACATGCGGTGGCATGCCGGGTTGCCAGCGCAACCACTGGTCCTCGATCTCGCCCAGCAGCAACGGCGCATTGACCACCTCGGGTGGGAGCTGCGGCGGCAGCGCCGGAGCGGAGCGGCCGCGCACGTCGTCGCGCGCGGCCTGGCGCAGCAGCGCCGGAATGGCGCCAACCTCCAGCGTGTCCAGCACCCGCACCCCGCGGTCGAAACACATCACGCGCCAGACACCGGCGAACACCGACTCCTGGATGCGCACGGCGTCCTGCTCGCCGTCGGGGGCCAGCACGCGCGCGCTGACCTCGCCCTCCCCCATGACCTGGTTGATGAGCGCCAGATCCTCGCCGTCCAGGCCGGCCAGGTCGATGGCCGGCGCGCCGCCGCCATGGCGGACCTGGTCCAGCGCCGACAAGGTCTCGCGCAGCACGCGGTGCGCGGCCTGGCGCGCGCCGAGCAGCTCCGGCTCGGGCAGCAGGGGGGGCCGGTAGGTGTCCATCCCCTGCGGCATGGTCATGTAGTCCAGGGTCTCGTCTTCGAGCTGGCTGCCGGGGCCCAGCAGTGCTGCAGCCACCACGGGCACGGGAAAGGGTTTCATGCGTTGGGGTCCGGTTCAGTGGCAGGATGTCTGGGACGCCGCCGCAGCGGCCACCAGCGGGATGCCGATGCCCGGCATGCGGCCCACCGGCCGGGCCAGGAGCGACTGAACCTCATCGAGGTAGACATCCCAGTCGTGCATGCCCGGCAGCACGCCGACATAGCCGCCGTCGCGCAGGAACACCAGCGCCGGCCAGCGTTGCGAGGCGAATCGGCGCGCGATGGCGTCCTCGCTCTCGCGGCGAACGACACCGATCTCGAACCGGCACCTGGCGCTGCGGCGCAGCTCGGGCAGCACCACCGCGACGTCCAGGCACTCCGGGAAGCGCACCGCATCGCCACTGAGGAACAGGACGCGATCTCCCGGGCCGGCCTGCCAATCGGCGAGACAGGCCTCGTCGATCCACTCGGCGCCGTGGCGGTCCACGAGTTGCTGGATCACCGCGGGAATGTCGCTGGCACTCGGTGGGCGGGTGCTCGACACGAACTCGGCCGGGCTGCTGGACGGGGATTCGAGGCTCATGGTTCGGTGCTCCGTGGGGACTGTGGGTTCGGTGGGTTCGGTGGGTTCGGTGGGTTCGGTGCCGACCCGGTCAGCGCGGCCAACGCCGCCGCGTCCCAGGACGATGGCAGCGAGAAGGCCAGGCTGGTGGGGGTGCTCTCGTCGGTCGGCTGCATGGCGGCCTCCAGCAGGTCGAGTGCGGAATTCACCTCGGCCGCACGCTGCGCGTCGATGCGTTCCCGGGCGCCGCCCAGGAACACCAGCAACCAGTCGCCGACCAATGGCTCGCCGACCAGCGCTGTCTCGACACACTGGGTCTCGCCACGCCCGCGGCACAGGGCCTGGCCGGGCATCACCTCGATCACGCGCATGGGCAGGCCGATGCACATGACGGTCAATCGGGCCGCGGCGAGGCGCCGGGCATGAAGCGTTCGTCGCCGAATCGGCAGGCCGCGTCGGCCGAGGGGCGCTGGCTCTCGTAGTGCTCGATGGCCAGGGAGCCGAGCGTCACCGAATCCTGGGCCGACAAGGGCTGCAGCCGCGCGGCCGGCCGGCCGCCCCAGCAGCGCAGGGTGTCCACGCCGAGCGCCAGCGCGTCCTCCAGCGCCCGCTTGACCACCGCACGCAGGCTGCCGCCGTAGTCGTCCAGTTCCTCGGGCTGGCAGCCGATCAGGGTCACCCGCTCCGGATAGCGCCCGGTCAGCACAGCCAGCTGCAGCACCTCCTGGAAACCGGTCTGGTGCAGGCTCATCTTCTTGGCGCCCAGGAATCGGGGCACCTCGTCGTCGTGCACCACCTTCAGCGTGCCGGGGGCGAGGCCATAGTCGACGGCGTCGAAGATCAGCAACTGGCGCGCGGCCTGCACATGGTGGATCAGGTACAGGCCCTGGGTGCCGCCGTCGATGAGCTGCACCTGCGGCCCGAACTCGTAGCGCTGCTGAAGCGCCTCGACACAGCGCACGCCGAAGCCCTCGTCGGCCCACAGCACGTTGCCGATGCCGAGCACGACGATGCTGCCGTCGCTGTCACGGGGTGGGTTACAGGCGTTTTCCAGCGGATGAGGGCGCATGGCGTGGGGTGAATGGGTGAGGGTTGCGGGGCGTCAGCGCGAGGCGCCGGCCGCCCGATCGCGCCGCGCCTGGCGGCGCAGCGCTTGCCAGCTGTGGAAGCAGTCCCATTGCGACTGCAGCCCCAGCCAGAAATCGGCGTCCACCTGGAACACCAGCGCGCAGCGGATGGCGGTGTCCGGTGTGATGCCGCGGTGGCCCTGCACGATCTCGTTGACGCGCCGGCGCGAAATGCCCAGGCAGGCCGCCGCATCGGTCTGGGTCAGCTTCATCGGCCGCAGGCAGCAGCGCTCCAGGAAGCGCCCCGGATGCAGGGGCAGCCGAAGCGGCACGCCTGCCGGGCGCTGGTGCAGGGCGGCGCCGGACATGGCGATCAGTCCTTGAAAGTCCGGTGGCCGGAGATCATCGTGCTGACGATGCTCTGCCGGCCCATGATGTCCTCGCGGATCGCCGCGTAGACATGCAGGATCACGAAGGTGATCAGCAGCCACATCCCCAGGTGGTGCCAGGTGTGCACGTCCTGCGACTGGCCCATCAGGGGGATCACCCAGCCGAACAAGGTGTCGGCCCAGGATCCCGCCTGCAGGCCTTCGCCGTACATCGCGAAACCCGTCACCAGCATGAACAGCGAACCGAGGAAGAACACGAAGAACATCGCGAGGCGCGCCAGCGGGTTGTGGCCGACATATCGGTTGGGCCGGTCGCTCAGGAAGGCGTACCAGCGCAGCATGCTGAGCATGTCCACCCAATAGGTGCGCTGCAGCAGCGGCACGCTGAACAGCTCGCGCGCATGGTGGTTGCCCACGAAGGCCCAGTAGAGGCGGCCCAGCAGGCCGACGGCGAACACGTAGGCCGCCGCGAAATGCGCAAAGCGGATGTAGCCCATCAGGTAGTTGGCGCTGGCCTCGCCGGGCTGCGTGGGCAGAGGCGAGCCGATGAAGTAGCCACTGAGGCACAGCACGGTGATGGCCAGCGCGTTGACCCAGTGCCAGAGCCGCACCGGCGCTTCGTAGACGTACACCGACTTGATCGACGCGGCATGGGCGTACTCGCTGTCATCGGTGTCCGGGCGTGAGGACGGAGCGTGAATGGTGTCCATGGCCGGCTCCTCAGGCGCGCAGAAGCAGCATCAGGCCCGCCATCCCGAACGAGGCACCCAATATTTGCCAGACTCGCGCGCCACTCGGGCGAAGTGCCAGCGCCAGCCCGGCCCCACCGACGTGCAGCGCGGCCGTGGTGAGCAGGAAGCCCGTGGCGTAGCCGGCGACGCTGGCGCCCGCCGGCAACTCGGCACCGTGCGCCAGGCCGTGCATCGATGCCGCCAGCGCCACCAGGGCCAGGCCCGGACCGGTGGGCAGGCGCGACGACAGCGCGAGCATGCCGCCGAGCAACACGACGCTCAGGGCGAGGCCGGGTTCGACGAGTGGGGAGCGCAGGCCGGCCAGGCCCAGCCAGGCGCCAGCGCCCATCGCCACCAGAAAGCTCAGCGGGCCGAGCCAGTAGCGCGGCGTGCCGGCACCGGCCGCGGACCACGCACCGACCGCCAGCATCGCCAGCAGGTGGTCGGCGCCCAGCGGATGGGCCAGGCCATCCGCCACGCCGCTGACGCCATGCCCCGTGTGGGCCGATGCCGCACCGGCCGTCAGCAGCGCGAGGACCGCGGCCGTGCCGCGAAGGATGTGGTGATTGTTCATCGTGTGTCTCCTGGGTGTCGGCGTCAACGTACCGTGACGCGGCTGAGTTCGGCGCCGTCTTCGCTCATCACATGGGTGGAGCAGGCCAGGCAGGGGTCGAAAGAATGCAAGGTGCGCAGGATCTCCAGCGGCTGCTCGGGATTGGCCATCGGCGTGTTCATCAGGCTGGCCTCGAAGGCGCCGATCTGCCCCTTGGTGTCGCGCGGGCTGCCGTTCCAGGTGGTGGGCACCACGCACTGGTAGTTCTCGATGCGGCCGTCCTTG
>JADMKA010000175.1 GCA_018780145.1 Vitreoscilla sp. | reverse complement strand
ATCGGCGAAATCACCGAGCTGATCTCGGACATCACCGAGCAGACCAACGTGCTGGCGCTGAACGCAGCCATCCAGGCCGCGTCCGCCGGTGAAGCCGGCCGGGGTTTCTCGGTGGTGGCCGAAGAAGTGCAGCGGCTGGCCGAACGTTCGGCCGACGCCACGCGCCAGATCGCGGCGCTGGTGAAGACCATTCAGACCGACACCCAGGATGCGGTGGCCGCCATGGAGCAGTCGACCCAGGGCGTGGTGCAGGGCGCGCGGCTGTCCGACGCGGCCGGCTCGGCGCTGGTCGACATCGACCGCGTGACCCGCGAGCTCTCACACCTGATTGAAGACATTTCCTCCGAGGCGCGGCGTGAGGCCGAATCGGCCAACGTGGTGGCGGCCAACATCCAGCACATCTTCGCGGTGACCGAACAGACCGGCGAAGGCACGCGCTCCACCGCCCAGATGGTGCACGAGCTGTCGCGCACGGCCGACGAACTGCGCCAGTCGGTGGACCGGTTCAAGATCGGCTGACCCCCAGGCGGCTGCATGACCATGGATCCGCAACGCGACACCCCCCTGGCCGGTGACCTCAGCGCCCTGGCCTGGGTGCAGGAAGAACTCCGCCGCACACTCGACCAGGCCCACAAGTCGCTCCGGCGGCACCTGCGTGAGGCCGAGGCGCGAACTGGCGGCGAGACCGACGGCGATACGCCGGTTGCCACGGCCCTGCTGCAGGCGCGCACGCTGGTGCACCAAGGCGTGGGGGCCCTGGCGATGATCGGCATGCCTGCGCCGGCACGCTTCCTGAACGCCAGCGAGCAGGCGATCTCGCGCCTGGCGGATCGTTCCGTTCCGCTGGATTCGGCGGCGATCGATGTCATCGAGCACGCTTCCTTCGCGCTGCTCGATTTCCTGCGGCGAGAGCTGGCCAGCAAGCCGGTGTCTCCGCTGGCCCTGTTCCCGCAATACAAGGCCGTGCTGTCGCTGGCCAAGGTGGACCGCGTCCACCCGGCCGATCTGTGGGAGGCCGAGGGCCGCGACGAGCCGGTGGCGAGCTGGGATTCCGGCTTTGCCCCGCTGGAGCCGGATCCCGAAGTCCACGCGGCCATCGAAGCCGCCATGCTCCAGACGCTGCGCAGCGGCAGCCCCCGCTCGATGCAGCGCATGAGCGACCTGTTTGCCGGCCTCTCGGCCAACGCCCAGGGGCGCACTGCCACGCTGTGGCAGCTCGCCACGGCGTTCTTCGAGGCCCAGGCGATCGGCGCGCTGAAGGCCGATCTGTACACCAAGCGCCTGGTCTCCCGCCTGCTGGCGCAACTGCGTGCCGTCGAGCGCGGTGCTGTCGATGGGCCGGACCGGCTGCTGCGCGACCTGCAGTTCTTCTGCGGCCTGGCGCAGCGGGTGAGCCCGCAGCAGGCGCCTCGCCTGGCCCAGGTGCAGCACGCTTTCGGCCTGGGCCGTGAGCAGGCCGTGGACTATGAGCGCAGCCCGCTCGGCCGCTACGACCCGGCGGTCGTGCCGCTGGCGCGCCGTCGTGTCGCCTCGCTGAAGGAGACCTGGTCGGCGCTGGTGTCGGGTGATCTCGCCTTGGGGGCCGCGGTGCCTGAGCAGGCCGCCTTGGTCGCCGAGTCGGTGCGCCAGATCTACCCGCACGGCAACGCCTTGGCCACGGCCCTCGCCGCGGCCACCCATCAGGCCAACCAGGTGCCCGCGCCCGGCCTGGCGATGGAGGTCGCCACCGCGCTGCTGTGTGTCGATGCCTCGCTCGACGAGATCGACCTCGAGCGGCCGGAGATGCAGCAGCGCGTGCAGCGCCTGGCCGAGCGCCTGGCCACGGTGACTGCGGGCGGCGAACCGGACCCGATCGAGCCGTGGATGGAGTCGCTCTACCGCGAGGTCTCCGACCGCCAGACCATGGGCAGCGTGGTGCAGGAACTGCGCGCCTCGCTGGCCGAGATCGAGCAACAACTCGACCGTTTCAACCGCGACCCAGGCGAACGTGGGTCGCTGATGCCGGTGCCCGGCGAGTTGGCCGCGATGCGCGGCGTGCTCTCGGTGCTGGGGCTGGACCAGGCCTCGCAGGCCGTGCAGCGCATGCGCGACGACATCGACGCGGTGATCGCCTCGTCGGCGGGGGCCGGCGATGTCGCTGGCCGCCTGGCGGACAACGTCGGTGGCCTGTCCTTCATGATCGACATGCTGGGCGTGCAGCCCCAGTTGGCGAAGTCCCTGTTCCGGTTCGACCCTGACAGCGGCCGCTTTGCCGCGGTGATGGGCCACGCCCGCGCCGCCAGCGCCGCCCCGGCCGTGGTGGTCGAGGCCCGCCTGGTCGAGCGCGTGCAGTCGCTGGCCGACTCGGCTGCGGCCGAGAGCATGTCCGATGCCGACCTGTCTCGCACCTTGGACGGGCTGTCGCATCAGGCCGTCGCCGCGGATGCCCCCGAGCTGGCCCTGCGTGCCGCCCAGGCGCGCGACGCCCTCGAATCGGCCGCCAATGAATCCGAACGCGACGCGGCCAGAGCCGAGATCGCCTCGGGTTTCGGCGCCCTGAGCCTCGACGAAGAACGGCCCCGGTTCTCGGCGCCCGCCCAGCTGCAGGACGACGAGCCGGATGACCTGCGTGAGATCTTCTTCGAGGAAGCGCGCGAAGTCATCGGTGGCGCCCGCGACGCGCTGAACGAGCTCGCTCGCGAGCCGCAGGATCTGGAATCGCTCACGGTCGTGCGCCGCGCGTTCCACACCCTCAAGGGCAGTTCGCGCATGGTCGGCCTGCGCGACTATGGCGACGCCGCCTGGGCCTGCGAGCAGCTCTACAACGCCCGCCTGGCCGAGGCCGTGGTCGAAGCCGATGCGCCCTTGCGCGCGTTCAGCCTGCAGGCTCTGGACCGGCTTTCCGAGTGGGTCGACGCCCTGGTTTCCGGCCAGGGTGCGTTCCCGGATGGCCAGGCCCTGGCCCGGCAGGCCGAAGCCTTGCGGGTGCGCAGTGCGGCGCCTGCCGAGGAGGCCGAGCCGGTCGAGCCGGCGGACGTGCTGGACACCGTCGAGGAGGAGGTGCTGCCGCTGCCCGACGTGGTCTCGCTCGCCGAACTGCAGACCTCGCCCATCGCGTTGGACGCCCCGGAAGAAGTCCAGGCGGACCCCTTGCCCCAAATCGCAGAGCTGCCGCCGATCGAGGCGGTCTGGCCAGAACCCGAACCGGAACCCGAACCGAACCTGCACGAACGGCCGACGCTCCAACTGCCGGGTGCTCGGGCGCCCGAGCTGGCCCCGGAGCCGGAGCCCGAGGAGAGCGCTGACTGGGCTTCGACGGCTGAAATGCCGCTGCACGCCGCGCTCACCTCGGTGGACCTGGAGCTCGATCTCGAGCCGCAAGGGGACGCACCGTCCCTGGCCGACGAGCAAGCTGTGGCCGAGGATGACGCCGACCGCTACAAGCTGGTCGGCCCGCTGCGCATCCAGATCGCCCTGTTCAACATCTTTCTCAACGAGGCCGACGAGCAGTCCCGCCGTCTTGGCGTCGAGATCGCCGAATGGCAGCACGAGCTGGACCGCCCGGTCAGCGAGGCCGCCGTGGCGCTGGCCCACTCCCTGGCTGGCAATTCCGCTGCGGTCGGCTACAGCGATCTGTCCAATCTGGCACGGCGGATGGAGCATGGCCTGGAGCGCTCGGCGTCCCGAGGCCATGGCCAGGCTGACGAGGCCCAGCTCTTTGCCGACGTCGGCGAAGAGATCCGCCGCCTGCTGCATCAGTTCGCCGCCGGCTTCCTCAAGCCGGTGTCACCCGAGCTGCTGGAGCGGCTTGACGCGCACGAGGCCCGCGAGGCGCAGGAAGCCCTGTCCGGCCACCGCTCCGGATGGATCGCAGCGCCAGAGGAGACCGAGTCGCCCGCGCTGGCGCCCGTCGCGCCGGCACCGGAGCCACCGCCCGCGCCCGCGCCCGAGTCCGAGGATTTCGCGCCGGCCACGATGCAGGCCCCGCTGGGCGCGGTGCGCTTCACCTCGTTGAGCGACGACCTGGCGCCGGCCGAGCTTGACCAACCGCAGCCGGCCACTGCCGCCTCGCGCGAGGCCTTGTGGGGCGATTTCGCCGAGGCTGTCGACACGCACGACGCGATCGACGACGAGTTGTTGCCGATCTTCCTGGACGAAGGCCGCGAGTTGCTGCCGGCTCTGGCCCAGGCCGTGCGCCAGTGGGAGGCCCAACCGGACGACACCGGTGCCGCCACCGCCGCGATGCGTGTGCTGCACACCCTCAAAGGCAGTGCCCGCCTGGCCGGCGCCATGCGCCTGGGCGAAATCGCGCACCGGCTGGAGACCGCGATCGGCCGGGTGAGTTCACCCGACCTGGCGGTGCTGAACCACCTGCACTCTGGCGTCGATGCCCTGGCCGAGGAGTTCCAGCGCCTGCAGGGCGGTGAGCTGGATCTGCCGGCGCGGGTGATGTCCGCGGCCGAGGTGCCGAAGGTCGCGGTGGTGCCGGCAGCCGCGGCGCCATCGCCTTCGCCCGCCAAGGCATCCACCGGAGCCGCGGTGGCTGCACCTGCCGAGGGCACGGCCACGGGGATCGACTGGAGCCGGTTCGCGGTGCATGCCGCTGCGCCGCTGCCGGCCGCCAACGAGGTCAGCGGGGGGGTGGTGCGGGTGCGCGCTCCGCTGCTGGAGCGCCTGGTCAGCCATGCGGGCGAGGTGGGCATCGCCCGGGCCCGCATCGAATCCGACATGGGCCAGCTGCAGGGCTCGCTGAAGGAACTCACCGACAACCTGGACCGCCTGCGCCGCCAGCTGCGTGATCTGGAGCTCCAGGCCGAGACCCAGATGACCTCGCGCATGGAGGCGGCCCGCAGCTCGCAGCAGGCCTTCGACCCGCTGGAGATGGACCGCTTCACCCGCGTGCAGGAACTGACCCGGATGCTGGCCGAGTCGGTCGGCGACGTGGGCACCGTGCAGCGCGGCATCCAGCAGACGCTGCAGAGCACCGAGGATCAGCTCGCCGTGCAGGCCCGCCTCACGCGCGACCTGCAGGACGATCTGCTGCGCGCCCGCATGGTCGAGTTCGACACCTTGTCGGACCGCCTGTACCGCGTGGTGCGCCAGGCCTCCAAGGAGTCCGGCAAGCAGGTGCGCCTGAACCTCACCGGAGGGGCCATCGAACTCGACCGCAGCGTGCTGGACCGCATGGCGCCAGCCTTCGAGCACCTGCTGCGCAATGCGGTGGCGCATGGCATCGAGCCACCGGCGCTGCGCGAAGCGGTCGGCAAGGACCCGCATGGCCAGATCGAGATCAGCCTGCACCAGGCGGGCAACGAGGTCCGCATCGAGGTGCGAGACGACGGCGCCGGCCTGAACCTGGCGCGCATTGCCGACAAGGCGCGCGCCCAGGGCCTGCTGGCCGACGACGCCAAGCCGACCGAGGGCGAACTGGCCGGCCTGATCTTCACCCCGGGCTTCTCCACCGCGGATCAGGTCACCGAACTTGCGGGTCGCGGTGTCGGCATGGATGTGGTGCGGGCCGAGGTCACCTCGCTGGGCGGCCGGATCGAGACGGCCAGCGCCACGGGCCGCGGAACGGCCTTCCAGCTGGTCCTGCCGCTGACCACCGCCGTCACCCAGGTGGTGGCACTGGCCTGCGGCGAACTGCACGTGGCTGTGCCATCGACGCTGGTCGAGACCGTGCGCCGCGTGCCAGTGGCCGAGGTGGAGGAGGCTTACCGCCACGGCAGCCTGCGCCATGGCGACCTGGAACTGCCGTTCTTCTGGCTCGGCAGCCTGCTGCAGCACGGCCTGCGTGGCGCGGCCGAGGGCAAGACCACCACGGTGGTAATCGCCCGCAGCGCTTCGCAGCGCGTGGCGCTGCACGTCAGCCAGGTCCTGGGCAACCAGGAAGTGGTGGTCAAGAACCTGGGCCCGCAGTTGGCGCGCCTGCCTGGCCTGGCCGGCATGTCGCTGCTGGCCAACGGTGAGACGGTGCTCATCTACAACCCGGTGGCCCTGGCGGTGATCTACGGCGACGACGCCCGCCGGCGCATGTCGCAGTGGCAGGCTGGCGTGCAGGCCACCGCCGCCGACGAAATCGTCGCCGGCAACGAGACCGACGAGGCCATCCCGCTCAACGAGAACCATGCGCCGCTGGTGCTGGTGGTTGACGATTCATTGACCGTGCGCCGGGTCACCCAGCGCCTGCTGCAACGCGAGGGCTACCGCGTGACCCTGGCCCGCGACGGCATGGACGCGCTGGAGCAACTGGCCGACGAGCGGCCCGCGGTGATGCTCAGCGACATCGAGATGCCCCGGATGGACGGCTTCGATCTGGTCCGCAATGTGCGTAACGATGCGCGTTTGAAGGATCTTCCTGTCATCATGATCACTTCGCGGATTGCACAGAAGCACCGCGAGCATGCGCAGGAACTCGGGGTCGACCACTATCTCGGCAAGCCCTACGACGAGGAGGCGCTGCTCGCACTGGTGCGCTCATTTGCCCACCGCGCCGTGCCGGCCTGATGCCGGCCCAGCAGGACGCACGACACCGAATGCATGGCTGAAATCGTTGATCAGCTGGCCGATCTCACCGGCCTGAGAGACAGAGACACCCTGGATGTCAGCCTGGTGTCGTCCATACGCGACCTGCTGCATCCGCACACCGTGGCGGTGCACCGGGTCGTGGGCGATGCCGGCGACGAGCGCTGGCTGACCCGTGCCGCCCTCGGGGCAAACGACGTCGCCGCACGGGCCGATTCGGCCTGGGCCGACCCACAGGCGCTGCCGATGCTGACCGACAGGCCCGAGCGACTGGGCTGCCTGCAGGCTGCCGCCGAGGTCGAACTGGCTGGCAACCCGACCACGTTGTTGCTGCCGCTGGCCTCGGACACAGGCGTCGTCGGCGTCGTCGAGATCGTCACCGATCAACCGCTGGCCCAGGATCTCAAGCGCCTGCTGATCGGTGTGCTGCGGATCTACCGCAACGTCCAGGGCCTGCTCGACTACAGCGAGCGCGACACCCTCACCGGCCTGCTCAACCGCAAGAGCTTCGACGAGACCTTCTACAAGGCTTCGGGCGTGCCGCTGGAACTGCCTGCCGATCCGGGCCAAGACCGCCGCCACCCCGCGCCCGCGCACTACTGGCTGGGCGTGGTCGACATCGACCACTTCAAGCAGGTCAACGACCGCTTCGGCCACCTGATCGGTGACGAGGTGCTGCTGCTGCTGTCGCGGGTGATGCGCAGCTGCTTCCGCTTCTACGATCAGGTCTACCGTTTCGGCGGTGAGGAGTTCGTCGTGCTGCTGCGTTGCACCAGCCAAGACGACGCCCTGGCCGCGCTGGAGCGCTTCCGCGAAGCTGTGCGCGGCTACCTGTTCCCCCAGGTCGAGCACATCACCGTCAGCGTCGGCTTCACCGACGTGCGCCCGGGTGACACGCCCAATGCCGCGGTCGAACGCGCCGACAAGGCCGTCTACTTTGCCAAGAACCACGGGCGCGATCAGGTCCGCTGCCATGCGGTGCTGGTCCGCGACGGCCTGATGGAAGACCAGGCGAAGGACGGCGGCATCGATCTCTTCTAGGCCCATGAGCCACGACCCGCCCGACATGCCCCCCAATAACGCCGGCTGGAAGGGCTGGATCGCGGCCCTGCTGGGCGGCGCCAGCGCTGCCCAGGCCGCACCACCGCCGCCCGCGCCCGTGGCACCGGCTTCTCCGCCGGCCATGCACGCCGCCCCGGCCGGTCCGGCCGCCCCGCCGCCCCGCATTGAGCCGGGTGCGGCGATCGTCGGCTACAAGACCACGCCGCGGGGCCGGCTCAAGCTGTTCCTGGCACGCCCGCCGGTCCGCTTCACCGGGGCGCGACCCTGCGTGGTCTTCTTCCACGGTGGCGGCTGGCGCAACGGCAACCCCAAGCAGTTCCAGGCCTATGCCGAGCGGCTGGCCGAGCACGGCGTGATCGGCATCTCGGCGCAGTACCGGCTGATGACCGAGGAACAGGTGTTGCCCACCGAGGCGGTGCAGGATGCCCGCTCGGCGCTGCGCTTCGTGCGCGCGCAGGCTGCTCAACTCGGCTGCGACCCGCAGCGTATCGGCGCCGGCGGTGGCTCCTCAGGCGGCCACCTGGCGGTGATGACGGCGGTGTTGACCACCCAGGTCGGGCCGGACGGCAAGGCCATGCCTGCGCCCGGCGGCATCGACGACCCGGCGGACAACCTGGCGGTCAGCCCGCGGCCCGCGGCGCTGTTCCTGATGAACCCGCCGCTGAACCTGGAGCGCTACGACCGCCCGGTGCCGATGGAGCTGCGCCGCCCACTCTCGCCCACCCAGCTGATCGACGCCAGCCTGCCGCCGACCTGGATCTTCCAGGGCACGGCCGACAAGGTGGTGCCCTTCGCCCAGGTGACCGAGTTTCGGGACCGTGCCAAGGCGCTGGGCGCCGCCGAGGTGACCGTGGTCCCGTTCCGCGGCAAGGGGCACGGCTTCTTCAACGCCAAGCGCGGAGACGGCGGCGATTTCGACACCACCGTCGATGTCATTCTCGGTGGCCTGAAGAAGCTCGGCTGGATCGACCGGTAACGCCGACGCTACGTGGCTACTTCTGCCGCGCCACCGCAAAACGCTCCAGCGTGCGGCGGCGCGCATCGTCGTGGTCGACCACCGGTTCGGGGTAGTCGCGGCCCAGTTGCAGGCCGGCAGCCGCCAGTTCCATCGGCTTGGCCCGCCAGGGGGCGTGGATGGCGGGTCGCTGCAGGCCGGCCAACTGCGGCAGGTAGCGCTTGATGAACCGGCCTTCGGGGTCGAAGCGTTCGCTCTGCGACACCGGGTTGAAGATGCGGAAGTAGGGCTGGGCATCACAGCCTGTCGAGGCGGCCCACTGCCAGCCGCCGTTGTTGGCGGCCAGATCGAAGTCGTTCAGGTGCAGGGCGAACCAGGCCTCGCCCCGTCGCCAGTCGATCCCCAGGTCCTTCACCAGGAAACTGGCCGTGACCATGCGCAGGCGGTTGTGCATGTAGCCGGTGTGCAGCAGCTGCAGCATCGCCGCGTCCACCAGCGGGTAGCCGGTGCGGCCCTGGCACCAGGCCTCGAACCAGGCATCGGCGTGTTTGCCGTGCTCCCAGCGGATCGCGTCGTACTCGGGCTTGAAAGCGTGGCCCACGACCCTCGGATGGTGGTGCAGGATCTGGTGGTAGAAGTCGCGCCAGATCAGCTCGGACAGCCAGGTCTCCGCCCCCTTGGAGCCGGCCTGCATGCGCTGCCAGGCCTCGCGCGCCAGCCGTCGGATCGAGACCGTGCCAAAGCGCAGATGGGTGCCCAGGTAGCTGGGCCCCTTGACGGCGGGGAACTCGCGTGCCTCGGCATATCGGTCGATCCGGTCGAGGAAGTCGGCCAGCAGCTCCTGGGCGCCGGTGCTGCCGGTGGGCAGCCTGTGCTGGTGCAGGTCGGTGGTCTGGAAGCCCAGCTCGGCCAGTGTCGGTACGCCGGGTTCGCCAACCGCCGGCGGCCAGGGTGCCAGGCTGGCGGCATGCCGGGCCACCGGCCAGGCGCGCAGGTAGAACTCGTCCGCCTTCTTCAGCCAGGCGTTCTTGTAGGGCGTGAAGACGCTGTAGGGCGTGCCCGTGGCGGTCATCACCTCGGCGCGCTCGAAGACCACGTGGTCCTTCACGGTGTGCAGCATGCAACCGGCCTCGGCCAACCGGCCGCGCACCTGGGCGTCGCGTGCCAGGGCGGCCGGCTCGTCGTCGTGGGCGGCATAGACGGCCTGCGCCCCCAGCGCGGCCGCCAGGCGCGCGACCTCCATCGTGGCCCGGCCGTGGCGCACGATCAGCCGGACGCCTTCCACGCCGTGCGACAGCCCGAAGGCCTGCAACTGGCCATCCAGATCCATCAGGCTGTCGCGGATGAACTCCACCCGGCGGTCGGCGCGTGGCAGCGGATCCAGGATGTCGGTATCGAAGACAAACACCGCGTGCACCCGCCGCGCGGCCCGGCAGGCCGCATGGAGTGCCGCGTGATCGTCGGCACGCAGATCGCGGCGGAACCAGACCAGCGCGCGGTCCAGGGAGGCGGGGCGGTTCGGCATGGCGACGAGTGTCGCTTCTTTCAGGGCGGGCCCTGCTTGCCAGGGAGGGGCTGAAATAGAATCGCTCCATGGCGTCGGATGGCATCAACCTCACCAACCAGTTCCTGATCGCCATGCCCGGCATGGCCGATGACAACTTCTCGGGAACCGTGGTCTACCTGTGCGAGCACAGCGACAAGGGCGCCCTCGGCCTGGTGATCAACAAGCCGATCGACATCACCCTGAAGAACCTGTTCGAGAAGGTCGACCTGAGCCTGGACGGCAGCGAGCTGGCCGAGCAGCCGGTCTACTACGGCGGCCCGGTACAGACCGAGCGCGGCTTTGTGCTCCACGAGCGCCAGGATGAAGACGCCGTGGCCTACAGCTCCACGCTGGCCGTGCCCGGTGGCCTGGCCATGACCACCAGCAAGGACGTGCTCGAAGCCATGTCCAGCGGCCAGGGCCCCAAGCGGGTGCTGATCACCTTGGGCTACAGCGGCTGGTCGGCCGGCCAGCTGGAAGACGAAATCGGCCGCAACGGCTGGCTCACGGTCGACGCCCAGCCCGAGGTCATCTTCGACACGCCGGTCGAGAAGCGGTACGAACGGGCCCTGGGCCTGCTGGGCATCGACCCGCGCATGCTGTCGCCCGATGCGGGGCACGCCTGAGTGGCGCAGTCCTTCCTGGCCTTCGACTACGGCACCAGGCGGACGGGCGTGGCCACCGGCTCGGCCGTGCTGCGCCAGGGCCAGCCGCTGCGCACCATCACCGCCGAGGGTGAGGCGCGGTTCGTGGCCATCGAGAAGCTCATTGGCGAATGGAAGCCGGATGCCCTGGTGGTCGGCGTGCCCTTCCACCCGGACGGCGCGCCCCACGACAATACACTCCGCGCCCAGCGCTTCGCACGCCAGCTGGCCGGCCGCTTCCGCCTGCCCGTGCACGAGGTGGACGAACGCTACACCACCACCGAGGCCCTGGCCGCCGGGGCGTCCGATGCGGACGCGGCAGCGGCGGCGTTGATCCTCGACCAATACTTCCGGGAACACCTGTCATGACCACCTTGCTGCTCGACGCCGAGGCGCTGTATGCCGAATTGCGCGACGGCGTGCGCGGCCTGCTCAAGCCCGATACCTCCATCGTCGGCATCTGGTCCGGTGGTGCCTGGCTGGCCGAGCGGCTGCAGGCCGATCTGGGCCTGGCGGGCAGCCCTGGCGTGATCTCCAGCACCCTGCATCGCGACGATTTCGGCGAACGCGGCCTGGCCTCGGGCACCGACCCGACGCACCTGCCCTTCGCCATCGACGGCCGCCACATCCTGCTGGTCGACGATGTGCTCTACACCGGCCGCACCATCCGCGCCGTGATCAACGAGATGTTCGATTTCGGCCGCCCGGCCAGCGTGCAGCTGGCGGTGCTGGTCGACCGCGGCGGCCGCGAGCTGCCTATCCAGGCCGCTTTCGCCGCCGCCCGGGTGGTGCTGCCGGCCGCTCAGCGCCTGTCGCTGGCCCGCCAGGACGACGGCCGGTTCACTTTTTCAGTCGAGGAAGAGCGCTGACATGGAAGCCCCACGCTCACTTTGTTCGCTGCCGCCCGAGGGGGCTGTCAGCACCTTCGGAACGGCCGGGCGGTACTGACATGCTGTCGCGCCGCAACCCCCAGCTCAACGCCCATGGCGAGCTGATCCACCTGCTGTCGATCGAGGGCCTGCCCAAGGCGGTGCTGACGCACATCCTGGACACCGCAGGCACCTTCCTGTCGGTCAACGACCGCGAGGTCAAGAAGGTGCCGCTGCTGCGCGGCAAGAGCGTGTTCAACCTGTTCTTCGAGAACTCGACGCGCACGCGCACCACCTTCGAGATCGCCGCCAAGCGCCTGTCGGCCGACGTGATCAACCTCGACATCGCGCGCTCGTCCACGGCCAAGGGCGAGAGCCTGCTCGACACGATCTCCAACCTCTCGGCGATGCACGCCGACATGTTCGTGGTGCGCCACAGCGAGTCCGGTGCGCCCTACCTGATTGCCCAGCACTGCGCCCCTCACGTGCACGTGGTCAACGCCGGCGACGGCCGCCATGCGCACCCGACGCAAGGGCTGCTGGACATGTACACGATCCGGCACTTCAAGAAGGATTTTTCCAACCTCACCGTCGCCATCGTCGGCGACATCGTGCACTCGCGCGTGGCGCGTTCGGACATCCACGCGTTGACCACCTTGGGCGTGCCGGAGATCCGCGCCGTCGGCCCCAAGACCCTGGTGCCGGGGGACCTGGCGCAGATGGGGGTGCGGGTCTGCCACGACATGGCCGAGGGCATCCGTGATGCCGACGTCATCATCATGCTGCGCCTCCAGAACGAGCGCATGAGCGGTGCCATGCTGCCCAGCGCCGGCGAGTTCTTCAAGAAGTACGGCCTGACCGACGACAAGCTGGCACTGGCCAAGCCGGATGCCATCGTCATGCACCCGGGCCCGATCAACCGCGGCGTCGAGATCGATTCCTCGGTGGCCGATGGCTCGCACAGCGTGATCCTGCCGCAGGTGACCTTCGGCATCGCCGTGCGCATGGCGGTCATGTCCATCATTGCAGGGAATGAAGCATGAAGGTGCTGATCCGAAATGGCCGCCTCGTGGACCCGGCCTCGGGCCGCGACGAGCGGGCCGACCTGGCGGTGGCGGCCGGCCGCATCGTGGCCATCGGGCGCGTGCCGGCTGACTTCGAATCGGCGCGGCTCATCGATGCCAGCGGCTGCATCGTCGCTCCCGGTTTGGTCGACCTCGCTGCTCGCCTGCGCGAGCCGGGCCATGAACACGAGGGCATGCTCGAAAGCGAGCTGAACGCCGCCGCGGCCGGCGGTGTCACCAGCCTGGTCTGCCCGCCCGACACCGACCCCGCGCTCGACGAGCCGGGCCTGGTGGACATGCTGAAGTTCCGCGCCCGCAAACTGAGCCTGTGCCGCCTGTTCCCGCTGGGCGCCCTGACACGCGGCTTGCAGGGCGAGGTGCTGACCGAGATGGCAGAACTCACCGAGAGCGGTTGCGTCGGCTTCTCTCAGGCCGAGGTGCCGATCGCCGACACCCTGGTGATGATGCGGGCACTGCAGTACGCGGCCACCTACGGCTACACCGTGTGGCTGCGGCCCCAGGACGGCTGCCTGGGCAAGGGGGTGGCGGCCAGTGGTGCGGTCGCCACGCGCCTGGGCCTGTCCGGCGTGCCGGTGGCGGCCGAAACCATTGCGCTGCACACCATCTTCGAGCTGATGCGTGCCACCGGCGCCCGGGTGCACCTGTGCCGCGTGTCCAGCGCCGCCGGTGTGGCGCTGTTGCGCGCGGCCAAGGCCGAGGGGCTGAAGGTCACCGCCGACGTCAGCATCAATTCGCTGCACCTGACCGATGTCGACATCGGCTTCTTCAACTCGGCGATGCGCCTGTCGCCGCCGCTGCGCCAGGGCCACGACCGTGACGCGTTGCGCGCCGCACTGGCCGACGGCACCATCGATGCGCTGGTGTCGGACCACACCCCGGTCGACGCCGACGCGAAGACCCTGCCCTTTGGCGAGGCCGAGCCGGGTGCCACGGGCCTGGAACTGCTGCTCAGCCTGGCGCTGAAGTGGGGGGGCGATGCCGGCCTGGATCTGCCCGCGACACTGGCTCGCGTGACCAGCGCACCGGTGCGGGTGCTGGGCGACGCGCTGGGCTCGCTGGCCAGCAGCGCCGGGCGGCTGGTGGAAGGCGGCGTGGCGGATGTCTGCGTGTTCGACCCGTCGGCCACCTGGGCCGTGAAGCCGGCCGACCTGAAGAGCCAGGGCAAGCACACGCCCTTCGATTTCGCGTCGACGGGCACGGCCCTGCCGGGCCGCGTGCGTGCCACGCTGGTGGCCGGCACGGTGGCCTACCAGTCGCCGGCGCAGTGATCCGCGCGCTGGTCGCCGGCTGGCGCTTGGCGCGTGTCGGCGTTCATCTGCTGCATGGCATGGCCATCGTCGCGATGCGCTTCCCGTCGCTCGAAGCGGATGCGCGCGCCGGCAAAGTGCAGTGGTGGAGCGCGACGGCCCTGCGCCTGCTCGATATTTCTCTGCAGATCGAGGGCAAGCCGCGCGCAGGCGCGGTGCTGCTGGTGTCCAACCATGTATCGTGGCTCGACATCGCAGTGATCCACGCGGCGTGCCCCCATGCCCGATTCGTCTCCAAGGCCGATGTACTGCGCTGGCCGCTGCTCGGCTGGCTGATCCGATCGGTCGGTACGTTGTTCATCGAACGCGAGCGCAAGCGCGACGCGATGCGCGTCGTGCATGAGGTGGCGGCCGCGCTCGGCCGCGGAGAAACGGTGGCGGTGTTTCCGGAAGGCACCACCGGTGCCGGGGAGACGGTGCTGCCGTTCCATGCCAACCTGCTGCAGGCGGCGATCAGCGGCCACGTGCCGGTGCAGGCGGTCGCGCTGCGCTATCACGAGCCCGGCGAGCGCTTCAGCACCGCGGCGCGCTACATCGACCAGACGACGCTCGTGCAGAGCATGTGGCGCGTGGTGTGCGCGCGGGGCCTGGGCGTGAAGCTGCACTTTCTGCTCAGCGAGGGCAGTACGCATGCCGATCGTCGCGCGCTCGCCGCGCATCTGCGCGACGAGATCCAGCAGGCGCTGGATCAGCCCGCGGCCTGACGCGGGGCTGCGGCGCCGGCGATCATCTCGCCAAGCTTCCGCGGATCGCCTTCGGCCAGGTTCATCAACACGGCGACCGACAGCCCTTCGTCCGGGTACCAACCCAGCCACGAGGTGAAGCCCTGCCACTGGCCATCGTGGTGGATGCGGCGACGCGTGCCGTCGGCGTCCAGGAACCAGCCAAAGCCGTAGTCCGCCAGGCGACCATCGTTCAGGCGCGCGTGTTGGTGGGCCTGCTGCCACAGCGCTGGCTGCAACAGTGCGCCTCGGCGAACGCCGGCGTCCCAGGCCACCAGATCCTCGACGCTCACATAGAGCGAGCCGTCGGCCGTGCGGTTCAGGCTTGGTGAAACCCAATCGTGCTGGCGCAGGCCGGCTTTCAGGTCCAGCTGATAGCCCGCGGCGCGGTGCGGCACGATGGCGCCATCGTCGATGATGCGGGCGCTGCCCATGCCCAGCGGCGCGAACACACGGGCCTGCAGCAACTCGCCGTAGAAGCGCCCGCTCACCCGGTTCAGCAGCAGGCCGAGCAGCACGTAGCCGACGTTGCTGTACTGCCAGCGCCTACCCGGCACGCTGGTCAGTGGCAGCCGAAGTGCGATGCGCAGCAACTCGGCGTCGCTGTAGTCTCGCCGGAGGTTCAGTCGCTCGGGCGGGTAGTCTTCGGCCAGGCCGCTGGTGTGCGTCAGCAGGTGCCGAACCGTGATGCGGCGCCACGATGCCGGCACGGGCCACCAGCGAGACAGCGGATCGTCCAGCCCCAGCTTGCCCTCTTGTACCAGCAGCAACACGGCCACCGCTGTGAATTGCTTGCCGAGTGAGCCGGACTGAAAGATGGTGTGTGGCCGCACCGGCACCTGGTGGTCGAGGTGTGCCATGCCGGCAGCATGCAGCCACGCCGGGTGATCGCGGCGCACCACGGCGACGGCCGCACCCGGCACCCGTTGGCGGCGCAACTCCGCGTCGATCAGCGCGGCCCAATCGTCGGGCTCAGCTGCGCGCAGTGCCCACGGCGTCAGTGCCAGTGCGCCCAGACATGCACGGCGTGATACGGCGCCGGCTGGCGTCAAGCCTTGCCTTGGCTGGCGACGGCGGCGGCGGCTCGGGCTGCGGCCTCGGCGTCACCCAGGTAGTAGCTCTTGATCGGCTTCAGGTCGGCGTCGAGTTCGTAGACCAGCGGGATGCCATTGGGGATGTTCAGGCCGACGATGTCGGCGTCGCTGATGCCGTCCAGGTACTTGACCAGGGCGCGGATCGAATTGCCGTGCGCGGCAATGACCAGGCGCTGGCCCGAGCGGATGGCCGGGGCCAGCACCTCGTTCCAGCAGGGCAGCACGCGGGTCACGGTGTCCTTCAGACATTCGGTCAGCGGCACCTGTTCCGGCGCGAGCCTGGCGTAGCGCAGGTCCTGGCGCTGGCCGCGCGGGTCTTCCGGCCCCAGCGGCGGCGGCGGGGTGTCGTAGCTGCGGCGCCAGACCAGCACCTGGGCGTCGCCGTACTGCTTGGCCATGTCGCCCTTGTTGAGCCCCTGCAGGCCGCCGTAGTGCCGTTCGTTCAGGCGCCAGTCGTTGACGACGGGCAGCCAGGTGCGATCCATCGCATCCAGGCAGTGCCACAGCGTCCAGATGGCGCGCTTGAGCACCGAGGTGTAGGCGACGTCGAACTCGTAGCCCTCGGCCTTCAGCAACGCGCCGGCATCACGGGCCTGGGCAACGCCGGTGGCGGTCAGGTCCACATCGGTCCAGCCGGTGAAACGGTTCTCCAGGTTCCAGGTTGATTCGCCGTGGCGGATCAGCACGAGCTTGTACATGGTGAAAGGGGCGCGGCCGACATCCGGGCGCCAGGTGGGAGCTGCGAGGGTCTGAATTCTATAATTCGCCTCTTTCCGCATTCATGAACGGGCCCCGCGTGCTGAGCTTTCTGATCGAGAACTGGACCTTGGTGGCCTTGGCGGTCGTATCGGGCGGGGCCTTGATCTGGCCCGCGCTGGCACGTGGCGCGCAGGGCGGTGCCATCAGCCCGCAGGAGGCTGTGCGCCTGATCAACCGCGAGAAGGCGGTGGTGATCGATGTCTGCGAGCCGCAGGAGTACGCTGCCGGCCACGTGACCGGCTCGCGCAGCATCCCGCTGGCCTCGCTGGGGGGCTCCAAGGACCTGCCCAGCAACAAGGCCCTGCCGCTGGTGGTGGTCTGTGCTTCGGGGGCGCGTGCGTCCCGCGCGGTGGGCCAATTGCGCAAGGCCGGCTACGAGAACGCCAAGGTGCTGGGCGGCGGCCTGAAAGCCTGGCGCGAGGCCAGTTTGCCTGTTGAATCCTCCAAGCCCTGAGTCGGGCACTGGCAAGGGCTGAGCACTTTTACCCGCACGAGGCGGGGTCATGGCGGTGTGTTGTCACACGACCGCCGGGCGCTTGAGACAATTCGGCATCGAGTTTGATGCCAGGTCCGCGATGAGCCCCGTGCTGATGTACACCACCCAGGTCTGCCCGTTCTGCGTTCGGGCCAAGAGCCTGCTGAAACAGCGCGGGGTGGAGGTCATCGAGGAGGTGCGTGTCGACGCCGACCCCGGCGCCCGGCTGCGCATGATGGAGTTGACCGGCCGACGCACGGTCCCGCAGATCTTCATCGGCGACACCCATGTCGGCGGCTGCGACGACCTGATTGCACTGGACCATCGCGGCGGCTTGATGCCGCTGCTGCAGGGCGGCTGAGCCCCCGCCGGCCAGGCCATGGCGCTGGGCCATAATCCGCGCCGCAGCCCGCACCCTTTCCGGTTGCGGGCTTTTTCCATTCCTTCGCGACCTCTCATCGAAAGCCCATCATGGCCGAGCAAGACCAGAATCCCGTGTTCCAGCTGCAGCGCATGTACCTCAAGGACTTGTCGCTGGAACAACCCAACTCGCCGCAGATCCTGCTCGAACAGCAGCAGCCGCAGGTCGACATCCAGCTCGGCATGGGCGCCGAGTCGATCGCCGAGGGCATGTTCGAGGTGGCCGTGACGGCCACCGTGACCACCAAGATCGGTGAGCGTGTGCTGTTCCTGGTCGAGGCCAAGCAGGCCGGCATCTTCGAGATCCGCAACCTGCCGGCCGACCAGGTGCAGGGCATCATCGGCGTGGTCTGCCCGCAGATGATCTACCCGTACCTGCGGGCCATCGTGTCGGATGTCTGCACCCGCGCCGGTTTCCCGCCGATCCTGCTGGCCGAGGTGAACTTCCAGGCCATGTTCGAAGCCCAGCAGCAGGCCCAGGCCTCGAACGGCGCTGGCGCCCAGGCCGTCAACTGAGCGACTCGCACGTTCGCGTGCCTGCCTGCCCATGAAACTGGCCTTCCTCGGTGCCGGTGCCTGGGGCACCGCCCTGGCGATCGCCGCCGCCCGGCGTCACGAGGTGGTCCTCTGGGCGCGCGACCCCGAGCAGGCCGCGCAGATGCAGCGCGAGCGCACCAACGCGCGCTACCTGCCCGGCGTGCTGTGGCCGAGCGGGCTCTCGGTCACGGAGGATCTGGCGCATGCCGTGGCCCATGGTGAGTCCGGCCTGATCATCGTGGCGACGCCGATGGCGGGCCTGCGCGCGACGCTGGCCGGCCTGCATCCCGCGGCCCGCGTGGCCTGGTTGTGCAAGGGTTTCGAATCCGGCACGGGCCTGCTCGGCCACGAGGTGGCGGCCCAGGTGCTGCCGGGTGCATCGGTGGGCATCCTCTCCGGGCCCAGCTTCGCGCAGGAGGTGGCGGCCGGGCTGCCGACCGCGCTGGTGGCGGCCAGCTTCGACCCGGCGTTGACGCGCTCGCTGGTCGAGGCCTTCCACCACGGCAGCCTGCGCATCTACTCCAGCACCGATCCGATCGGGGTCGAGGTGGGTGGGGCGGTGAAGAACGTGCTGGCCATCGCCACCGGCATCTCCGATGGCCTGCAACTGGGCCTGAACGCCCGCGCCGCGCTGGTGACACGGGGCCTGGCCGAGATGACGCGGCTGGGTCTGCGCATGGGCGCCCAGCCGGAAACCTTCATGGGCCTGGCCGGGTTGGGCGACCTGGTGCTCACGGCCACCGGCGACCTGTCGCGCAACAGACGCCTGGGCCTGATGCTGGCGCAAGGGCTCAGCATGACCAGTGTGCTGGCCCGGTTGGGCCATGTGGCCGAGGGCGCCTACAGCCTGTCCACGGTGATCGAACGCTCGCGCCAGTGGCAGGTCGACATGCCAGTGGCCGAGGCCGTCCACGCGGTCATCACCGAGGCCCTGAGCGCGCGTGTGGCGGTGGGGCAGCTGCTGGCGCGCGATCCGCGCGCCGAGGCCTGAGGCCGGCACCGGGTGCCCCATTCAGCCCGCACCGTCGAAGCCGCACTGCCGCCAGGCCTCGAACACCGACACCGCCACGGCATTGCTGAGGTTCAGGCTGCGCTGGCCTGGGCGCATCGGCAGCCGCACACGCTGCGCGCTGCCAAAGCTGTCGCGCAAGTCACTCGGCAATCCCGAGGTTTCGCAGCCGAAGACCAGGGTGTCACCGGCTCGCCAGGCAATGTCGGTGTGGGCCTGGGTCGCCCGCGTGGTGAAGGCGAACACGCGCTCTGCGCAGGCCCCATCGGCGAGAGAGGCCCGCACGAAGGCCGCCCAATCGGCATGCCGGCGCACCGGCGCGAACTCGTGGTAATCCAGCCCGGCGCGGCGCAGCAGCTTGTCGTCCATCGAGAAGCCGAGCGGCTCGATCAGGTGCAGCTCGCAGCCCGCGTTGGCGGCCAGGCGGATCACGTTGCCGGTGTTGGGCGGAATCTCGGGGTGGACCAGGACGATGCGGAACATGGGGCGATTGTCGCGGGCACCTGTTCAGGCGGTGCGGGCAAGCACCCACAAGTGCACTGACGCGGCGCCCGCCTCACGCAAGGCGCGCGCCGCTTCGTTGGCGGTGGTGCCGGTGGTCAGCACGTCGTCGACCAGGGCGATGCGGCGGCCTTTCATCCAAGCTCGAGCGTCGGCCGAATCCGCCATGAAAGCGCCACGCAGGTTGGCGTCGCGTGCCGGCCGGCCCAGCGCCACCTGGTGCGGCGTGTCTCGCCAGCGCCGCAGCGCGTCGCCGCGCGCCGGCAAGCCCAGCCGCCGGGCCAGCCGGCGCGCGATCTCCCACGACTGGTTGTAGCCGCGTTCCTGCAGGCGTTGACGGGCCAGCGGAACCGGGGTGATGGCATCGACCTGCAGGTCGTCGGGCGTGAGCGCATCGGCCAGGCAGTCGGCGAGCGGTCCGGCCCATTCGAGACCGCCGCGGAACTTGAACTCGGCGATCAGCCGATCCCAGGGGAAGGCGTAGTCGAAGGCGGTGGCCGCACGGTCGAACCGTGGTGGTGAGTTCAGGCAGGTGCCGCACCGCGGCTGGCCCACGGGCACCCGGATGGCACAGCGCAGGCAGCGTGACCCCACGGGCCGGAAGCGGTGCAGGCAGGCCGCGCACAGGCGCGTGCTCGACCAGCAGCGACAGACCGCGCACGGGGAGGGCAGCATCGGCTCAATATACTGCCCGCCGATGGTGACCTCAGCGAACCCGGCCCCCGCCTCGAGTGCCCCCGAACGGCTCGATGGGATGGCTGCGCTTCGCACCCGGGTGCGCCTGGACAACACCGAGCCGGCGCCCTGGTTGCACCAGGAGGTGGCGCGCCGCATGGGTGAACGCCTCGCGGTGATCCGCCATCAGCCGGCTGCCGTGCTCGACTGGTCCGGCCGGGCAGGCGCCAGCGGAGCCGTGCTGGCCCAGGCCTACCCGCAAGCCCGCCGTGCCCGCATCGAAGACAGCGCCAGCGTCGCCGCCGATCCGCCGCCGTGGTGGCGGCGGTGGCGGCCGGGTGCTCCGCGTGAGTCGGTGCTGGCGCCTTCCGCTGTCCCGCCGTCGAGCCATGGCCTGGTCTGGTCCAACATGCGCTTGCACCTCGAGCCCGATCCGCCGTTGCTGATGCGTGCCTGGCGTGCGGCGCTGGCACCCGAGGGCTTTCTGATGTTCTCCACGCTCGGGCCTGGTAGCCTGGCCAGCCTGCGCGAGGCCTATACAGCCGAGGGCTGGGGCCTGCCGTTCGCTCCGTTCGTCGACATGCACGACCTCGGTGACATGCTGGTGGAGGCCGGCTTCGCCGACCCGGTGATGGATCAGGAGACCATCACGCTCACCTACTCCACGCCCCAGGCACTGTTGGGTGAACTGCGGGGCCTGGGTGCCAACCTGGCGCCCCGCCGTTTCGCCGGCTTGCGCACGCCGCGCTGGCGCAACGCACTCGAGCGGGCGCTGATCGAGCGCAGCGGCGCGAGCGGTCGGCTTGGATTGGAGTTCGAGTTGGTATATGGCCATGCGTTCCGAGGCCCCGATACCGGTCCCCGTGTCGACGCATTGACACAGATCGGGCTGAACGAGATGAAATTGATGCTCCGCAAGCCCGGGAGGCCGAAATAGCCTCGGCTAGAATCCGCCGGTTGACGTGGATCAGTCAGCGAGCGTGCGCGCCGACATCGGCCCGCCTTGTGGCCACCCGCCACGGGGCCCGGCCAGCACCGCGGCGTTTCGACCATCGGCACCGCCCCCACCGGCCCCGGCCCGCGATGGACAGGCAGGCCCGGCTCGATGGCGGTTTGGGTTTGGAACTGAAGTGACGACGATGATGATGACAACAAAGCTCTGGAACGGCATCGCACAGGGCGCATGCGCACTGATGGGCGGCCTGGTGGCGCAAGCGGCGTGGGCGGTCAATGATCTGCCCGGCGGCCCGGCGGTCAACCAGCTCGATCTGCACCCGCCCGTCACCCGCATCGCGTCCGATGTGCAGTCCCTGCACTTCTGGATCATGATCGTCTGCGTGGTGATCTTCATCGCCGTGTTCGGCGTGATGTTCTATTCCATCCTGAAGCACCGCAAGTCGCTCGGGCACAAGTCGGCCAACTTCCACGAGAGCGTGGCGGTCGAGATCGCCTGGACCATCGTGCCCTTCATCATCGTCACTGGCATGGGCTTCGCGGCTACCAAGACGGTGGTGGCACAGAAGGACACCACCAACGCCGACCTCACCATCAAGGCCACCGGCTACCAGTGGAAATGGGGCTACGACTACCTGAAGGGCGAAGGTGCCGGCATCTCGTTCCTGTCGACGCTCGACGTGGCACAGCGCGAGTTGTCCGACGCCGGCCAGCCGCAAGGCGACGACTACCTGCTGCGGGTGGACAACCCGCTGGTGGTGCCGGTCAACCAGAAGATCCGCATCATCACCACCGCCAGCGACGTGATCCACGCCTGGATGGTGCCGGCCTTCGCGGTGAAGCAGGACGCCATCCCCGGCTTCGTGCGCGACACCTGGTTCAAGGCCGAGAAGACCGGTGATTTCTACGGCCAGTGCGCCGAGCTCTGCGGCAAGGAACACGCTTACATGCCGATCCACGTGAAGGTGCTGTCTCAGGAAGACTACGCCAAGTGGGCCGATGGCGAGAAGAAGAAGATGGCCGCCAAGGCAGATGACCCGGCCAAGGTCTGGACGCAGCCCGATCTGGTGGCGCGCGGCGAAAAGGTCTACACCGCGAACTGCGCGGTCTGCCACCGCCCGGACGGCAAGGGTGCGGGCCCGATCAAGGCACTCGACGGGTCGCCGGTCGTGCTCGACGCAGACCGGGCCAAGCAGATCGCCGTTCTGCTGAACGGTCAGAACAATGGGGCCATGCCGGCGTGGAAGCAGCTGTCGGATACCGAGATCGCCGCGGTGATCACGTACACCAAGAACAGCTGGGGCAACAAGACGGGCCAGCTGGTGCAGCCCGCCGAAATCGTTGCCGCCCGCAAGTGAACCCCCGAGGAATCTGAAAAGGAATCGTCATGAGTGCAGTTCTCGACCACCACGGGGATCACGCGCACGACCACGCGCACGACCATGATCACGGGCACCCCCACGGCTGGCGCCGCTGGGTGTTCGCGACGAACCACAAGGACATCGGCACGATGTACCTGTTGTTCTCGTTCACCATGCTGATGATCGGCGGCATCCTGGCCTTGTGCATCCGTGCCGAGCTGTTCCGGCCCGGCCTGCAGTACTTCAATCCCGAGCTGTTCAACTCGTTCACCACGATGCACGGGCTGATCATGGTGTTCGGCGCCATCATGCCGGCCTTCGTCGGCTTCGCGAACTGGATGA
>JADMKA010000158.1 GCA_018780145.1 Vitreoscilla sp. | reverse complement strand
GAGTAGGTGGCCAGCCACTGCGGCCGCAGCGCCACGAAGATCGCCACCAGCATGCCGGTCAGGAAGGCATCGCCCCAGGCGGTGAGCCATCGGCCCAGGGCCAGGTCCTCGGCATGCGTGCCAAAGGGTGCGCCGTGCCAGGCCAGTGCCAGCCAGCCCGAGGCGGCCAGCGCGAGCAGGCTGGCGAAGAAGCCGCGACCCAGGATGTAGACGAACAGATGGTGCGGCAGCCAGCGGCGGATCCCCGCACCCAGGCCGAGCGCCAGTGTGGCCGGCGCGATACCCAGCCACAGCAAGCGCTCCAGCCCCTCGGCCCAACTCAGCCCGCCCACCAGCGTGGCGATCAGGGCCACCGGCGCCAGCGCCAGCACGGCGATCGGCCAGCCGGCCATCAGCATCAGCAGGCAGGCCCCGGAGAGAGGCTGCAGGATGGGCACCTGCGCCCACTTGTCGGCGCTCCACAGCAGCGGCAGCGCGGCCCACCATGCCAGCCAGGGCCAGGGTGGCGCCATGCCACGCAGCCCGCGCCAGGGGCGCATGGTGGCCGCCAACGCGATGGCGAGCAGGGCGACGGCGGCTTCGATCCACATGCGGCCATGGTAGGGGCGCGGTTGCCGTGAGATGGTGCGCAGGGTCAAGCGGCGCCGGGGGGCGCCGGGAGTTGCAGCGCGTAACATTCGGCGTAATGTTGTCCGCCATGAAAACGCCGATCGACTTCTACTTCGACTTCTCGTCACCCTACTCCTACATCGCCAACGAGTGGATCGACGCTCTGGCCGCGCGCCATGGCCGAACGGTTCGCCGGCAGGCCATTCTGCTGGGCGTGACTTTTTTGGCAGCGGAGTTGAAGAGCCCGGTGTCCTACCCGATCAAGCGCGAGTATTCGTTGCGCGACTTCCAGCGTTCGGCGCGCTTCGAGCGCGTTCCGTACGCGCCTCCCGCGCAGTTCCCGATTCCCACCCAGAACGCTGCACGCGTGTTCTGGTGGCTCAACGACACCCAGGGCGAGCCGGCGGCGGCGGACTGGGCGCGTGCGGGCTTCCGCGCCTTCTTCACACGGGGGGTGATGCTCAACGACGTGGTGGCACTGAAGGCCTTGGCCGCCGAGGCCGGCCTGGACGCCGACGCCGCCGAGCAAGCCTGGAGCGACCCGCTCTGGAAAGACCGCTTGAAGCGGGCCAACGAGGAGGCCATCGCCGCCGGTGTCTTCGGCGCGCCGTTCTTCGTGCTCGATGGCGAGCCCTTCTGGGGCAACGACCGCAAGCCGCAGATCGAGCAGTGGCTGGCCGCAGGGCCGTTTTGAAACGCGGAATGCCATAGCGTGATCGTTGACGTGCAGGTTCCCTGGTTGCGCCGCCTGCTGTTTGCCCTGCTGGCCATCTCGGCGATTGCGCTGGTCTGGAACCACTGGGGCATGGAGCGGCGACTTCAGCTGGTGCCGAACGGGCGCTTCGCGGTCACGTCGACTGACGATCGAGGCGGCGATGGTGGCAGCAGCGTTTCGTCGGTGCGCCGGCAAGGTTCGCGCCTGGTGCTCGACTGCGATATTGGGCTGCGCTACCAGTTCCCGTTTTGCGAACTGCTGTTCACGCTGGCCGAGCCACCCGATGGCCTGGATTTGTCGCGCTACGACACGCTGCATCTGCGGATCAGCAGCCAAGGCAAGGATGCCCAGGCGCCGGTTCGGCTGTTCATCAGGCAGTTCAATCCGCGCTACAGCCGGCCCGGGGATGTCGGATCACTGAAGGTGCACGAGATCGCCTTCGTGCCTGCACATTACCCGAACGGCCTGTCGTTTGCGCTTGACCGGGTCGGCGTCGCGTCCTGGTGGACGGACGAGCACCCCCTGCCGATGGAGTTGTCGGGCCACGAGAGGGATCGTGTCGTGACGATATCCCTGTCCACGCCGGGCAAGGCTGAGGCAGGCATGCATACGCTGGTCGTCGAGCGGTTCGAGCTGATTGGCAAGTGGGTCAGCCCCGGCAACCTGAGCACGGGCCTGGTGGCCATGTGGGTGCTGGCGATCCTGGCCTATCTGGCCGCCGACACCTGGGCCACGCGGCGCCAGCTGTTGCACAGCTCCCGCTTGCAGGCCTCGCTGCGCCGAGCCAACGAGAGCCTGCGCAATCAAAAGGAAAGCCTGGCGCAGCAGGCCCACCACGATGCCTTGACGGGGGCACTCAATCGCCACGGGCTCGGCGAGGTCCTGGTGGGCCAGGCCCGGCACGCGGATGACGGCATGTTCCCGATGTCGCTGGTGTTCATCGACATCGACCACTTCAAGCAGATCAACGACAAGGCAGGCCACCAGGTCGGCGACGAGGTGATCCGCCAGGTGGCCGACATCGTGCGGGCCCAGGTGCAGCGCAGTGACCTGCTGGCGCGCTGGGGCGGCGAGGAGTTCCTGCTGTTGTGCCGGCGCACCGCGGCCGCTGAAGGGGCCCGGGTGGCAGAGCGTCTGCGCACCGAGTTGGCCGGTGCCGCCTGGCCCGGCGGCCTGAAGGTCACCTGCAGCTTCGGGGTCGCCGAGTGGCGCCGCGGGCAGGACTTCAGCGAGGCGATCCACAGCGCCGATGCTGCGATGTACAGCGCCAAGCGTGCCGGCCGCAACCGGGTGGTGCGCGGCGCCTGACGCGCTCTCAGCCGAGCGCAGGGCCGCCCCAAGCCGGCTGAGTACCCGCTCGGCGGGTGGG
>JADMKA010000138.1 GCA_018780145.1 Vitreoscilla sp. | reverse complement strand
ACCTCGGGGTCGGTCAGGCGCGAGTTGGTCATGTGGGTCTGGACCACCGAGGTGCCGTCGAAGCCCGGGCCGGCGCCGGAGCCGCCGGAGATCGTCTCGTAGTACTGGTGGGTGGCGTTGCCGAAGGTGAAGTTGTTCATCGTGCAGGCCCCCGCGGCCATCACGCCCAACGCGCCGTACAGCGCGTTGGTCACGCACTGCGAGGTCTCGACGTTGCCGGCCACCACGGCCGCGGGCGCTCGCGGGTTGAGCAGGCTGCCCTCGGGCACGATCACCCGCAGCGGCTTCAGGCAGCCGGCGTTCAGCGGGATGTCGTCGTCCACCAGGGTGCGGAAGACATACAGCACGGCCGCCATGGTGACCGACTTCGGCGCATTGAAGTTGTTGTCGGCTTGCGCGCTGGTGCCGGTGAAATCGATCGTCGCCTCGCGCGCCACCGCATCGACGCTGACCCGCACACGGATCACCGCACCGTTGTCCAGCGGCAGTTCGAAGGATCCATCCTTCAACGCCGTGATGACACGGCGCACGGATTCTTCGGCATTGGCCTGCACATGGCCCATGTAGGCGTCCACCGTGCCGCGGCCGTACTGGGCCACCATCGCATGGAGCTCCTGAACACCCTTCTCGTTGGCGGCGATCTGGGCGCGCAAATCGGCCAGCGTCTGCACCGGGTTGCGCGCCGGGTAGTCGCCCGAGGCCAGCAAGGCCATGAACGCGGTCTCGTTCAGCTGGCCGTCGCGCACCAGCAGGAAGTTGTCGATCAGCACGCCCTCTTCCTCGATGCGGCGCGAGAACGGCGGCATCGAGCCCGGCGTGGCGCCGCCGATGTCGGCATGGTGCCCGCGCGAGGCGACGAAGAAAGCCGGCTGCGATTCACCGGGCTCGATGTAGACCGGTGTCACCACCGTCACGTCAGGCAGGTGGGTGCCGCCGTGGTAAGGGTCGTTCAACACATAGACATCGCCGCGCCGCATGCCCGGGTTGCGCTCGATCACGCTGCGGATCGATTCGCTCATCGACCCCAGGTGCACCGGCATGTGCGGGGCGTTGGCAATCAGCTGGCCGCCGGCATCGAACAGCGCGCAGGAGAAGTCCAGCCGCTCCTTGATGTTGACCGAGACGGCCGTGTTCTGCAGCCGCAGCCCCATCTGCTCGGCGATGTTCATGAACAGGTTGTTGAAGACCTCCAGCATGACAGGGTCCACCTCGGTGCCCACCGCATGCCGCACCGCGCGCGGCCGCACGCGAAGCAGCTCGATCGACCCGGCGGCTGTCAGCATCGCCTGCCAACCCGGCTCCACCACCGTGGTGGCGGTGGCTTCGGCAATGATGGCCGGGCCCTCGATGGTCGCCCCGGGCGCCAGGCGTTCGCGCAGGAACAGCCCGGCGTCACGCCAGCCGGCCGCCTGTTCGTCGGCCTCGACGTACATGCGCACCGTCTCCGCTGGGGCGGCCAGATGCGCATGCACTGTTTCAGCGACCACAGGGCCGACGGCGGTCGGCTCGCCGACCCCCACCGCCTCGACCGACACGGCCTCGATCACCAGCGGTTTGCCCGACATCAGGAAGGCGAAACGCTGCCGGTAGGCGGCCTCGAACATCGCCTGGATGCCGGCCAGCGCCGCCTCGGGTTCGGCATCCGGCAGGCTCACCGCCAGCGCCGTGTCGGTGCCCTCGTAGCGCACGTGCACGCGTTCGTGTGTCGCCAGTTTCTCGCCCGCCACGCCCTGGCTGGTCAGTTCGGCGCACGCCGCCTGCGCCAGCACGGCCAGGCGCTCGCGTGCCGCGGCCAGGCCGGCCACATCCAGGGGCTGCTCGAGAGAGGCCTCGCGCATCGCGATCTGGTCCGCCAGGCCCATGCCGTAGGCCGAGAGAACACCCGCCAGCGGGTGCACGAAGACGCGCGTCATGCCCAACGCGTCGGCCACCAGGCAGGCGTGCTGGCCGCCCGCACCGCCGAAGCACTGCAGCGTGTAGCGCGTCACGTCGTAGCCACGGGCCACCGAGATGCGCTTGATCGCATTGGCCATGTTGGCCACCGCGATGCGCAACGCGCCGCTGGCCACCTCCTCGGCGCTCACCGCCCGGCCGGCGGCGCTGCCCATGGCCTGGGCCAGTTCATCGAAGCGGCGAACGACCACCGCGCGGTCCAGCGGCTCATTGGCCGCCGGGCCGAACACCGCCGGAAACCAGGCCGGCTGGATCTTGCCGAGCATCACGTTCGCGTCGGTGGTGGCCAGTGGTCCGCCGCGGCGGTAGCTCGCCGGCCCCGGGTTGGCGCCGGCAGATTCCGGGCCGACGCGAAGCCGCGCGCCGTCGAACTGGATGATCGACCCGCCACCCGCGGCCACGGTGTGGATGCTCATCATCGGCGCACGCATGCGCACACCGGCCACCTGGGTCTCGAAGGCGCGCTCGAACTCGCCGGCGAAGTGCGAGACATCGGTCGACGTGCCGCCCATGTCGAAGCCGATCACCTTGTCGTGGCCGGCCGCCTGCGCCGTGCGCACCATGCCGACGATGCCACCGGCGGGGCCCGAGAGAATCGCGTCCTTGCCCTGAAAGTGGTGGGCCTCGGTCAAGCCACCCGAAGACTGCATGAAGAACAGCCGCACGCCGGGCATCTGGCGCGCCATCTGGTCCACGTAGCGGCGCAGGATGGGCGAGAGGTAGGCGTCGACCACCGTCGTGTCGCCGCGCGCCACCAGCTTCATCAGCGGGCTGACGCGGTGCGACACCGAGATCTGGTGGAAGCCCACCTGGCGCGCCAGGCGCTCGGCTGCCAGTTCGTGCGCCGTGTGGCGGTAGCCATGCATGAAGACGATGGCGCAGGTGCGCAGGCCGGCATCGAAGGCAGCCTGCAGGTCCGCACCCAGGCAGGCCTCGTCCAATGGGCGGACCACGTCGCCCTGCGCGCCCACGCGCTCATCGGCCTCGACCACGCGCTCATAGAGCAACTCCGGCAGCAGGATGCGCCGGTCGAACAGGCGCGGGCGGGCCTGGTAGGCAATGCGAAGCGCATCCCGGAAACCAGCCGAGACGACCAGCAGCGTCGGTTCGCCCTTGCGTTCCAGCAAGGCATTGGTGGCGACGGTGGTGCCCATCTTCACGCAGTCCACCTGGTCCGCGCGGATCGCCTCGCCCGGCTTCAGGCCCAGCAGGCGCCGGATGCCCTCCACCGCGGCATCGGGGTACTGCTCCGGGTTCTCGCTCAGCAGCTTGGCCGTCACCAACGAGCTGTCGGGCCGGCGACCGACGATGTCGGTGAAGGTGCCGCCGCGGTCGATCCAGAACTGCCAGCGGGCGGGGCGATCAGTGGGGGTCATGCGCCGATTTTCGTCGAGTCGGACCATGCCCGAAAACAGGCCGCGCTTGACGCCACTTTTCCTGGCAATGGCGCGTGCACCCGTGGTCTAGCATCGAATCCGGCCCGTTGCCACGCCTGTCGCGTGGCCGGTGACCTCACGCGAGCGCGGCCATGACCGATCTTTCCACGCAGTTGTCCTTGGTCCCCCACGAGGCAGACCTTGTCGACGCCAACGCCGACCGGGCGCGCAGCGCGGCGTTTGCCTGGCCGGCACCGCCGTACGCCGTCTACCCCAGCGCCGAGCCTCAGGCCGAGCACGAGCCCTGCGAGATCGCCGGCCTGAACGGCAAGGTGATGCAGGGCCGCCTGTCGCTGTTCGACCCGGTGCAGGGCGTGGCCCAGGTGCAGGTGCCTCCGGCCCGCACCACGATGCCGCTGCGCCTGTCCCAGTTCCGCAGCCTGACCCTCACCACACCCTTGCGGCCGGGCATCACGGTAGCCACCGGCGCGCCCGGCGCGCTGCTCGACTTCCACCCGGCCACCGACTACACCGTGCGCCTGGTCGGCGGCGGCGAGTCGCAGGGCAAGACCATCGGCCATGTGGAGACCCCACAAGGCATCTTCCTGTTCCCGCCCGTGGACGAGCAAGGCGCCGTGCGCCGCATGTTCTGCCCGCGCTCGGCCTTCACCACGATCGAGTTCGGCCCGCGTCTGGGCCAGGTGCTGGTGGCCGAGAACACCGCCACGCCCGCGCAGATCAACGCCGCGCTGGCCGAACAGGAGCGCCTGCGCGAGCAGAAGATCGGCGACATGCTGCTCACCAGCCAGGTGGTGACGCCCGAGCAGCTGGCCCAGGCACTGGCCGAGCAGTCGCGCATGCCGATGGTGCGGGTGGGCGAAGCGCTGATCGCGCTGGGATTCATCACACCTGGCCAGCTGGAAGACGCCCTGGCCCAGCAGCGCAACGACCGCTCGATCCCCCTGGGCGAGATCCTGGTGCGCGCCGGCCATGTGCAGCGCAACGACCTGCGCACCGCGCTGGCCCGCAAGATGGGCTACCCGGTGGTCGATGTGGATGCCTTCCCCATCGAGGCCGAGGCGATCCGCAAGGTGCCGCTGGCGTCCGCCAAGCGCCTTGTGGTGCTGCCGCTCCAGGTGCTCCCGGGCCGGCTCGTGCTGGCCATCGAGGACCCCTCGCGCCGCGAAGTGCTGGACGAGCTGGAGTTCCTCGCCCAGTGCAAGATCGTACCGGTCCTGCCGGTGGGGGAGCACTTGGCCCGCAGCATCACGCAGGTCTACAACAAGCACGGCTTCGACGACGGCAGCGCGGGCGGTGCGTTCGACCCGACGGGCGCGATCAACTTCGACGAGGGCGGCACCAGCAAGCTGCTGGCGCAGTTGCAGGAGTCGCACGACACCGGGTCCTCCACCGGGGAGGACGAGAGCGCGATCGAACAGTCCGACAACTCTCTGGTCCGCCTGATCAACACGATGATCGTCGAGGCCTACTCGCAGGGCGTGTCGGACATCCACATCGAGACCCACCCCGGGCGCGAGAAGGTGCGCATCCGATTCCGCCGCGACGGCGTGCTCAAGCCCTATCTGGAGCTGCCGCACACCTACCGCAGTGCGCTTATCGCCCGCCTGAAGATCATGTGCGACCTCGACATCTCCGAGCGCCGCCGGCCACAGGACGGCAAGATCACCTTCTCGCGCTTCGTGTCGAGCTGCCCGATCGAGTTGCGCGTGGCCACCATCCCGACGGCCAACGGCATGGAGGATGCGGTGATGCGTATCCTGGCCTCGGCCAAGCCGATCCCGCTGGACAACCTGGGCATGGCACCCGCCAACCTGGCCGCGCTCAAGCACGCCATCGAGCGCCCCTACGGCATGGTGCTGTGTGTGGGCCCTACCGGCTCGGGCAAGACCACCACGCTGCACTCGGCGCTGAGCTACATCAACGTGCCCGAACGCAAGATCTGGACGGCCGAGGATCCGGTCGAGATCACCCAGCCCGGCCTGCGCCAGGTGCAGGTGAATCCGAAGATCGACTGGACCTTCGCCAAGGCGCTGCGCGCCTTCCTGCGGGCCGACCCGGACGTGATCATGGTGGGCGAGATCCGCGACCATGAAACGGCGCAGATCGCGGTGGAGTCGTCGCTCACCGGCCACCTGGTGCTGTCGACCCTGCACACCAACAGCGCAGCCGAGACGATCACCCGCCTGCTCGACATGGGCATGGATCCGTTCAACTTCGCCGACTCGTTGCTGGCCGTGCTGGCCCAGCGGCTGGTCCGGCGCCTGTGCCCGCACTGCCGCACCTCGCGCCCGGCGCACGCCGAGGAGATCGACGAGTGGCTGCAGGACCACCTGCATGCCTGGGGCGGCCATGCGGACACCCCGTCAGCAGACAGCGTGCTGGCCGACTGGGCTGCGCGCTTCGGTGTCGACGGGAAGATCCCCGCCTGGCGCAGCACGGGCTGCGAGAAGTGCGACCACAGCGGCCTGCGCGGCCGAGCGGGCATCCACGAGCTGCTGACGGTCTCACGCGCCGTGCGGCACCTGATCCAGACCGGCGCCCGCGCCGAGCAGATTCAGCAACAGGCGATGGGCGAAGGCTTGCGCACGCTGCGCCAGGACGGGCTGGACAAGATGCTGGCCGGAGTCACCTCCATCGAGGAAGTGCGCGCCACCTCCAACGGGTGATGGCGGGTGGGGCCGGTACCCCGGCACCGGGTGCCCCATCTCAGGGCGCTGGCGGGTACTCCTCGGCCAGCATTTCGCGAGTCTGGCCGACCGGGGGCCACTTCTGGCGTGTCGCCGGGCGCAGCTTGGCTTCGAGGAACTGGACCATCGACTGGAAGATCGTCAGGTTGGTGCCCACCACCATGCGGTTGAAGATGTCCGCGTCGTCCAGGCCATGCTTGACGCCGGGCATCGTGATGCGGCTGGCGTCGACGCTCACCGCCTTGGCGCGCTGCATGATGTCGGTCGTCAGCGGGTAGTCGATCACCGGGTCGACGGTGCCTGCCAGGATCAGGAGCGGCGACTCGCCGGTTTCCATGTGGGTGTGCGGGAAGAAGTCGCCCCACATGTCGATCAGCGCCTGGAAGTCGGACACGCCCTCGTCGAGGTTGTTGCCGCTGTATTCCATGCCCAGCGCCGTGCAGGCGCCGGAGGATCCGCCGAGGATGCCGAACTTCGTGACGTCGAGGTTGTACTCGGTGGCCTTGGACTTGACCCAGGCCTGGGCCTTGAAGGCATCCTCCATCGCGATCAGCGCCTGGAAGTGCTGGTCGCCCGGGTAGGGGCTCTTCTTCAGGTTGCGTTGGTAGACCTTCAGTTCGGCCGAGGTCTTGGTTTCCGAAACCGGCGCGAAGCCATTCCAATCGCGGATCCGGTGTTCGATCGGGAACACTGCGAAGCCCGCCTGGGCCAGGCCGACCGCGATCTCGACGATCTTCTCGCGGTCGCGCTCGACCCAGTTGAACCCGCCACCCGGGATCAGCAAGACCGGCTGGACCATGCCGGCGGGGCCGTCGCTGCAGGTCGTGGGCAAGTACGAATCGACAAGCAGCGGCAACTGCAGGCCCTGCTCCAACAGGCCGGTGGCATAGACCTGCGTCGGGATCAACTGGTACTCGCAGACCCGCTGCGAGGCCTGCGCACCCAATGCGGCCAGCGACAAGACAAACAGGCTGCTCAGCTTCTTGATGTTCATGGTGATCCTGGTGAGGCGCCTGCCATGGTGGCGACGGCACGGCTTGCATAGGTACACGGAGACTGTAGCCTGCCAGCCCTGGGCTCGGCACCGTGCCCCTGCGGGAAACCTGACAACAAAGTTCAATGCCGTCCGGCCGGGCTGCCAGTTCGTGAAGCAATGCGCATGCCACCGAAGCTCAGGGCCGCAGCGGCAGGTGCCCCACGCCCCGGTTCATGGCGTTCAGCAGATCACCGTTGTCTTGCGAGTACTCCCAGGCGAAGACCCCTGCGAGGCCCTGCTCTGCCACATACCGGCCCTTGTGCAGAATGCCGCGGGGGTCGTCGTAGCCCATGTACAGGCCATCGCGCGGGTTCCACAAGGCATAGGACTCTGCCTTTGCGTCGAACACCACCTGGTAGCCCAGCCGGCCTCGGCCCTGCCGGTCGAGGTAGCGCGATGCGATCTCACGGTAGGGCAAGGAGCCGTCGGCACCGGCGAACACGCCTGCGCGCTTCACCCCGTTGAAGCTGGCCCCGGGCGCGGGCGAGGTGACGCCGGTGAAGCCGCGGCCGTACATGGCCACGCCAGCCACCAGTTTCGAAGGGGGCACGCCGGCTTGCCGCATGGTCCGGATGGCATTCTCCAGACTGTCGTCGCCCTGCGGATCGCGGCTTCGCAAGGCGCTGTGGTGGCCGGCGGTGGCGGTCCAGGGGCCGTAGAAGTCGTAGGACATCACGAACACCAGGTCCATCGATCGCACGGCCTCACGGTAGTTGATCTTGCCCACCAAGGAGGCGTTGGCATTGATCGCACTGGTCACCAGGTAGGGCCGGCCGGTTTCGGCCGTCAAGCTGTCCAGGGCCTTGCGCAAGGTATGCATCAGATCCGCATACCCCTGCCCATCGGCCGGCGCACCCAGCGCCACGCCATTGGCGCTGCCGTTCGAGGTGGGATGTTCCCAGTCGATGTCGATGCCATCGAAGCCGGGGTGGCTGCGCAGGAAGGCGACGACCGAGGCTGCGAAGCGGTCACGCCGCGCCGCCTCGTTGGCCAGGTGGAAGAACGGGTCGGAGCCGCCCCAGCCCCCCACCGAGGCCAGCACCTTGACATGCGATGCCCGGGCCTTCAGGCGAACGAACGCCTCGTTGAACGTCTGGTCGACTGGCGCGGTGGCCAGCTCGAACTCACGCTTGCCCTCGCAACGCGGCGCATCCTGCGGCAGCTGGCCAGGACCGCAGACATGCAGGAAGGCGTAGATCAGGTGGGTGACGCTGCCGCCGCGCAATCCGTCGACCAGAGCCACCGGCTCCCAGTTCGGGATGTAGACGCCCACCACCTTGCCGCTGGTGCGCTCGAAATCGAGCGCCTGGCCGGAGAACAGGCCAGGCTGCTGGGCCGGCTCGATGCCCTGCGCCCCTCCGGCCAGCATCAGACCCAGCATCAACGACGCGCCAACCTGCCGAGCCGACCACCCACACCACTTCAGACCTTCCACCCTCTGCTCCTGCCATCACCACGCCACGGGGCGCACGGGGACAGGATAGCACCTGTTTAATACCACTGCAATACCAGTTGAACGAGCCGTCGAGACACCCGACCGCTCGGCATGGCCCGCGTACCGCAGCGTGAGCCACGCTTTCGCCGTTGAACCAACGGTGGCGCGAGATGCAACGAGAGTGGAAGGGGGGCGGCCTTGAACAAGGCCATCGTGCGAGCGCTGGAAGTAGCGTCAGCCCCTTGGCCCGGGCGGCAGCAGATGCAGCATGGCCGATGGAGCGGGTGAAGGGAATCGAATCTTTCTTCTCAAGCCTTTCTGTGCCTAGCTCTCATTAAACTCACTGGGAGAGGCTACCCCCATAGTTACCCCTATGGCTCGAAGCACTGCCTGTCAATCCGTAGCTTGGATCGTCTCGCGGTCAGTGCTCATCAGCCACCCCCAATTCAGCTTGAGACTGGACCCGGCCATCCGACTTCTGCAGTCCTGTACGACTGCGGTGTTGACCGCCTTGCACTCGCAGACCGCGCCGCGTACGCCCGCTCTGCCTTCGTCACCGGTCACTCGACCCTGGCAGACTGGATGGGTGCCTGCGAACGACTCCTTTTGCCCCCAGTGATCGGCCGTACACGACCCCTTGCAGCCGCTCACGGCTTCCAGCTCAGGGACAGCTATGCAGCGGTAGGAGCCGGTCGCGGGCCGCGGCCCTACTCACGCGGGTTGCCACCAAGCAGTCGTCGTTCAGGGGGAGACATGCGGGCTCGAACGTCAGCTTTACGAGGTAGTGCGGCCGTACGACCTGGACGAGAAGAGCCACGCCGTGGCGGCGACCGCTTCACTACACCTCGAACTGGCGGAGCCAACCCATATCCGTCCGTCGGGTTTCTCCAGAGCTGCCCGAGGCTCAGGCTCTCCTGTTTCGTGGTTCGCATCCACGAAGCAGCCGTTCGTGATCTCCGGGCGCCGGCCACATGCAGCCTGCGGCGTCCGCGCTTTGGGTGCGCCGGTATGCTCTTGCCGATCACCCTCATCCCCCAGCGTCGAAATGAACCAGCGCCTGTTCATCCCGGTCGGGCACGAAGCCGCCCGCACTGCTTGGTCGAATCGCGACACCGCCCCTGGCTCGGCCGGGCTGGCGCAGCACAGCGGGCCTTCGTCGAGTTGACTTGCTGCGGCGCTCAGGGCTTGCCCGCCAAACACCCCAGCGCCACCTCGACCAGTGCCTTCACGCCGGTCTTCATGTACTTTTCGTCGATCAGGAACTGCGGCGGTGCTCTTGCTCGCGGGACGGGGCGGCGCCGAAGGCGGCCTGGGTGTCTCGGCGGCACCGTACCGCGGTGTGCCTGGACGCGTTCCACAATGGCATTGCCCTCCGGCGTGCAGGGCGCTGTCGCATAGACTTGGCGTCAATCCCATCGAGCCGAAGCGTTTCGGATCTCGGCCACCCAAAGAGAGAGGGGTCGGAAGTGATGAGCCTGGCGACGCAGATCACCGCCCACGGGAGCCTTCCTTGAAGGCACTCACTCATCCTGGCTCCCCCGCGCGCCTTGAACAGTTGCTGAGCCAGATCCTGGCCAGCGTCTTCGGCGAGCTCGATGCGTCGGCCCTGGCGCTGCTGCGTGAGCACCTCACCTGGGTGGAGGTGGCCGGCGGCCAGGCCCTGATGGTGCAGGGCGAGCCGGGCGACTCCATGTACATCTCGGTCAGTGGGCGTCTGCGCGCCTATGTGGACCAGGACGAGGGCAGCCCGCGCATGGTGCGGGAGATGTCGCGCGGCCAGGTGGTGGGTGAGATGAGCCTGTTCACCGACGAACCCCGCTCGGCCACGGTGATCGCCATCCGGGACTCGGTGCTCGTGCGACTGGACAAGCCGCACTTCCAGGCGTTGATCGCGCAGAGCGCCCAGGTTTCGGTCGCGCTCACGCGGCAGATCATCAAGCGGATGAAGACCGAGCTTCAGCCGCGGCCTTTTGCGGCTCCGGTGACCATCGGCCTGCTGCCGGTTTCGGAGGGTGTGGCGTCGCCACGGTTCGCCCGCGACCTGGCCGCGCAGTTGCAGCAGTTCGGACGGGTCAGGGTCGTGGATGGTGCCGCCGTCGACGCCGAACTGGGCGAGCGCATCGACGACCGCGCGGAGATGAGCCGGCGAACCGCCATGCTGCTCGACGAGATCGAGGCCGCGCATGACTTCGTGCTGCTCGTCGCTGACGACGGCCCCACGGACTGGACCCGTCGCTGCGCCCGACACAGCGATGAACTGCTGCTGCTGGCCGATTCCGCCCAGCCGCCGTTGATCCACGCCAACGAGACGCAATGCCTGATGAACCGGCAGCCGGCCACGGAGGCGGCGGAGATCCTTGTGCTGCTGCACGCAGCCGACGCACCCTGCCCGCAGGGAACGGCGAAGTGGCTGAGCCGCCGGCCCGTGACGGACCATCTGCACATCCGCCCCACGCTCGCCCGCGACATGGCCCGCCTGGCACGTTTCGAGGCGCGCAAGGCGGTGGGCCTGGTCATGGCCGGCGGCGGCGCGCGCGGCTTTGCCCACCTGGGCATCCTGCGCGCCCTGCTGGAGCGGGGCATCGAGATCGATTGCGTGGGCGGCACCAGCATGGGCTCGTTGATGGCTCTGCTGGTGGCCTCGGACCGGCCGTTGCCCGAGCTGATGGCGCTCACTCGCAAGGTCTTCCGCAGCAACCCGACCGGAGACTTCAATGTCTTACCCCTGATCTCGCTGATCAAGGGCCTGCGGATGCGCCGCATGATGAGCGAGGCGGTGCACAGCCTGCTCGGCAGCGACGCCGACATCGAGGACCTCTGGAAGAACTACTTCTGCATCGCGACCAACTACTCGCAGGCCCGGGAAGACACGCTGCGTTCCGGGCGGCTACGGCAGGCGGTGCTGGCCAGCATCGCGATTCCGGGCGCCTTCCCGCCGGTCGTGCGTGACGGCGATCTGCTCTGCGACGGCGGTACCTTCAACAACTTTCCGGTCGACGTGATGCGCGCCCGCCGGGGCGTGGGTGTCGTGATCGGCGCCGACCTCGGCCTGAGCAAGCCACGCCGCATCGAATTCGACGAAGTGCCCGGCACCTGGACGCTGTTGCGCGACCGCCTGCGCCCGCGCAAGGCCCGGCGCTACCGCATGCCATCGCTGATGAACTACCTGCTCAACGTCACCGTCCTCTACAGCGTCTCGCGCCAGCGGGCGGCCAGGCGCATGACCGACATCTACTTCAACCCGCCGCTGGAACGGGTGGGCCTGCTTGAATGGGGGCGCTTCGACCAGATCGTCACGCAAGGCTATGAGCACGCGTTGCAGGTGCTGGGGCCCAAGGCGTCCGGGCAGGGTCCCGCACCATGAACGTCAGCATCGCCCACGTCGTCGGCTTCATCGGCGCTGCGCTGATGCTGTCGAGCTACATGATGAAGAGCATGCTGCCGCTGCGCATCGCGGCGCTTGCGGCCTGTTGCTTCCTCGTGCTTTATGGCTACCTTGCGCAAGCCATCCCGACACTGGCGCTCTATGGCGTGCTGATCCCCATCAACATCAAGAAGACGCTGCAGATGCGCAGGCTGGTCAAGGCGATAGAGAACGCCAGGGCCGACACGCCGGTATCGGAGTGGCTGCTGCCCCACATGCACCCCCGCACGGCGAAGGCCGGCGACACACTGTGGCGCAAGGGTGACGTGGCCACGGAGATGCTCTATCTTGAGAAGGGCTCGCTGCGCCTCGTGGAGCACGGCGAGGTGTTGAAGGCAGGCGCCCTGGTCGGCGAGATCGGGCTCTTCGCGCCCGACAACAAGCGCACGCTGACGCTGGAATGCGCTGAAGACTGCGTGCTCTACAGCCTCACCGCCGACGAAATGGCCCTGCTGTACTACCAGAACCCCCGGCTGGGCTTCCACGTGATGCGGTTGATCGTGGCACGGCTGTTGCGTGACGCGGCGGTTGCGCGGGCGTCGGGGCCCGTGCCGGGCACCCCGGCCGACGGGGCAACCCTTCAACCACCGGGCAACGGAACAACGTGAACCACGGCAGCGATGGCCGGCTGGCCGCGGGATGGGGCCGCGAAACGCTGGCCGGCTGCACCGGGGCTTTGGCGGCGGTGCCGCTGGTGCTGGTCGTCGGCACGCTGGCCTTCTGGCCACTGGGCGCGCTGGCGCCGCAGGCAGCCCTGGTGGCGGCCTTTGCCACGGCCAGCGTCGGCAGCCTGGTGCACGCGCAGCTCAGCGGCACGCGCCTGCCCACGGCCACGCCCAGCTCGGCCACCGCCTTGACCATGGCCAGCCTGGTCGGCCCCCTGCTCGCCGACCCGCGGCTGGCGCCGGGCCAGCCGGGTGCGCTGCCAAGCCTGATCGGGCTTTGCGCCGTCGCCGTGCTGCTCAGCGGGCTGCTGCAGGTGGCCTTCGGGCTGCTGGGCTGGGCCCGGCTGGCGCGGGTGGTGCCGCAGCCGGTGCTGGCCGGCTTCATGAACGGCGCCGCGGTGTTGATCGTGCTGGCGCAGGTGCCGCTGCTGCTGGGCCTGCCGCTGGGCACGGCGCTGAACGCGGCCGCCTGGCAGCAGGCCCGGCCCGCGGCCCTGGTGCTGGGCCTGTCCACGGCCGTCAGCATCTGGTGGTGCCGGCGCCGCTGGCCCCTGCTACCCGCGCCGCTGCTGGCGCTGGCGGCGGGCTCGGTCGCGTATGCCCTGCTCGCGGCGCAGGCCAGCCCCGTCGACGCCGGCCCCACCGTCGGCGCCTTGCCGCCGGTCTGGGCCTGGCAGCCGCCGCTGGCCGCGCTGTGGGGGGCGCCCGGCTGGGCACTGCTGCAGGCGCATGCCGCGCAGCTGGGCCTGGCGGCGCTGGCGCTGGCCACCATCGGCGCGCTGGAATCGTCGCTCAACGCACGCGCCACGGACCAGCTGCTCAACACCCGTCACGACCCCGACCGCGAGCTGATCGCGCTGGGCTGCGGCAACCTGGCCAGCAGCCTGTTCGGCGGCGTGCCGTTGGTGGTGACGCGCACGCGCGTCTTGGCCACCCTGCAGGCCGGTGGACAAGGGCGCGTGGCGGCACGTGTGGGTGCGGTGGCCGTGGCGCTGCTGCTCCTGCTGGGCGGCCCGGTGCTGGCCGCGCTGCCGTTGGCCACCCTGGCCGGCATGATGCTGATGGTGGCCTGGGGGCTGGCCGACCGCTGGAGCGGCCACCTGCTGAAGCGCTGGTGGGCGGGCGACCATTCCCGCGACCTGCTGCTGGGGCTGGGGGTGATGGTGCTGGTGGTCGGCACCATGGTCCTGCAGGGCATGGGGGCCGGCATCGGTCTGGGCGTGCTGCTGTCGCTGCTGACCTTCGCCCTGCGCATGAACCGGTCGCCGGTGCAGGACCGCTACACCGCTGCGCGGCGGCCTTCGCGGCGCATGTACCCGGCGGCGGTGGAGGCACGGCTCGCGCCGCTGCGCCACGCCATCCAGGTCTTCGAGCTGGACGGTGCGCTGTTCTTCGGCAGCGCGGAGCGGCTGCTCGACGAGACCGACGCGCTGGGCGGCCATTGCCGCAGCCTGGTGCTGGACCTGCGGCGCGTGGGCACCATCGACGAGTCGGGCGCGCTGGCGTTGCAGCAGGTGGTGCAGCGGGCGGGCCAGCGCGGCATCGACGTCAGGCTGGCGGGGCTGGCCGCGGCTTCGCCGCCGGCGCAGGCCTTGCGCAGCTTCGCGCCGGCACTCGCACACTGGCCGGACGCCGACCGCGCGGTCGAAGCCGCCGAGCAACGCCTGCTGGGTGACGAAAACGTGCACGAGATGAGTGCGGTGCCGCTGGCCGCGTGGTCGCTGTTGAACGGGCTGGACGTGGCGCAGTTGGCCGTGGTCAGCGCGCATCTGCAGCCGCTCCGGCTGGCCGCTGGCGAGACCTTGTTCAGCGAAGGCGATGCGGCCGACCGGCTGTTCGTGGTGGGCCGCGGTTCCGTAAGCATCCTCAGCGCGCCCGACCAACAGGGTCGCACGCAGCGCTACCTGAGTGTCTCTCCGGGCATGATGCTGGGCGAGACCGCCATGCTCGATGGGGGCGGGCGCACGGCGAGCGCCGTGGCCGACGCGGACGCCGAGGTGCACGGCCTGACGCAGGAAAGCCTGGATGCCATCGGCCGCACACACCCGGAGGTTGCGATACGCCTGCACCGCAACGTGGCGCTGCACTTGTCGCAACGACTGCGGGGCTCAGCGGGCGCGTGGTGGGCCGGCGCGGCGGCCCAGGCGCCTGAAACGTGAGTGGCGCCAATCGGTGGGCGTGCCGGCGCCCGACCTCGTCAGCGGTCCCGCTGCAAGGCTTGGGCCTCGCCGCCTTGGGCATGGGCGGCGGCGATGGCGCGGAACACCGGCAAGTCCTGAACCAGGCGCTCGCGGTCCTCAGGGCCGGTGAGCTCGGCCGCGCGTGCGTGCACGTCGGCATTCAAGTGCGCGAGCATCGGCGCGGCGCGCGCATCGCCCGCCGCCTGCAGCACCTGCTGGCAGCTCCAGCGCAAGGCGATCGTCTCGTGGGCGTGGCGCTCCGCCAGATCTCCACACAGCCGAGTGAGCAGCCGCTCGACCGTTGCGCGTGCCACATTCAGCCGGCCGAGCCGGGCGGCGCACAGCGCACCCTGCGCTGCTGACTCACATGCCCCGAGCGGGTCGTTCAAGGTTTCATACGCAGCCTGTGACTCGGCCTGCGCCTGCATTGCGCCAGCCGCATCGCCCTGCGCCAGCCGACACACCGCCAGGCGCTGCAGCAGCAGCGCGTCCAGGCGCCGGTCGCTGGTGGCGTGCAGGGTCGCCAGCGCCTGCTCATGGCACCTGATGGCCGCCGCGGGGTCATCGCGCGCTTGCGCGGCGAGCCCCAGGAAGGCATGGGCGTTCGCCTCGCCCCACGCGTTGCCGATGGACTGCCCAAGTGTGCGAAGGCGCTCGGCCCGGTCGACCACCTCGTCCCAGCGGCCCTGGCGGACGGCTGCGTCCGCCAGGTTGGTCAGCGCGCCGATCTGCACGCGCGGCAGGCCCAGCGCCTCGCCGCGCGCCAGCACCGTCAGCAAGGTTTCGCGCGCTTCATCGAAACGGCAAAGCTGGATCGAAGCCGTGGCGAGCGGACCCATCAGCTGGGCCTCGGTGTGAGCGCGCGCATGGGCCGACTCGATCCGGGAGGACCAGCTCAGGGCGGTCTCGACGTGCGCGATCACGCGCAGCGGCGCCTGCTGTGCCAGCTGCAGCATCGCCAATTGGCCCTGCGCCAGGGCCGCCGTCTGGGCGTTGCCACACCGCTCGGCCAGCTCGAAGGCCTGGCGGGCAAGTGTTGCGGAGGCGGCGGCGTCGCTCCTGCGATCGGCCAGCAGCGACAGGGACAAACGCAGGCTGGCCTCGCTGGCGTCGTCGGGGTGGCGCTCCAGCAAGGCGCCCATTTCCCGGATAGCGGCCTCCTGCGCAGGACGGTCGCCGACGACATCGGCGATGTTCCTCACCCGGCTCAGCAGGTCGAAACGACGCGGCGGGTCCGACTCGCCCAGCAGCGCCAGCGCGCGGCGCACCGCCGACGTGGCAGCTGCGTTCGCGAAGCGCATCTGCGCTTCTTTCCCGGCCTGCTCGAAGCAGTCGATGGCGAGCGCCGTGTCCCCGGCGCGCTCGGCATGCTCGCCGATCATGGCCAGGAACTCGGCACCGCGCCCCTGCCTGCGCTCGGCCAGCCAGCGCGCCACCGCGCCGTGCCCGACCCGGCGTTCGGCCTTCAGCAGCGTGTCGTAGGTCACCTGGTGCAGCAGGTGGTGGTCGAACTGGCGCTCGGTGGTGTCGGCAAAGTCGCTGGTCGCGTGGGCGCGCACGAAGGCGGCGCGTTGCAGCGGGGCCAGTGCCTGCGGCGCCCTGGCGTCCAGCGCCTGCAGTGCGTCGTCCCAGAACACGTGGCCGATGATGCTGGCCAGGCGTGCGGCCAGTCGCTCGCCGGCAGGCAGGGCGTCCAGCCGCGCCTGCAGCAAGCCCACCAGCGTGCCGGGCAGGTTCAGGGCTTGCAGGCGGTGCATCCGCACCGTCCAGCGTGAGCCCTCGCCCACGATGACACCGTCGTCGAGGAGCCGGCGCACCAGCTCTTCCATGTAGTACGGGTTGCCCTCGGACTCGCCGACGATGATCTGCGTCAGCCGGGCGGGCAGTTCGTCCACCCGCTGCAGCAGGGCTTGCACGAGTTCATCGCTGTGGGCCGCCGCCAGCGGTGTCAGCGTCACGATGTCGCCGCCCGCGCCCCAGTCCGGCCGCCGCGTCAGCAGCGCCGGCCGGCTAGTCATGACCAGCACCATCGGCAGCTGCGCCGCATGCGCCAGCAGGTGCTGCAACAGGTCGAGCGAGCCGTCGTCGACCCAGTGCAGGTCTTCGACCATCAGCACGAGCGTGGCATCCGTGGCCAGCGCCCGCAGGTAGGCGCGCAAGGCGGCGAAGGCCTGGTCGTGCAGTGCGCGCGGGTCGAGCCCCCGCAGGTGCGGGCTGTCGACGAAAGCCAGGCCGGAGAGTTGGCCGATGAGCTGCGCCTGCCGGACGTGCTGTTCATCGCCCGGCGTGGCCTGCGACACGAACCAGGGGCTCAAGTGGTCCACGACCTTGCGCTGCGCAACCTCTGCGCTGTCGGTGTCGGCCACGCCGCACTGCACGGCCAGCAGGTTGCGCAGCAAGCCCCAGGGCCGCATCAGGCCGTCGGGCTGCGCGCGGACGGTGACCACGCGGCAGTCCGGCAGTGTGGCGACCCACTCGCGCAACAGGCGGGTCTTGCCGAGGCCGGCGTCGCCCATCAGCGTCAGCGCCTGCAGTTGGCGGGTTTCCCGGACGAGGGCGACGGTCTGCTGCAGGCGCTGCAGCTGGGCGTCGCGTCCCACCATCGGCGTGCTCAGGCCGGGCAACCCGCGTTCGACGCTGGCGCCGCTGCGGTCGCGCGCCGCGCGCACCAGGTAGGTCAGCATCGCGTCTTCCACGCCCTTGACCGCGAGCGGCTCCTGCGCGTCGACGTCAAACAGGCCGCGCACCTGGGCGTAGGTGTCGTGGCTGATGCGCAAAGCCCCGGACGGGGCGGTCTGCTCCATGCGGGCGGCGATGTTGACCGCGCTGCCGCGGATGCTGCCATCGGCGTCGACCCCGCCGCCCAGCAGCACGCCGCCGGTGTGCACGCCGACTCGGACGTTGAAGCCCGGATGGCCATGGGCGGCCTCGACTTCTGCGCCGAGCACCTTGCCGAGTTCGAGCAGGGCCAGGCCGCAGTGCACGGCGCGTTCGGTGTCGTCCTCGCGGGACTCGTCGGCACCGAAGACGGCCAGGATGTTGTCGCCAGCGTACTGCAGCACCTTGCCGTGGTGCGCCTCGACGATGGCCGTGCCGCGCGCCAGGGCGTCGTCCATCACGGCGCTGACGGTCTCGGGGTCGAGGTGCCGGGCGAGCGTGGTCGAGCCCACCACGTCCAGAAACAGGATGCTGACCTGCCTGAGCGCCTGGGCGGGCTCGGCTGGGGGCGCGGTCGGCGCAGCCAGTGCGGCGAGCCGGGCCCGTAGCGGCGCCACCGCCGTGTCGACCACCGCATCACCGAGCAAACCGCGCTGGGCCTCCAAGGCGTCGATGGCGGACTGGAGTTGCTGTGGCTCGGTCATGGGCTGCCGAGAATATCTGGAGTTCGCACGGCCCGCCAGCGAACGCGTTGGCATGAACGGCCAGCGGCCAACGGCCAGGGCGATGCGATCCCAGCGCCCCGCGCGGTGCGGGCGAGATCAGCGTCACCATCGCCACACCGCAACGTCAACGCCGCGAGCCGCCGCCGGCGACATGCCGCCCAAGGTGCGCATCTGTCGCCTCGACGGCCGCGGCGTCACCTGGCGCATCACATACCTGCTGGACCCGAGGCGCAAGGCCAAGCGGCCGGCGCGCCACGAGTTGCTGGCCTGCGTCCGCCGCCACCTGCTGCTGGCCGGGTTGCGCCCGGTGCACGACAACGCGCCCGACCGCCTGCCGGCCTGGATGGATGGCACCAGGTCGGCTACCAGCACAGTACGGCAGTTCGACACCTCCGAGGCGCGCCGCCGTGTAGTCGACACGCTGGTGTTGCTAGACGGCCTGGCCGTCAAGGAGCGTGAGACGCTGACCGCGGGGATGCGAGTGCGCGCGGTGGCCGAACACCGGCGCCGACGACAGGCTGCGCCCCATGACGCAGCTGACGATGACCCTGGCACCCGGCCGCGCTACGGCGATCGCGGCGCGCATCCGCACGCTGTCAGGCTGTCGTAGCCGGCTCGCCCTCGTGCGCTCCCGGAGCGGGATAAAGGGGTTCGCGTGTCCTCCAGACTGCCGTGACCACATCACAGATCACTCAATGTCGGCTTGTGGCACTGCGCCGCGGAACCCGGTCACGGCCACAAGCTGTCGGCCCCGCCAGCACCAGAAACCTGCCGCTCACCGATCCCAAGCAATTCTCAGTGCGCGCCACGCACATGGCGCTTGGAAGCCGCCGCAGGTTTCGCCCCTGCGTGATCGATGCCCTGGAGGATGCCGCAGTCGGCAGAGGCATGAGGCACGGGGCAGGCCGCCCGCAGCGCCCTCAGCTCCTTCTCCAGGGCGCGCAGGGCCTTGATCCGCTCGGCCACATGGCCGATGTGCTCGTCCAGCAGGCTGTTCACCTCGCCGCAATCGGCCAAAGGTTGGTCCTTGAAACGCAGCAGCACCCGCACTTCGTCGAGCGTCATGTCCAGGCTGCGGCACTGGCGGATGAACCCCAGCCGGTCCGCATGCTGCGGGGTGTAGATGCGGTAGTTGCCCTCCGTGCGCGCGGCGGCCGGCAGCAGGCCCTCGCGTTCGTAGAAGCGGATCGTCTCGATGGGCGTTCCGCTGGTCTGGGCCAGTTCGCCGATGCGCATGTGCGATTTCCCTTGTGCCAGTGAAAGTTCAGGACGCCACTTGACTCTATACCCACTTCAGGGTTTTCAATGGCGACATGGCTCACGATCACCCTCAAGACATCCAACCGAATCGGACCGGCACGGCACCAGCGCCCGCGTGTGGCCCATGCTGTGACACCGCGGAACACGCGCACGTCGCTCCCGTGCCCGCACCGCCTGGTGGTGGCCAGCGCTTCCGAATCCCGGCGATGGACTGTGCCAGCGAGGAGTCCGAGATCCGTCGCGCTGTCGAGGGCGTCCCTGGTGTCCTGGGGCTGCGTTTCCAGTTGGGCGAACGCAGCCTGCGCATCGCCGGCGAGCCGCAGGCTGCACTGGCAGCAGTGGAGGCCATCCGGAACACCGGATTCGAGGTTCACGCGTGGCCCGATTCTCCGGAGTCGACCGGCGCCGGGGTTGGATCGGACTACGAGCACGAGCACGCTGCCACCACCGGCTCCGGATTGCCCCGCCTGCTCGCTGCACTCGCCCTTGCCACGGCAGCCGAGGGGCTGTCCTTCCTGGTCCCGGACGCACCTTGGTCGAAGTGGGTGGGCCTGGCGGTCGCTGCCGCAGCCATCGCACTGGCCGGATTCAGCACCTTCAGCAAGGGTCTGACCGCCCTGCGGCACGGCCGCCTGAACATCAACGCGCTGATGTCGGTGGCGGTCGCGGGAGCCTTCGTCATCGGGCAATGGCCCGAGGCAGCCATGGTCATGGCGCTTTACGCCATCGCCGAGCTGATCGAAGCCCGTTCCGTAGACCGCGCGCGCAATGCCATTAGCGGCCTGCTGGCGCTCTCACCCGACACCGCCGACCTGCGGCAGCCTGACGGCACCTGGAAAACAATGCCCGTCGGTGACGTGCCCATCGGCGCCACGGTACGAGTCAGACCCGGCGAGCGCGTCGCGATGGACGCCGTCGTCACCGAAGGCAGCACCAGCCTGGACCAGGCGCCCGTCACTGGCGAGAGCCTGCCGGTGGACAAGGGGCCCGGCGATACGGTCTTCGCCGGCACCATCAACCAAACCGGCACGATCGAGTGCCGCGTCACCGCCGCAGCGTCGCAATCGACGCTGGCCCGCATCATCCACGCCGTCGAACAGGCACAGGGCAGCCGTGCACCCACGCAGCGCTTCGTTGACCGCTTCGCGGCCGTCTACACGCCGGCCGTGTTCGTGCTGGCGCTGGCCGTCGCCATCGCCGGTCCCTGGCTGTTCGGCTGGACGGTACTGGCTGCGGTCTACAAGGCGCTGGTGCTGCTGGTCATAGCCTGCCCGTGCGCCCTCGTGATCTCGACGCCTGTCACCGTCGTCAGCGGCCTGGCGTCGGCGGCCAAGCGGGGCATCCTGATCAAAGGGGGTGTTCACCTGGAGCAGGCGCGCCTGATCAAAGCTGTCGCGCTCGACAAGACCGGCACCATCACTGAGGGCAAGCCGCGCCTCGTCGAGTGGGAGATGCTGACCACCAGCCTGCCCAGGTCGCAGGCCGAACACATCGCTGCCGCGCTGGCCGCCCACTCGGACCACCCGGTGTCGCGCGCCATCGCTGCCGGCCTGACGCCCAACAGTGTCGAGGCCCGCAACTTCTCTGCGCTGTCCGGCCGCGGCATCGAGGCCGACATCGGCGGCCAGCGCTATGTGCTGGGCAACCACCGCCTGATCGAAGAGCGCGGCCAGTGCTCTGCCGAGATCGAGGCCGTGCTTCATCGCCATGAAGCGGCGGGCCGCACGGTCAGCCTGCTGGCCACTGCGTCCGGGGTGCTGGCACTCTTTGCGGTGGCCGACACGATCAAGCCCTCGTCGGCCGCCGCCATCGGCGAGCTGAAGGCCATGGGCATCACGCCGGTGATGCTGACCGGTGACAACCAGGCCACTGCCGAGGCCATCGGCCGCGAGGCCGGTCTGACGGACATCCGCGGCAACCTGCTGCCCGAGGACAAGCTCGCAGCAATCCAGGCGATGCAGAAGCAGTACGGCGCGACGGCGATGACCGGCGACGGCATCAACGACGCACCAGCACTGGCGCAGGCCGACATCGGCGTGGCCATGGGCGCGGCCGGCACCGACATCGCGATGGAAGCCGCGGACGTGGTGGTGATGAACGACGACCTGCGGCGCATCGCCGAGACGGTGCGCCTGTCGCAACGCACGCACGCAGTGCTGTGGCAGAACATCGTGCTCGCTCTGGGCATCAAGGCCGTGTTCCTCCTCCTGGCGCTGTTCGACAACGCCAGCATGTGGATGGCCGTCTTCGCCGACATGGGGGCCAGCCTGCTGGTGGTCTTCAACGGCCTGCGGCTGATGCGCACCTCCGAACGAAGCTGAGACGACCATGGATGCACAACCCAGACTGCTGCAGCCGACCGCGCTGCTCGATTTCACACACCCTGCCATCGAAGCGGTGATCGAGGAGCGCGGTTGGCGGCAGCTGCCGACCTTTGAACGCATCGGCGCCGTGTACGACTTCGTGCGCAACGAGATCGCCTTCGGCTACAACGCTGGCGACGAGTTGCCCGCATCGGCGGTGATGGCCGATGGCATCGGCCAGTGCAACACCAAGGCCACGCTGCTGATGGCGTTGATGCGCGCTGTGGGCATTGCCTGCCGCTTCCATGGTTTCACCATCGACAAGCCGCTGCAGAAGGGCGCGATCACGGGGCTGGCCTACGTGCTGGCGCCGCGACGCATCGTCCACAGTTGGGTCGAGGTGGCCTTTGAGGGACGGTGGGTGAACCTGGAAGGCTTCATCCTCGATGCACCCTACCTGACCAGCCTGCAGCGGCGCTTCCCGGGCCGACAGCGGTTCTGCGGCTACGGCGCGGCCACGCCCGACCTGTCGGCGCCTGGCGTTGAATGGCGCGGCCAGGACACGTACATCCAGAAGGACGGGATCGCTGACGACTTCGGCGTGTTCGACAGCCCGGACGAGTTCTATGCGCGCCACGGCTCGAACCTCTCCGGCCTCAAGCGCTGGCTCTACGCGCTTGTCATCCGGCACCGCATGAACGCTCAGGTCCGACGCATCCGCGCCGAAAAGTGGTGATGCCGGTCACGGCGATCAGCCCTGCGGACCCGTCTCAAACTCTGTAGCTGCTAGACTCTTTTCATGCGCCGTTGGTTCGCGATCCTCATGCTCGCCCTCCTGCCGCTCCAGTTCAGCTGGGCGGCCGTGGCGGCATATTGCGGGCACGAAACCGGTCAGCACGCCGAGCACCTGGGCCACCACGAGCACCGGCACGCGGACCAGGCCAAGGCCGACCAGGACAGCGCACCGGCGGACCAAAAGGCGCCCGCCGGTTTCGACTTCGACTGCGGCCATTGCCACGGCACCTGTGCCAGCATGCCCGCGCCCTTGGGCGACACGTCGCCGCTGGCCCTGGCGTCACACCCCGTGACGCCTGTCGAAGGTATCGTGCGCACCCTCGCGCAAAGCCCACCCGAACGCCCTCAGTGGCTGCCCCTCGCCTGATCGGCGAGGCGGGTCTCTTCC
>JADMKA010000082.1:22615-23103 GCA_018780145.1 Vitreoscilla sp. | reverse complement strand
GGCAGAACAAGATGACCGGTGCGGCCGAGCAGTACCAGTACATCCTGCGCGACGAGTCGATGCACTGCAACTTCGGCATCGACCTGATCAACCAGATCAAGCTCGAGAACCCGCACCTGTGGACGGCCGATTTCAAGGCCGAGATCCGCGCGCTGTTCACCAAGGCGGTCGAGCTTGAGTACCGCTACGCCGAAGACACCATGCCGCGTGGTGTGCTGGGCATGAACGCGTCGATGTTCAAGGGCTACCTGCGTTACATCGCCAACCGGCGAGCCACGCAGATCGGCCTCGAGGCGCTCTTCCCGAACGAGGAAAACCCGTTCCCCTGGATGAGCGAGATGATCGACCTGAAGAAGGAACGCAACTTTTTTGAAACCCGCGTCATCGAGTACCAATCCGGTGGCGCATTGAGCTGGGACTGAACCCCAGGCGCTCACCTGGGCGCCGGAGTTTCGTGCCAGCAACGTGAGAGATCAAGATCCGCGGTT